>JBGPMS010000302.1:0-7022 GCA_041487115.1 Gammaproteobacteria bacterium
GCGTTCTTGCATCTCGGGCCGCACGCCTGGTCCTGGTTGCCGCTCCTGGCGCAGAGCTGGCTCGGCGACTGCGAGCGGCTCCTCGTCGGCTGGGTGGAGGAATCCGACGCACCGGACGCCGCGCACCGCAGCGACTGGTGCATGTTCCAGGCAAGGTCGGTTGCAGGGTCGCTACGTTGCGAACCGGCGCGTGATATGCAAAGCGCCGTCGCCGCGACGTCGCAGGATTGGATCGCCCGCGTCGCCGCGTGGCGCGCAGCACCGGGAGTGCCGCTCGTGCTGCGCGGAGGCGACGACGCATGGAGCTTTGCGGCCGGCGGATAACGAGAGCTTCGGCTGCTTACGACGGAGAGCCGCTCCGTGGAGGTCAAGGCGCGAGCCGCCACGATCGCTGTTCCCGCCTCCGGCGCCGCCCCGCTTTTCAGTTGCCGCTCTTCCACACAAAGTCGAGCTTGGTGCGCCAGGCGCGTCTGCGTTTCAGCCAGGCCGCCAGGCTCTCACGCCAGTGCTTGATCGAGATACCGTAATAAATGAGCTTGAAGAGCAGGAGTGGTCCTTGGATCGGTGTCTTGCCGAAGATGTCGGCCGAAAGCAGGGACAGGATCGCTTGTTCCAGTCGGAACGCAGGGCGCGGCGACATGAACATCTCGCGCAGCGCCGGTGTGGTGATGCGGTAGATGAACCAGGAGAACGTGTTGAGTCCGTGCTGGATGGTCTTTTCATAGCGCCTCAGGCTGCGCACCGAGACGTCGCCGTTACGCAAGGCCTCATCGACCACTGCGGCGCCGAGCTCGCCGCTGTTCATGGCCAGGAACACGCCGCTCGAGAACACCGGATCGATGAACGCATACGCATCCCCGACCATCAGATAACCGTCGCCGGTCATGCGCGTTGCACGATATGAAAAATTGCCGGTCGCCAGCGCCGGCGCCATGAGCTTCGCGTCCTTGAGGCGCTCGGCCATCATCGGGCACAGCGCGATGGTGTCGAGGAGGAATTGATCCACGCTGACCTTGCGGGTCTTCATGTAATACGTCCAGCACACCGCGCCCACGCTCATGGCACCGTCGCGCAGCGGGATCATCCAGTACCAGCCGTGATCGAACCAATAGACGCTGATGTTGCCCTCGTCGCGGCCCGAGCGCCGCACCGCGCCCTCGAAATGGCCGAAAACAGCGGAGCTGCTGTGCACCGGGTTGCGGCTCTTTATATTGAAGCGATTGGCGAGGAAGGTGTCGCGCCCGGAGGCGTCGACTACGAAGCGCGTCTCCCAGCATTGCGCGTTGCCGTGTTCATCGACGGCGTGCACCAGGGAGGTCGAGCCTTGCCGGAATTCGACTTCAGTGACTTTCACGCCCTCGCGCACATCGGTGCCTTTGGCGGCGCTGTTTCGAAGCAGCAGGTTGTCGAACTCCGAGCGCCGCACCTCGTAGGCCGAGGGGTAGGATTTGTCCATGGCGTTGGCGAAGTAATAGACCGCCGGTTCGTAGCCTTCGTAATTGAATTCGGCGCCGGGCTTGACCAGTCCGATCTGGTCGACCTGCTCGAGCACGCCCAGGCGCTCGAGCAAGGGCAGATTAAGCGGCAACAGCGATTCGCCGATATGAAAGCGCGGATGGTGTTCCTTTTCGAGCAGTACCACCTTCCAGCCCTTTTGCACCAGAAACGCCGAGATGGTCGAGCCACCCGGCCCGCCGCCGATGACGAGGACATCGCATCGGTATTCCGGGGAAAGAATTGGGCCGGCAGATGGGGCGGTACTCGTCTGCGATGATGCGGGCATGCAAACCTCCTCACACTTGTCTTGCGAGTCTAGCGCACTTGTCCGGGCGCCCTTGGTCTTGCCCGCCCGCGGATCAATCCCTCCCTTGCCGGGCCGTCGACTCGGCCCGTGGTCGGTGATGTCCGATGATATCCATATCCACTCCGCCCGTGGCCCCGGCCGCGCGACGACCCGCGGGCCGCCAGCGCAGCGACGGCAGCACGAAGGCGACACCGAGCAGCGCACCCGCGGCTGCGTCCAGCACCACATGCTGCTTGATCGCCAGCGTCGAGTAGGCGATGGCAGCGAACCAGACCCCGTTGAACAGGCGCATGAAGACCGGTGCCCGCGCCTCCCGCAACAGCTGGTCCACCCAGATGGCCGTGAAGATCGCGACGGCCACGTGCATCGAGGGGCAGGCGTTGCCGGGCGCGTCTACCCCCTGCAGCATCGTAAAGCCCGGAAAGCCCGACACGTCCGGCCTCAGTAGCGGCACCTGGGTCGGCCAGAAGTAGAAAAAGGCCAGGCCGCTCGAGCACAGCGCGGCGATCCACAAGCCGTAGACGAGCAGATCGAGAAAGGTCCGCTGCAGCCCCGGCGCAACCCCGATGTAAACCCACAAAGTGATATACGCAAACAGCGCCTGCGGCTGAAACGGGATCAGATGGTCGAGCGCGGTTAGCGGCATCACCGTCATCGGGTAGGCCGGGTGGCGCAGAAGGTGGAAATAGCCGACGAAGAATAGCCACGTCCATGCGGTGGTTCCGACCACCTTCAGGGCCAGATGCCGGCGAATCCGCAGGGCGATCTCGGCGGTCCAGGTCTCCGATGGGGAAGGCGCCATGTGCAGGTCGACCGGGTAGCTCATATTTTCGACGTTTTCGATCTTGCCCGAGCCGCCGAGCATGCCTGTTTTCGTGTGGCACGAGCCGTACCGATGAGCCGCGCTTGAACTGCGGCCGGCCGCTGAGCCGGCGTGGCGGTGGAAGCTTTAACCGTATCACACGCCCCAGGAGGGCTCAAGGCCGGGCTGGGGTGGAGGCCTGAAGCGGAAGCGGTCGGGACACGTCTCCCGGGGCAGCCAGGCCGTGGTGGACCACAATTACAGAGGAGTCGGCGGTCGCGCGAGCCAAGGCAAACCTTGGCTCACATCGCACCCCGGACCCTTTCCGGGTGCCGTGACGGCATTGCGAATTCCGTCATGGTGCGATGAGATCGGAGCCGGCCTTCTGGAGGCTCACCGGATTTCGCGCCGTGATCAGGCTCTCCCGTTTCAATTTTCTAGGCGGCGAATATTCGGCTAGCCCGCTTTCCCACGAGCCCCTAGGCGCGCGTGCAGAAGCACGTTCGCCAACGGTGTGCGTCCGTCGAGCGGCTCGACCCCGACCTGAAATCCAAGGCTCTGCAATAGAGAAGTCCATTCCGCGGCCGTGCGAGACGTGATGCGCGGCCAGCTACTGCGTTGCCGGAAGTGCGACAAAGTCCCGAGACGATCGGTCAATCGTGTGAGCTGAAACGACAGGCCGGCCGACGCGTCCGCCACCCGCATCAACAGCCGGCCGCCGCCCTTCAGGGCACGTACCGCGGTTTCCAGAACCTGCAACTGAGCGTCCGCCTCGAGGTAGTGCAGCACATCCAGAAGGACGATCACATCGGCTTCGGGCAACACTGCCCCGGATATATTCCCGGTCTCGATCCGGACATCGCCCCCGAGCGCTATGCGTCCCCATTGCGCAATCTCGTCCTGCAACTCGATTCCGCGCAGACGCAGATCCGCCGGCGGCGCCGGCCAGGCTTCAGGCCAGACGCCCGACTCGAACTGGCGGCGCGCGGCGAGCAGCACTGCAGCGAGCAGGCCTTGCCCGCAGCCGAGATCGATCACGCGGGCGCGATCGGGAATCAGGCCGCGACGCACGAGCGTGAAGAATACCGGGTCGAATCTCAGCTTGCTTCGTGCGAAGTGGTAAGGATACCGGCCGGCTGTCAGATAAGGGCGTGAGGCCGCGGACCACAGCGCGCGGACCTCGGGCTCCATCACCGCATCGCCATTTGCAGCGATACCGATTTCAGTCCGGTAGCGCTGATTCTCTCCAGCAGGAGGGGCAGTACCGTCAGCACGATCGCGTCGCCATGGACCGATTTACGATCGTGAAGCAGGATGATATCCCCTGCGGCAAGGCCGCAAGTCAGCCGCGCCAGTACATTTGCCGGGCCGCGGTTGGTCGTGTCGAAACCGCGCCGGGTCCAGCTGACGTACTTGAGCCCCAGCCCCGTCACGACCGGATCGAGGAATGGATTTCTGATCCCCATCGGTGCCCGGAAGAAGACCGGTGGGCGGCCGGCGAGTTTACCGAGCAGAGACTGCAGCATCCCGATATCTCTGCGCAGTGCCGTCGGCCCGAAGAAGCCGAACAGGTTGGAGTGATGCATCGTATGGTTCTCGACACCATGCCCCCGCCGCAGGATGTCCCTGACGATGTCTGGATGTGCCGCGGCGTTCTCGCCGATGCAGAAGAAACTCGCCTTGGCTCCGTAGCGCTCGAGGATGTCGAGCACCTTCGGCGTCACGTCCGGATCGGGGCCGTCGTCGAAGGTCAAGGCAATCTCGCCGCGCCGCTCGGCGGCGGCGGGCAATCGCACCAGGTTGGGGCCGAGCAGCTGGCTGCTCGGCCGCATTCCTGCCGAGCCCAATGCCGTGTGGCAGAGCACGAGTGCTGCGAGAAACCATGGCCAGCCTCCGGGCCAGGCGAGAAACCCGATCGCGCAGGCCAAGTGCAAGGCGATCGACAGCTGTATCGCCATGCTCGGCCTCCACGGGCTGTTCTCGAGGGGATTGTCTTCTCGTCGAGCGTCTTGGGACGTGTCGGCCATGGTGCGTGCAGTGTATCGTCGTCTTTGCCTGCTGTCGCTTGCGGTGAGAGGCTAAACGACTCCGATACGGGGCGCCTGCGGCCCGTGAATGGCCCGAAAAATCCCCGCAATTCCTCTAGTCTTGACCGCAGACTCGCGTGATTGACAGCTTACTGCCCACAGGCTACCTTCCCGGTCGGGGGAAAAGGGGATTTGTTTTTCTATACCCTCCGAAGCAAATGCGACGGAACCGGGGACAGTTATTCTCCGCCGCGTCCTGTGTTAGGGTGCCAATCTTCGGTGCGAGCTGAGCCTTACGTATAGGACGGACGGCTATGCTTTTGCGGGAGTCTGCAGCTCCAATGCTCCGCGCGGGGCTTCGCGCCGCTTATGGATGCCTTGTCATTTATTCGGGGCTGCTCGTCTTCGGCCTGATGTGTCTCATCTGGTCCGGAACGGCCTGGCCGCTATGTCACCTGCTGTCGAAAGAGCGGGGGAGAGTGGTCGGGCGATGGGTCACCAGCTACGGATTTCGCTGCTATCTCTGGCTCCTGGCGGTAACCGGAGTCTTTCGCTTCGATCTGCGGGCGCTGGACGCCTTGCGCGAAGCCGGACCGGTGATCATCGCACCCAATCATCCCGGCCTTCTGGACGCGGTGATGGTCCTCTCGCGCCTGACCAATGTGGCTTGCGTGATGAAGGCCGAGTTGCTCAATAATCAGTTATATGGAGCCTCGGCGCGCCTGGCCGGCTACATACGTAACGATGACTTTATCGGAGGAGTGACGCAGGCGGTGGAGGACTTGAGGGCCGGCGGTCAACTCCTGCTGTTCCCGGAAGGAACCCGCACGAGGCGAGCGCCGATCAATCGTCTGAAGGGAGGAGCGGCCCTCGTTTCGAAGCGCTCGGGCATTCCCATCCAGACGGTATTGATCGAAACCACATCGCCTTTTCTGTCCAAGGGCTGGTCGCTTCATCGCATACCGCCGACGCCGATCTGCTACCGCGCCCGGCTGGGAAGGCGTTTCATGCCCAAGGATAATTTGAGAGAGATGATTGCGGAACTGGAATCCTATCTTGCATCCGAGCTTGCCCGCGGCAACGGCCTCGATGCCGCCGGCGATACCCTCGTGCAACCGCAGACTCCCCGGCTTGACGAACGCTGAGGACTCGATGAAGGAGGCTTCCCGGAGCCACCTTGTCCTGATTCCGAGCTACAACCCCGGCGAGCGAGTCTATGCCACGGTGCAGGCGGCACGGCGTGTCTGGAACCCGGTGTGGATCGTGGTGGATGCGAGTACCGACGGTACGGCCGAAGGATTGTGCGCGATGGGCGGGGTCGATCCGGGCCTGAAGGTGATGGTGTTGCCGAGGAACGGCGGCAAGGGCGCCGCCGTGCTGCACGGAATCGAGCTCGCCGAGGCAGCCGGTTTCACGCACGTTCTGACGATGGATTCCGACGGACAGCATCCAGCCGCGCTGATCGACGAGTTCATGGCGGCGTCCCTGGCCGAGCCTGCCTGCATGGTGCTGGGTGTTCCGGTGTTCGACGCGAGCGCGCCGAACCTGCGCGTCAAGGGGCGTCGCGTATCCAACTGGTGGGCCAACCTCGAAACGCTATGGACGGGAATCGGCGACTCGCTGTTCGGATTCAGGGTGTATCCGATCGGGCCCCTGCGCAAGGTAATGCGGAAGCAGCGCTGGATGCGGCGCTTCGACTTTGACCCGGAAGCGGTCGTGCGGATGTGCTGGCTGGGGGTGCGTCCGCTGAACCGGCCCGCTCCGGTGCGGTATTTTCACCCTGATGAAGGCGGCGTGTCGCATTTCAACTACTGGCGCGACAACGCGCTGCTGACCGGGATGCACGTGCGCCTGTTCCTCGGCTTCGTGCTGCGCCTGCCGCTGCTCGCGATCCGCCGCTTGAGAACGTCGTGATGCCCGCGCGGGTTCAGTGAACCGCGCGGAAGGCGAGCACCGTGTTGCTGCCGCCGAATGCGAAAGAGTTGGACAGCGCCGCGCGCAAGGGGCCCCGCAGCGATCCCCCGGTAATGTGGCGCACGCCGGCGCACTCGCGGTCGAGATCCTCGAGATGCGCGGTAGGCGGGGCTTCCTGCGACGAGAGCGACAGCACGGTGATGATGGCCTCGATCACGCCCGTTGCACCGAGCATGTGCCCATGCATCGATTTCGTGGCGCTGACGGCGATGGCCTCGGAACTCGACCCGAAAACGTCGCGAATAGCCGCGATTTCGATCGGGTCGCCTTCGCGCGTCGCCGTGCCGTGCGCGTTGATGTAGTCGATCTCATGGGTCGCCAGGCCGCCGTCCTGAATCGCCATGCGCATCGCGCGCGTCTGTCCCTCCACATTGGGCCGGACGAGGTGATTGTGATCGGAAGTGCTGCCGAACCC
>JBGPMS010000303.1:0-6951 GCA_041487115.1 Gammaproteobacteria bacterium
AAGATGCTGACGGCGCGATACTCGTCGGGATCTTCGGGATCGGCACCCTGCGCCATCTGGGCTTCTAGCTCGGCGTGCTTGGCCTCGAAGGCGTCGGAGATGTACTTGAGGAAGATCAGCCCGAGGACGACGTGTTTGTACTCCGCCGCGTCCATGTTGTTGCGCAAGGCATCGGCGGCGGCCCAGAGCTTGGCTTCGAAGCCGAGGTTGGCGCCGGTGTCGTTATTCTTGGCTTTCGATTTCGCCATCAGGCTTCCTCTGGAGTGGTGCGAACGGGCTGATCTTTCGGGTTCATTGCGTGTCCGTCCGGAAATACAGCCGCTTCGGATCCTATAGTCTGGCATCGGCACGCTTGAGCTTGCGGACCGGTGCGAACGACTCGGAAGCGGCTCGGAAGTGGAGCGCTTCCGAGTCGAACTCGGGCCTGCGCTGCTCGTCGAAGGCCTCGCCACGGACGAAGCGCCACGACAAGGCTGACTCCGTTCCCTTCACCGTCTCCGCCCGCTACCTCTGCCACCCCGCATCCACCACCGACAGCGCCGTCAGATTGACCAGCCGTCGCACCGTCGCCGTCGGCGTGACGATATGGCAGGCCTTGGCTGCGCCCAGCAGGATCGGGCCGACTGTGATGCCTTCCCCGGCGATGACCTTGAGCAGGTTGAAGGAGATGTTGGCCGCGTCCAGGGTGGGCATGATCAGCAGGTTGGCCTCGCCCTTGAGCCGCGAGTTCGGGAAAATCTGCAGGCGGATCTCCTCCGACAGCGCAGCATCGCCGTGCATCTCGCCTTCCACCTCCAGGTGCGGCGCGAGCGTGGCCAGCAGCTCACGCGTGCGGCTCATCTTCTGGGCCGAGGCCGTGCGCGCACTGCCGAAGTTGGAGTGGGACAGCAGCGCGATCTTCGGCGTGAGGCCGAAGCGCTGGACTTCCTCCGCCGCCAGCAGCGTGATCTCCGCCAACTGCTCCGCCGTCGGATCGGGGTTGACGTAGGTGTCGCAGATGAACAGCGTGCGCTCCTGCAGCAGGAGCAGGTTCATGGCGGCGAATTGCTTGACCCCCGGCTTGAGCCCGATCACGTTGGAGATGTAGCTGAGGTGCCTGCTGTGCTCGCCGTAGGTGCCGCAGATCATAGCGTCCGCGTCGCCCTGCTTCACCATCAACGCGCCGATCAGGGTGGGGCGCCGGATCACCTCACGCTTGGCTACCTCCACCGACACGCCCTTGCGCTGCATGAGGTTGTGGTAGAGCTGCCAGTAGCTGGGGAAACGCGGGTCGCTGTTGGGGTTGACGAGATCGAAGTCCTTGCCCGGACGCACGCGCAAGCCCAGCTTCTCCAGGCGTGGATTGATCACCTCCGGCCGCCCGATCACCACCGGGCGTGCGATGCCCTCGTCCACCACGACCTGGATAGCGTGCAGCACGCGCTGATCCTCGCCTTCGCAGTAGACCACGCGCCTGGGTCTCTTCTTCGCCGCGTCGAACACCGGCTTCATGATCAGGCCGGAGTGGTAGACGTACTGGATCAACTGATCGCGATACGCCTTGAGATCGGCGATGGGCCGCGTCGCCACACCACTCTCCATGGCGGCCTGCGCTACGGCCGGCGCGATCTTCACGATGAGGCGCGGGTCGAAGGGCTTGGGGATCAGGTATTCCGGGCCGAAGGACAGGTTGGCATCCTGGTACGCCAGCGCCACCACGTCCGACTGCTCCTGCTGCGCCAGCTCGGCGATGGCCTGGGTCGTGGCCAGCTTCATCTCCTCGGTGATGGTGGTCGCACCCGAATCCAGGGCGCCACGGAAGATAAAGGGAAAGCACAGAACGTTGTTGACCTGGTTGGGATAGTCCGAGCGCCCGGTAGCGATGATGCAGTCGGGCCGCACGGCCTTCGCCTCCTCCGGCATGATCTCCGGGTTCGGATTGGCCAGCGCCAGGATCAGGGGACGGTCGGCCATCTTCTTGACCATCTCGGGCTTGAGGACGCCGCCTGCCGACAAGCCGAGGAAGATGTCGGCGCCCTCGATGATCTCTCCCAGCGTGCGCGCCTTCGTCTCCTTGGCGTAGCGCGCCTTGTACTCGTCCATCTCTTCGACGCGGCCCTTGTAGACCACGCCCTTGATGTCGGAGACGGTGATGTTCTCGAGCCGCAATCCAAGGCCCACCAGCAGATTCAGGCAGGACAGCGCCGCCGCACCCGCCCCCGAGCACACCAGCTTGACCTTCGCGATGTCCTTGCCCACCACCTTGAGGCCGTTGAGCACGGCCGCGCCGACGATGATCGCGGTGCCGTGCTGATCGTCGTGAAACACCGGGATCTTCAGCCGCTCGCGCAGCTTGCGCTCGACGTAGAAGCATTCGGGCGCTTTGATGTCTTCGAGGTTGATGCCGCCGAAGGTCGGCTCCAGGCTGGCGATGATGTCCACCAGCTTCTCGGGATCGCGCTCGTTGATCTCGATGTCGAACACGTCGATCCCGGCGAACTTCTTGAACAGCACGGCTTTGCCTTCCATCACCGGCTTGGCCGCCTCGGGGCCGATCGCCCCCAGCCCCAGCACTGCGGTGCCGTTGGTGATCACGCCTATGAGGTTGCCGCGCGCGGTGTAGTCGCGCGTGCGGGCAGGATCGGCCACGATCTCCTCGCAGGCCGCGGCCACGCCGGGCGAGTAGGCCAGGCCCAGGTCGCGCTGCGTGATGAGGCTCTTGGTCGGCGTGACGGAGATCTTTCCCGGCTTGGGCAGGCGGTGGTAGTCGAGTGCGGCTTGTCTGAAGGTGTCGTCCATCGAGGTTCATCGTTCGAGAGGGGAGATCCCGATTATAAGATGGCGCTACCCGCACCGCCCGTTTGATACACTGACGGAGCGACGCCTTTGGCGTTCACCTCCTTAAGCGGATCTACTCCAGCATGCCCCTGTCTCGTCTCACCTACCGGCGCCTCGCTCAGGGCGCGACGGCCGCCGTTCTTGCAGTGCTCCAGGGCCTGGCATTCGCCCAGACCGGCAGTACACCGCTCATCTGGGAAGTGCGCTCGCACACCAACACCGTGTACCTGTTCGGCACGATCCACGTCGGAGCCCGCAAGATGTACCCGCTGAGTCCGGCTGTGGAGCAGGCGTATGCGGCCTCCCGCGTGCTGGCGCTGGAGGCGGATCCCACCGATCAGTCGGCTGCCCTCGCTGCGGTCCAGAGATCCACTTACACTGCGCCGGACAATCTGGCGAACCACGTTTCGCCGGTGCTGATGGAGGACCTCAAGAAGACTTTGCCGGCAATCGGCCTGCCGATCGAATACGCGCGAGCGATGCGGCCGCATCTGCTGGCAATGACCATCGCTATCGTGGAGATCGGCCGCCAGGGCTACGACCCGAGCCTGGGCCTCGACATGCACTTCGCGCGCCGGGCGAAGCAGGAGGGCAAGCGCATCGTCGAACTGGAATCGATCGCAGGGCAGATGGCGCTGCTGGACAGCTTCTCTCCCGAGCTGCAAGAGGCGATGTTGCGCTCCACCGTGGACGGCATACGCGACGGCAGTCTGAGCGCCGACACCCACGAGCTGGTGTCGGCCTGGTCGGCGGGCGACCCGGCGCAGCTCATGGGGCAGGTCGACAAGGAGGTTGATGGGCTGCCCCAGAAAGCAGCGGCGGAGATGCGCGAGCGCCTCTACGATGCACGCAACCACGAGATGGCCGACAAGGTCGTCACCATGCTGGCGGGCACAGACGCTACGTTCGTGGCCGTGGGCACCGGCCATCTGCTCGGAGACACCGGTATGGTCGAGCTGTTGCGCCGCAAAGGCTACGCGATTCGCCGCCTGTAGCGCGGGCCGGCACGGCGGAACCTCTGACCAGGACATGAACGATATCGCCCGCATACCGCGCACCGATCTCCATCCCGACATCGAGCCGTTCGAGTCGGGGATGATGCCGCTCGACGCGCTGCACACGATGTACTGGGAGCAGTCGGGGAATCCGCAAGGCGTCCCGGTAGTGTTCCTGCACGGCGGGCCCGGCGCGGGATCGAGCCCCGCTCACCGCCGGTTCTTCGACCCGGCGTGCTACCGCATCGTGATCTTCGACCAGCGCGGAGCGGGCCGGTCCACGCCGCACGGCGAGCTGAAGGACAACACCACGCCGCATCTGCTCGCGGACATGGAGAAGCTGCGCGCGCACTTGCGCATCGACCGCTGGCTGGTGTTCGGCGGATCCTGGGGCAGCACGCTCGCGCTCGCCTACGGCGAGTCGCATCCGGAGCGCTGCCTTGGGTTCGTGCTGCGCGGGATCTTCCTGTGCCGCGAGCAGGAGGCCGAGTGGTTCCTGCACGGGATGCGCACCGTCTTTCCCGAGGCCTGGCGCAACTTCGTAGAGCCGATTCCCGCAGCCGAGCGGGCCGATTTGCTGGCGGCATATACGCGGCGGCTCAATCATCCCGACCCGACGGTGCATCTGCCCGCCGCCCGGGTGTGGAGCACTTACGAGGGCGCCTGCTCCACGCTCCTGCCGAACCCCGACACGATCGCCTACTTCTCGGGCGATCGCGTGGCGTTGGGATTGGCCCGCATCGAGGCGCACTACTTCAGGCACCGGGTGTTCCTTCCCGACGGGGTGCTGCTCGATAACGTGCAGCGCCTGCGCAACATCCGTGCCGTGATCGTACAGGGCCGCTACGACATGGTGTGCCCGATGCAGACGGCCGACGATCTGCACCGGGCGTGGCCGGAGGCGGAGTACATCGTGGTGCCCGACGCCGGCCACTCGGCCTGGGAGCCGGGCATCCGCGCGCAGCTGGTAGCGGCGTTGGAGCGGTTCAAAGCCACGCTGGTGAACTGTCGCGACGACTTCGGAAGGAGTGAGGGGTAGGGCGTCTTATGGCAACTCCAGCGACGACTGCAACAGTGACCTCCGAAGATACCGCTTAGCTTCCCCTCTCCCCTTGTGGGAGAGGGCAGGGTGAGGGGTGATTCCCGGTTCTTGCGCACATTGGCAGGCACCGTGCTTGGTTATACTGACGAAAAGTGCGGGATCCCACCCGCGACTACCAACAACGCGCATGAAAATCCTTTTGCTCCTGGCCGTGCTGGCGCTCGGCCCGGTGAGGCCCGCGTACGCTGCAGACCCGCTGACGCCACAGCCCGGCTGGCATCACGCCAGCGACGAGCTGGCGGTGCACGCGCTCGAGGTTGAGATCCTGCGCAACGTGGGCAAGCAGACCCAGGAGGAGGATTACCCCGAAGAAGCCCGCCGCTGGAGTTGGAGCGGGACGACTCTGGTGCAAGTCCTGATGGACGGGTTCGGCAACATGAAGGCGGTCTCCGTGCACCGGACCAGCGGCTTCCGGGTGCTGGACGACCAGGCCTTGAAAATGGTGCGGCGCGTGCCTTGGACCCGCGTGCCAGACCGGCTCAAGGGACGCGAGGTGACGGTGACGGTGCCTATCGGCTTTTACTTCGCGCGCCAGTGAATCGCGGCGTCGGACCGATGCTGCTGATGGTCGGCCTGCTGCTCGGGCCGGGGTATTACATCGTCGCCAAATACCTGAGCGGGGAGCCGGGCGCGACCCTCATGCTGACCGACCGCGCCGCGCGCTGGACGCTCCCGGATGGCACCATCCTGCACTTCGTCCGTGGGCAGGCCTACCGTCCGGTCGCGGTAGAGCTCGATCCGAATATGAACCGCATCGCGTTCGAGCTCAGGTTCGAGTTTGCCCCCGCGCAAGGCAGCGCTGCCGCGCGTGCGAGCGAGGAGTATGCGGCCACCCTGCTGCAGGCAGATCAGCCGATCCTGCAGCGCACCCTGACGGTGGACGCCGAATCCGGGACCACCCGCAAACTCGATGTCGGATCGATCGAGGTGTACTACCCCGGCAGCTATACCTTCATCCTCGAAGGGCCGGACTCGCCGCGCGTACCGGTATCGAAGGTCACCGTGCAGGTGCGACACAAGATCGAGCCCCTGTCCCTGCCCTTCTTCGTCGGCGGCCTGGTGGTTCTGGTCGTTGGCCTGGCGCTGTCGCTCCAGCCCTACTTGCGCGGACGCCGGCGCCAGTGAGGGTCTGGCCCGCGCGCGCCGCCTTGCACATGGTGCGGCGCCGCGCTACTCGCTGCGGCGCACACGAAACAGGAAGCCTGCGCAACCCGCGAAACGGATCCCGTGCAGCGCCGTGACGGCGTTGGCCACTTCGACTTCGCTCCCCATCTGAACCAGGCACAGTCCGGTGGCATGGTCCGGGGTCGGGTTCAGGTACACGTCGATGCTCTTGATGTCGCCATGGGGCGTGCACATCTGGGTGATCGTTTCGCGTACCCGCCAGACGACATCCTCCCCCTCCCCAACATCGATTGAGATGGTTTTGTCCATGACTCTTGAGTCCCCGATCTTCGCCAGTGGGGGCCAATGGGCTGGCCTTTCGAATCGCTACCGCAAGCGCTTGCCGATGACTGCAACATATCTTCTGAATACGGGATTCAGCTCGGAGTTGATGGTCAAATGGGCCATCCGCCGGTCATCGTCCCGCTTGATCTGCTGGACGACGCCGAGCTTCTTCAGCCTTGCCAGCCGCCTCTGCACCGTAGCAGCCGCGCCAATCTCGGCGAGGAACAGCTGCTTCAGGCTGATGGGCACGCCCTGTTCCTGATGGAAGCCGATCTCCGTGACGAGGGCGAAGTCCTCGAGCGTTTGCAGGAAAGGGAGCTGGGCCTTTTGAAATCTGCGCATGGCCCGCAGCATAGCGAAAGGTCTCATTTTCCGTGGACGGTATGCCTTCCGCCCCCGTTTCACAAGCACTATTGCTACTCATTTTGATAGCGTTCTACGTGTGAGGAAGCGCTGTGAGCACGCACTTTACCGGGCTACAACCGGAGCACACGCGTCGCGGCCCGGGAGGCCGGTTGCACCAAGGGCGGATTTCCACGGATACTGTTCGTACGAACCGGCGCCGCCAGTTCCCGGAAGGCATCGTGC
>JBGPMS010000304.1:0-6948 GCA_041487115.1 Gammaproteobacteria bacterium
GGATAGCTTGGAGTTGACTTACGTCAAGTCTGGAGCCATAGGTCGGGTTATCGTTGAAAAGGCGGCTCGCGGAGGTTCTCTTTAGACGTAAGAGCGCCCGTGTGACTTAAGTCACAGACGCGCAATCCTGGTCGCAGTATGTATGCGAATCCCTGTCGGGGTTGAGCACCTGCCCCACAAAGACCAGTCACGCATGATTGACGATGGCGAGCCCCGCTCTGCTCGCCATCGTCGGCAAGGCCTGACCCCGGGGTCGGGGAAGCTTGAAGCCGCGCGGTCGGCTCGGGGCCTGTGGATGGAAAAGATAGATGAGCGGCAGTGCTTTTTCCAAATCAGACATGTGCCCCATGCCGAAGGACGCTCCGAGTCTCGCGTCACCGATCGAGGAGATCAAGACCACCACCTGCTACATGTGCGCGTGCCGCTGCGGTATCCGCGTGCACCTGCGCGATGGCGAGATCCGCTACATAGACGGCAATCCCGATCATCCGCTGAACCAGGGCGTGATCTGCGCCAAGGGCGCGTCGGGCGTCATGAAGCAGTACTCGCCCGCCAGGCTCACCAAGCCGCTCATGCGCAAGCCCGGCTCGGCGCGCGGCGACAACGAGTTCGTCGAGATCCCCTGGGACGAGGCGTTCCGGCTCCTGGAAGAACGCCTCGCGCGCATCCGCTCCACCGACCCGAAGAAGTTTGCGTTGTTCACCGGGCGCGACCAGATGCAGGCGCTCACCGGGCTGTTCGCACGCCAGTTCGGCACGCCCAACTACGCAGCGCATGGCGGCTTTTGCTCGGTGAACATGGCGGCGGGAATGATCTACACCATCGGCGGCTCGTTCTGGGAGTTCGGCGGCCCCGACCTCGAGCGCGCGAAGCTGTTCGTGATGATCGGCACCGCCGAAGACCACCATTCGAACCCCCTCAAGATCGCGATCTCGAAGTTCAAGCGCGAAGGGGGCCGCTTCGTTTCGATCAACCCGGTCCGCACCGGCTATTCGGCGATCGCGGATGAATGGGTACCGATTCGTCCCGGCACCGACGGCGCCCTGCTGCTCGCCATCATCCATGAGCTCCTCGAGCTCGGGCTCTATGACCGCGGCTTTCTCGTCCGCTATACCAACGCCGGCCAGCTGGTGAAGCTCGACGAGAAGAGCGACCAATACGGCCTGCTCGCGCGCGACCCGGATGCCGACGAGGTGAACCCGCAGTATCCGCAGAACCAGGTGTGGTGGGATCGGCACACGAATCGCCCTGTCGCAACGCACAGCGAAGGCGCCGACCCCTATCTCTTCGGCAGCTTCACCTTGCCGGACGGTACGCCGGTCAAGCCCTCGCTCCAACTGCTCGAGGAGCGGGTGAAGCGCTACACGCCCGAGTGGGCGGAGCGGCTCACGGGCGTGACGGCAGCGACGATCCGGCGCCTGGCTCAGGAGATGGGCGTCACCGCGCGCGACCAGAAGGTGGAGCTGCCGATTCCGTGGACCGACTCGTGGGGGAAAGAGCACCAGTCGGTCACCGGCAACCCGGTGGCGTTTCACGCGATGCGCGGCCTCGCCGCGCACTCGAACGGGTTCCACACGATCCGCGCGCTGTCGATCCTGATGACGTTGCTCGGCACGATCGACCGGCCGGGCGGCTTCCGCCACCGGGCGCCGTTCCCGCGCGCGATCCCACCCTCGGCGAAGCCGCCGAACGGTCCGCATGCGGTCAAGCCGAACACCCCGCTGGGAAGTTTGGCGCTGGGCTGGCCGGCCTCGCCCGACGATCTATTCGTCGACGAAAGCGGCGCCCCGGTGCGCATCGACAAGGGCTTCTCGTGGGAGTACCCGCTGTCGGTGCACGGGTTAATGCACAACGTCATCACCAACGCCTGGCGCGGGGACCCGTATCGCCTGGATACATTGATGATTTTCATGGCGAACATGGCCTGGAACTCGACCATGCACACCATGGAAGTGCGCCGCATGCTGAACGATCGGGACGAGAGCGGCGAATACAAGATCCCGTTCCTGGTCGTGTGCGACGCGTTCCAGTCGGAGATGACGGCGTTCGCCGATCTGCTGCTGCCGGACACGACTTACCTCGAGCGGCACGATGTCATGTCGCTGCTCGACCGGCCGATCTCGGAGTTCGACGGCCCGACCGACGCGGTGCGCATCCCGGTGCTGCCGCCGAAGGGGGAGTGCAAGCCATTCCAGGAGGTGCTCGTCGAGCTCGCCTCGCGCTTGAAGCTGCCGGCGTTCGTGCGGCCCGATGGCTCGCGCAAGTTCCGCGATTACCCGGACTTCATCGTCAACTACGAGACCGAGCCCGGATCGGGCATCGGCTTCCTGGCCGGGTGGCGCGGCAAAGGCGGCGAGAAGTTCATGCTGGGCGAGCCGAACCCGCGGCAGTGGGAGATGTACGCGAAGAACAACTGCGTGTTCCATCACCAGCTGCCGCCGTCGTACCAGTACATGCGCAACTGGAACCGGGGCTATATGGAGTGGGCACAGCGCACGCGCATCCGCCGCTTCAGCGAGCCGGTCCTGATCCAGATCTATTCCGAAGTGCTGCAGCGATTCCGGCTGGCGGCACAGGGCAAATGGGGGACGCGCCGGCCGCCCGAGCGGCTTCGCGCTCGCATCACGACGCACTTCGACCCGCTGCCGTTTTACCAGGAGCCGCTGGAGGCGCAGCTCACCGACACGCAAAAATACCCGCTCAACGCCGTCACTCAGCGGCCAATGGCGATGTACCACTCGTGGGACTCGCAGAACGCGTGGCTACGGCAGATCCATGCGCACAATTATTTGTATGTGAATCCGCGCACGGCACAGACAACCGGTGTCGGCGACGGCGACTGGATCTGGGTCGAGTCGCAGTGGGGCAAGGTGCGCTGCATGGCGCGCTTCAGCGAAGCGGTCGAGCCGGGGACGGTATGGACGTGGAACGCGATCGGCAAGGCGCCCGGTGCCTGGAACCTCGCGCCGGATGCCAACGAGTCGCAGCGCGGCTTCCTGCTGAACCACCTCATCACGGAGGAGCTGCCCGGGCCGGGGGCGGCGGTATCGAACTCGGATCCGATCACCGGCCAGGCAGGGTGGTACGACGTGCGGGTCCGGATCTACAAGGCGGCCGCGGATGAGCCGCAGGAAACATGGCCGCGCGTGCCGCCGGTAGGGCCGATCCCGGGCGTCGAGCAAGTGCGCCGGGTGTGGCAGGCATTCATCGCGGGAAGGAGGATTGGCGCATGACGCAGCTCGCTCTGGTGATCGATCTCAACGTGTGCGTGGGCTGCCATGCCTGCGTCACGAGCTGCAAGGGGTGGAACACGTCGGGCGCCGCCGGCTTCCTCTCCGACGACAACCCCTACGGCAAGGACCCGACCGGGACCTTCTTCAACCGGGTGCAGACCTTCGAGGTCGGCGAGTATCCGAACACGCAGACGGTCCACTTTCCGAAGTCGTGCCTGCACTGCGAGGACCCGCCATGCGTGCCTGTGTGCCCGACCGGCGCGAGCTACAAGCGCGAGGAGGACGGCATCGTCCTCGTCGATTACGACAAGTGCATCGGCTGCAAGTACTGCGCATGGGCCTGCCCCTACGGCGTGCGCGAGATTGACGAGCATCGGCACGTGATGACCAAGTGCACCTTGTGTGTCGACCGCATCTACGATCAATCGCTGCCGGCGGCGGAGCGCAAGCCGGCGTGCGTCATGGCCTGTCCGACGAGCGCACGGCTGTTCGGCGACATCCACGACCCCGAATCCGCGGCCTCGAAGGCGATCCAGGAGAACGGCGGCTATCAGCTCATGCCGGAGTGGGGCACATCTCCGGCGAACCATTACCTGCCGCGGCGTAAGCAGGAGATCAAGGTCCGCGAGGAGGACCTCGAGCGCGTGGACAACCCGCTGAAAGTCGACGGGCGCTTGCCCGAGCCCGCGCTCAAGTCACCGTCGCTGGACGACGTGACGAGCTGGTAATGCGCCCCGCGCTCTCGGTCATCCTGCTGACGACGCTGATCGGCGTGGGGCAAGGGTTGTTCGCCGCACTCTATACGGTGCAGGTGTTCGATCGCATCGGACTGATTCAGGGCCCGACGAGCCCGATGTTCTATGCGCTGGGCTGCGCGTTCGCGCTCGCCTTTCTCGCCGTCGGGCTCGGCGCGTCCTTCTTCCATCTCGGCCGTCCGGAGCGCGCCTGGCGTGCTGTGGCCATGTGGCGCAAGTCGTGGCTGTCGCGCGAGGTGATCGTGCTGCCGGCGTTCATGGGCTGCGTGTTCCTGTACGGACTGGGCCACTACCTCGGCTGGACGCAGCTTCCGATCCTGGCCGGCCTGGACGCGACGCTCATCATCGGTGCGGTCGGCACCGTGCTGTGCGCGCTGCTGTTCCTGTGCACCGGCATGATCTACGCGTGCCTGAAGTTCCTGCAGGAATGGCACACGCCGCTCACCGTCATCAACTACCTGCTGTTCGGGAGCGCGTCGGGGCTGATGCTCGCTACGGCGTACGCCGCCATAGTCGAGCCCGGCTTGGTGCGCTTCTTCGCGGTCTGGGCCGCGGGCTTCACGCTCGCCGCGCTGCTCGGCCGTAGCGCGAGCCTGAGCCGCAACGCACGCCTGAAGCCGCGCTCCAGCCTGCAGACTGCGATCGGGGTGAAGCATCCGCGAATCGTCCAGAGCTCGCAGGGCTTCATGGGTGGCTCGTTCAACACGCGCGAGTTTTTCCATGGGATGTCGAGCGCGTGGATGCGTTCGGTCAAGTGGATGTTTTTGCTCGCAGTGTTCCCCATTCCGCTCGCCCTGCTGGCCGGGGGTCTACTGGGCGGAGTCCCGGCGCTGCTTGCCGCTGCCTTCCTGGTGCAATACGCGGGGCTGCTCGCCGAGCGCTGGTTCTTCTTCGCCCAGGCGAACCATCCGCAGAACCTGTACTACCAGCGCATCTCATGAGGACGGCTTCGATCAAATGGGGATCCGACGGCGGTGGCGTTGGTTGCGGGTTTGCGCAGGCCCTTCCTTTTGGTATATTAACATTTGCTAATATTATGGTCGGCTGGGTAGACCGGCGTATGCACCGGCGATCGAGGCCGCGTTAGCCGCGCATCCTCGAGGACCCGGGATATGGAGGAGAGACGCTCATGAACTTCGACAAGGACCTCGACGCCCGCGGCCTGAACTGTCCGTTGCCGATCCTGCGTGCCAAGAAAGCGCTCAACGAGCTGACGAGCGGCCAGGTGCTGCGCATCATCGCGACCGACCCCGGGGCGGTACAGGACTTCCAGGCATTCTCCAAGCAGACCGGCAACGAGCTGCTCTCGCATTCCGTAGCGGACAAGGAGTTCACTTTCTTCATGAAGAAGAAGTGAGGCTCTCCCACTCTTGATCCAGCGCAATCGCGCCAGCCCCGGGTGGGGTGAGAATCCAGCTTTCACTTCGGAGACCGCCATGGCATCGGTGAAGAACTGCAACCTTCCCGACGATCTGCTCTACAACGTCGAGAACAACGTCTGGGCGCGGCGGGAGGCGGACGGCATGGTGACGATCGGCATCACCGCGTACGCCTGCGCGTTGGCGGGCGAGGTTGTCGCTTATACGCCTAAGAAGATCGGCTGCGCCATCGAGCTCAACAAGTCGCTGGTGACCCTCGAATCCGGCAAGTGGGTCGGGCCGGTCAAGGCGCCGGTGAGCGGGGACGTGGTGGCGATCAACGATGCGCTCGTCGCTGCCCCGAAGGGCATCAATGTGGATCCGTACGGCGGCGGGTGGCTGGTGAGGCTCAAGCCCGCCAACTGGGACGCAGAGTCGGGAAGCCTGGTAACCGGCGCCGCGGTCGCACCGGCTTTCCAGGCGAAGATGGACGCCGACGGCTTCGCCGGCTGTCCGTGACCGCCGGTCCGGCGGCGAGGAGGAAATGCCAATGTCGAACAAGATCAGCATCGTCGTGGTGTCGGGCGAGCGCGAGCGCCTGCAGATGGCAGCGATGATCGCGTCGGTCGGGGCGGTGAGCGGCGACGAGGTCACTGTGTTTCTGTCGATGAACGCGCTGCACTACTTCCGCAAGGGTGCGGCCGAGCCGGCACCGCCCGAGGGTGCATTCGGCAGGCTGCTCGAAGAGAAGAAGGCGCCGGCGTTCAAGCAGCTGTTTCAGAGCGCGGCCGAGCTCGGCGACGCCAAGATCCGCCCGTGCTCGATGGCGGTCGACGTGCTGGGCGTCGAAGCGCAGGACCTGGAGCCCTGGATTGGCGAGCCCATGGGCCTCACCAAATTCCTGTCCGAAGCGCATGGCGGACAGGTCTGGTCCTTCTGATCGGGAGGCCGCGCCATGGCAGAGAAGATCGTGGTCGACGCCCGCGGCAGCTTCTGCCCGGGCCCGTTGATGGAGCTGATTGCGCGGCTCAAGTTCGCGCAGGTGGGTGACGAGCTCGAAGTGCTGTCCACCGACAAGGGCTCGGCAGCCGACATCCCGGAATGGCTGAACAAGGTTGGCCATCAGCTTTTGGGGACTCGAGAAGAAAGTGGCGTGTTTCACATCGCACTGAAGAAGATGAAGTAGCCGGATCCTCGCAGCACAAAACCACATAGGGAGGCAGCCATGAAGATCCTGATCGTTGGCGGCGGAATGGGAGGGACGATTCTCGGCAACAACCTGGCGCGGCGGCTCGCGCCGGAGCTGCGCTCGGGCAAGGTGCAACTCACCATGCTGTCGGCTTCCGACAAGCACATGTACCAGCCGGGGCTCCTCTACCTTTGCCTAGGCCGCATGACGCCGGACGAGCTCTACCGCGACCAGGCAAGCCTGCTCGAGCCAGGGATCGAGTTCCAGGTCGATCCGGTCGAGACCTTCGAGCTCGACAGTAATCGGGTGAAGACCAAGAGCGGCAAGACTATCGCCTACGACATCCTGGTGATCGCGACCGGCTCGCGCGCGATGCCGGAGATGATCCCCGGGCTCGCCGAGAACGCCGAGAC
>JBGPMS010000305.1:0-6942 GCA_041487115.1 Gammaproteobacteria bacterium
TCGCGCGTGATCGACGGGTTGTCCGACTTGCGCGAGATCTTGTCGATCTCGTCGATGTACACGATGCCGCGCTGCGCCTTCTCGACGTCGTAGTCGCACTTCTGCAGCAGCTTCTGGATGATGTTCTCGACGTCCTCGCCCACGTAGCCAGCTTCGGTGAGCGTGGTGGCGTCGGCCATCACGAACGGCACGTTCAACAGCCGCGCCAAGGTTTGTGCCAGCAACGTCTTGCCCGAGCCGGTGGGCCCGATCAGCAGGATATTGCTCTTGGCCAGTTCGATATCGTCCTTTTTGCCCAGGTTCTTTAGCCGTTTGTAGTGGTTGTACACCGCCACCGACAAAATCTTCTTGGCCTGCTCCTGGCCGATCACGTATTGATCGAGGATCCCGCGGATCTCGTGCGGCACCGGCAGGTCGGACTTGGCCCCGCGCGTGCCCTGCTCGCCCTGGCTCTCCTCCCGGATGATGTCGTTGCACAGCTCGATGCACTCGTCGCAGATGAACACCGACGGGCCGGCGATCAGCTTGCGCACCTCGTGCTGGCTCTTGCCGCAGAAGGAGCAGTACAGGAGTTTCTCGGAACCGGGCTTCTCGGACATTTCTTAAGGGGCTAGGGACTGCGGGCTAGGGGCGGGGCACCAGGGTCGGGCGGTAATTGTGAATGTCATGTCAAGCACAGCACATTTCAAGCCGCCGCCTCGGCGCGACTCGACAGCACCTTGTCCACCAGCCCGTACTTCGTGGCCTCCTCGGCGCCGAAGAAGTTGTCCCGCTCAGTGTCGCGCTCGATGGTCTTGATGTCCTGACCGGTGTGCTTGGCCATAATCTCGTTCAGCCGCTGGCGCAGGAAGAGGATCTCCTTGGCGTGGATCTCGATGTCGCTGGCCTGCCCCTGGAATCCGCCCATCGGCTGGTGGATCATCACGCGCGAATTGGGCAGGGCAAAGCGCTTGCCCTTGCCGCCGGCCGCCAGCAGCAGCGCACCCATGCTGGCCGCCTGGCCCACGCACAGCGTGCTCACGCCGGGCTTGATGAACTGCATGGTGTCGTAGACCGCCAGCCCGGCGGAGACCGAGCCGCCAGGAGAGTTGATGTAGAAGGAGATGTCCTTCTCCGGGTTCTCCGACTCGAGGAACAGCAGCTGCGCCACGATCAAGTTGGCGGTCATCTCGTTCACCACGCCCACCAGGAACACGACGCGCTCCTTGAGCAGACGCGAATAGATGTCGTACGCGCGCTCGCCGCGGCCGCTCTGTTCGATCACCATCGGGATCAAACCCAGATCGCGCGGCTCGAGATCGCTGCGTTGCGATGCGCGGGGCTCGGATGCCCCGCGGTCGAATTCCTTTCTTTCCCACCTCATAGCGAGTTACTCATCAGCTTGGCTTCGCGTTTCCCATCAGTTCGTCGAAATCGGCAGGCTTGTCCTCGGACTTGACCCGGGACAACACCCATTGCACCACATTGTCCTCCAGCACCAGCGACTCCACTTCGCGCAGCCGGTCGGGTGACTGGTAGTACCACCGCACCACCTCGTCGGGCCGCTCGTAGCTCTCCGAGTAGTCCTGGACCACGGTCTTGATCTGATCCGGCTTGGCCTGCAGGCTGTTCTGCCTGACGACTTCCGCCACGATCAGGCCGAGGGTCACACGCCGGCGCGCTTCCGGCTCGAATGCCTCGCGCGGCATCGGGATGTCTTCAGCCTTCAAACCCCGTCCCGCCAGATCCTGGCGCATGCCTGCCATCAGTCGCTCCATCTCCATCTCCAGCAGCGACTTCGGCACCTCGAGCGTGGCGTTGTCGAGCAGCGCCTTCATCACCTGGTCTTTCACCCGCGCCTGAACGCGCCGCCGTACTTCACGCTCCAGGTTGGCTCCGATGTCGGCACGCATCTTTGACAAATCGCCATCCTGGATGCCGAGCTGCCCGGCGAACTCCGCGTTCACCTCGGGCAAAACCGCTTGTTCCACCTGCTTGACGGTAACGTCGAACTGCGCGGTCTTCCCACCCAGGTCCTTGCCATGATAGCCCTCTGGGAAAGTCAGTTCAAATGCGCGGCTCTCACCGGCCCTCAACCCCACCACTTGCTTCTCGAAATCGGGCAACAACCGCCCTTCGCCCAGCACGGTCATATGGTCGGTGCCGCTGCCGCCTTCGAACTCGCCACCGTCCTGCGTGCCCCGGTAGTCGATGGTGATGCGGTCGCCGTTCTGCGTGCCGCGGTCGACCACCTGGTATTGCACCCGCTGCTTGCGCAGGATCTCGATAGTCTTGTCGACCTCGCCGTCGCCCGGCACCACCGTTGGACGTTCTATCGTGACGTGCTCCAGAGAACCGAGCTGGATGTCCGGATAGATCTCGAAGGTTGCGCTGAACTCGAAATTGTCACTGGCCTCGGATGACTTGGCCTCGAAGCGCGGGTAGCCCGCCACGCGCAGGTTCTGCTGCCGGACCGCTTCGCCGAAGGTCTTCTGCAGCGCATCGCCCAGCACCTCCTGCCGAACCTGGCCGCCATACTGCTGTTGCACCAGGCGAAACGGCACCTTGCCCGGCCGGAACCCGTGCATGCGCGCGTCGCGCGCGATGCGTTTGAGGCGATTCTGGATCTCGCTATCGATTTCCTGCGCCGGGAGCGATACGTTGAGCCTCCGCTCCAGCGCGCTCACTTTTTCTATGGTCGCTTGCATGTTCTAAGATCCTCAAGTTGCTTCTGGTGCGAAAGGAGAGACTCGAACTCTCACGCCTTTCGGCGCCAGAACCTAAATCTGGTGCGTCTACCAGTTCCGCCACTTTCGCAATCATCGCATTTTATAATAAGCCAGCCCCCCGCTCCACTCGACGACGGTGTTGCCGTCAGCACCAATCCAGAACAAGCTATTGATAACGCATCCTATTCCAGACAACGACGGGTTCCCGGCGGTTAACCATTACGAGAACTTCCCGGTCGCATCCTGGCTGCTTCCCCCCCATTTGCGGGGGCCAGTACGGCTGATTTACACATTTGCCCGGCAGGCCGACGACTTCGCCGACGAGGGAGAGGAGCCTCCGGCGGTGCGGCTCGAGCGCCTGGCGGCGTTCGAGCGCGAGCTGGACGCGATCGAGCGCGGGGAAACGTCGTCTTCGCCCCTGTTCCAGCGCCTGGGCCCGCTGATCCGCCAGCGCGCGCTTCCGATTCAGCTGTTCCGGGACCTGCTCTCGGCTTTTGCGCAAGACGTAACAAAGACACGCTACGATGACTTCGGCGAGGTGATGAGCTACTGCCGCCGCTCCGCCAACCCGGTGGGCCGGCTGCTCCTGCACCTGTTCGCCGAGACCGAGCCGCGCAGTCTCGCCTACTCGGATGGTATCTGTTCGGCACTGCAACTGATCAACTTTCTGCAGGATGTCGCGATCGACTATGCCAGGGGCCGGATCTATCTTCCGGTGGACGAGTTGCAGCGCTTCGGCATCACCGAGGCGCAGATCGCCAGCGGCGATACGGCCGGGCGCTGGAAGTCCTTCATGCGCTTCCAGATCGAGCGGGCACGCCGCATCCTGCAGGCCGGCGCCCCGCTCGGCCGGGTGCTCGAAGGCCGCGTCGGGCTGGAGTTGAGGATGATCGTGATGGGAGGAGAGCGCATTCTCGAGAAACTGCACGACACCGACGGCGACGTCTTCCGCCAGCGTCCGGTCCTGAACAAGCGCGACTGGGTCTACATGTTCGCGCGCGCCGTGCTGAGGCGATGATGGTTGCATCGAGGGGTCGCCTGTGGCCTTGCAGCGCAGCGGTGCAAACGATCGCCCGTACAATTGCCCGGGTGTCCGTGCGACCCCGACCTGTTGCTCGATTCGCGCCCTGGCGATGACGCCCGACGAGTACTGCCAGCAAAAGGCCGCGGCCAGCGGCTCGAGTTTCTACTACAGCTTCCTGTTCCTGCCGCCGGACCAGCGCCGCGCCATCACCGCTTTGTATGCCTTCTGCCGCGAGGTGGACGACGCGGTGGACGAGGCTGCCGATCCGGGCGTGGCCCGCGCCAAGCTCGACTGGTGGCGCAGCGAGGTGCGCGGCGCCTTCGACGGTGCCCCGCAGCATCCCGTGGCGCGCGCGCTCGCTCCCGTGGTTCGCGCCTACCATCTGCCCCAGTCGAGGCTGATGGAGATCATCGACGGCATGCAGATGGATCTCGACTACAACCGCTATCCCGACTTCGCCACGCTGGAGGTCTACTGCCACCGCGTCGCGGGCGTGGTCGGCTTGTTGTCGGCCGGGATCTTCGGCTACACCGAGCCCGCCACACTCGAGTATGCACGCACCCTGGGGCTCGCATTGCAACTGACCAACATCATCCGCGACGTGGGCGAGGATGTGCGCCGCAATCGCGTCTACCTGCCGCTGGACGAGCTGGCGCGCTTTGGCGTATCGGCCGAGGATCTGATCGAGCGTCGCGAGGACGAGCGCTTCGAGCGGCTGATGGCGTTCCAGATCGAGCGCGCGCGCGGCTACTACGATCGCGCCCTGGCCCTGCTGGCGCGCGACGATCGCCGATGTCAGCGTGCCGGTCTGGTGATGGCCGCCATCTATCGGACACTGCTGGACGAGATCGCCTCCCTGTGCGGCCACACCCTTACGCAGCGCGTGGCCCTGACGCCGGTGCGCAAGCTCTGGATCGCCTGGAAGACCTGGGTCACGGCGTGACTGGTATGGAGGGTGAAGAGTGAAGGGTGAGGGGTGAAGCGTGAAGAGCAGCGGGTTGCGGTGCTCGGCGGCGGTTGGGCTGGCATGGCCGCGGCCGTCGAGCTGGCCGAGCGCGGCGTGCCGGTCACGGTGTTCGAGGCTGCGCGGACTCTGGGCGGGCGCGCACGCCGGGTCGAAGTCAACGGCGTGGCGCTCGACAACGGGCTGCACATCCTCATTGGCGCTTATCGCGAAACGCTGCGCCTCATCGCGCAAGTGTCAGGCGGAGTCGAAACCGGGCTGCTGCGGCGGCCGCTCGAGCTGCACATACTCGGACGGTTCCGCTTACGCGCCTCGCCCCTGCCCGCTCCGTTTCACCTGGCCACAGCGCTCCTCTGGGCGCAAGGGCTGAGTTTGGGAGAGCGATTGCGCGCCGCCCGCTTCATGACGCGACTCCGCGCCACCGGCTTCAGACTCGATCGGGACGTCACCGTGACCGCACTGCTTGCACGCTTCCGCCAAGGCCCGGCAGCGCGCCGCTACTTGTGGGACTCGTTGTGCACGTCGGCGCTCAACACACCGCCGGAACGCGCGTCGGCACAGGTATTTCTCAACGTTCTGCGCGACACCCTGGATGGAAGCCGGGAGGACAGCGAACTGCTGCTGCCGGCCGTGGACCTGTCCGCCCTGTTCCCGGAGCGCGCGGCGCATTACGTGGAGCAGCGCGGCGGGCAGGTTGTAACCGGCGTACCGGTCACGTCGATCGAGGCCGAGAGCCCAGGCGTAGTAGTGCACACTTCCACTGGACCCCGGCGCTTCAGCCAGGCAATCTGTGCGCTGCCCTCCTACCGCGTGCCGGAAGCTCTGGGCGGGCTGCCTGCCCTCCAGGGCAGCATCGGTGATATCCGCCAGCTCGCCTACGAACCGATCTACTCGGTGTACCTTCAGTATCCCGGCAAGCTGAGCCTGCCGCAGGCCATGTTCGGCCTCGACGGCGGGGTGGCGCAGTGGATCTTCGATCGCGGCGCGCTGTGCGGCCAGCAGGGCCTGGTCGGCGTCGTCATCAGCGCGTCGGGTCGGCACCAGGAATTGAATCAGGAGCAACTGGCTGCCAAGGTCCACGGCGAGCTGCTGGCTGAGTTCCCGCGGTTGGGCAAGCCGCTCTGGAGCCAGGTGATCGCGGAGAAGCGCGCCACGTTCTCCTGCACCGTCGGCGTCAAGCGCCCCCCTCAGCGCACTGCCATGCCGAATGTCTACCTGGCCGGCGACTACACCGACGGCGACTACCCGGGGACCCTGGAGTCCGCGGTTCGCAGCGGGGTTGCCTGCGCGCGTATGATCCTCGAAGGCCGAAACGAATAGTCATTTTGATTTTGCAGTTCTCCGCCGCTCTGCGGCTCGACATTCCCGATGCTCGATCTCAAGCGCTATCAACCGCAGCCGGACCTGCTCGAGGAGCGCGTGATCCTGGTGACGGGTGCAGGCCAAGGCATCGGGCGCCTGGCGGCGCTGACTTTCGCGCAGCACGGCGCGACGGTGATCCTGCACGGGCGCGCCGTGACCAAGCTCGAATCGGTCTACGACGAGATCGAGGCCGCGGGCGGTCCGCAGCCGACCATTCTGCCGCTGGATCTTTCGACGGCGCGGGATCGCGACTTCGAGAACCTCGCACTGGCCATCGAGTCGCAGCTCAAGCGCCTGGACGGCATCTTGCACAACGCGTCGCACTTCACGCATCTGGGCCCGCTGGATAACCAGACGCTGGAGGACTGGCTCGCGCTGCTGCGCGTGAATCTGGCAGCCCCATTCGCCCTGACACGCGCCTGCACCTACCTGTTGCGCGGAGCGCCCGACGCGTCGGTGATCCTGACCTCCGAGACGCACGCACTGGAACCCGCCGCGTACTGGGGCGGGTTCGCCGTCTCGAAGAGCGGATTGCCGGCACTGGCGAAGATTCAGGCGCAGGAGTGGGAGCGCTTCCCCGGCCTGCGCATCAACGTGGTCGTGCCGGGCAAGGTGGACTCGCCGCAGCGCCAGCGGACCCATCCGGGCGAGCGGCGCGACAGCCGAGCGCGCCCTGAAGCCCTGATGCCTGCTTACCTGTATCTGGTCGGACCCGACAGCCGCGGCGTCACGGGTCAGACGCTCTACTGTTAAGGAAGCTCTGATCAAGTCTCGCGACGCGCGTTGCGTCAGGTGCGGATGGATGCGAGGCGTCGCGACGAAGCCAAGGTAGGTACCTTGGCGAGGAGCGCAACAATGCAGACGCCGCACCTGACACAACCCGA
>JBGPMS010000306.1:0-6928 GCA_041487115.1 Gammaproteobacteria bacterium
CGCCAGTGTAATGGCGAATTCACGGAACAAGCGGCCGACCACATCGCCCATAAACAAGAGTGGGATCAACACCGCCACCAGCGAGATCGTCAGCGAAATGATGGTGAAGCCGATCTGCTCGGCGCCCTTCAGCGCGGCCTGCAGCGGCGCTTCGCCTTCCTCGATGTAGCGCGAGATGTTCTCGATCATCACGATCGCGTCGTCGACCACGAAGCCGGTGGCGATGGTGAGCGCCATGAGCGTCAGATTGTTGATGCTGAATCCCGCGAAGTACATCACACCGAACGTGCCGACCAGAGACAGCGGCACCGCGATGCTCGGGATCAACGTGGCGGACAGGCTGCGCAGGAACAGGAAGATCACCATGACCACCAGCACTACCGATAGAACCAGCTCGAACTGCACGTCCTTGACCGAGGCCCGGATGGTGGTCGTGCGGTCGGTGAGCACGCTTACGTCGACCGAGCCGGGCAGGGTGGCCTGAAGCTGAGGCAGCAACTGCTTCACGCGGTCCACCACTTCGATCACGTTCGCGCCCGGCTGGCGCTGGATGTTGACGATCACGGCGGCTGCGTCGTTGGCCCAGGCGGCGAGCCGCACGTTTTCGGCGTCGTCGATCGCTTCAGCCACGTCGCGTAGCCGAATCGGGCTGCCGTCCTTATAGGCGATGATGACGCGCTTGTACTCCTCGGCCGACTTGAGCTGGTCGTTGGCGTCGATGGTAGACGCGCGCGCGGGACCGTCGAAGCTGCCCTTGGGCCCGTTGACGTTGGCGTTGCCGATCGCGGTGCGCACGTCGTCGAGGCTCAGGCCATAGGCGGCCAGGGCGGTCGGATTGGCGCGGATGCGCACCGCAGGCCGCTGGCCGCCGCTGATGCTGACCAGGCCCACGCCCGGGAGCTGCGAGATCTTCTGCGCGAGCCGCGTATCGATCAGGTCCTGCACCTTCGGCAGCGGCAGCGATTTCGAGGTGACCGCCAGCGCCATGATCGGCGCATCCGCCGGGTTCACCTTGTTGTAGATCGGCGGCATCGGCAGATCGGTAGGCAGCAGGTTTCCCGATGCATTGATGGCCGCCTGCACTTCCTGCTCGGCGATGTCCAGCGTCAGGCTCAGGCTGAACTGCAGCGTGATGACCGAAGCGCCGCCGGAGCTGGTGGACAACATCTGATTCAGGCCCGGCATCTGACCGAACTGGCGCTCGAGCGGTGCGGTGATCGACGAGGTCATGACCTCGGGGCTCGCACCCGGGTAGAGCGTCACGACCTGGATGGTCGGGTAGTCGACCTCCGGCAACGCGGACAGCGGCAGCAGCCGGTACGCGACGATGCCCGAAAGCAGGATCGCGACCATCAGCAGCGACGTCGCCACCGGTCGCAGGATGAAGGGGCGCGAAGGGTTCATGGCGTGCTCTACTCAGTTGGTTGGTGTGGCTACGTCGCCGTCGCGGCGGCGCTTGCCTCCACCGTGCTTCTGGCGCGCGCCGTCGCTGGGGGCGGCGGCCGCGTCCTTGCTTATCGGCGCTACCTGGGCGCCTTCGCGCAGCTTGTCGCTGCCGTCGACGACCACTTGCTCCCCGGGGGTGAGCCCGCTCTCGACTGCCGCGAGCTCGCCTTCTGTCGGACCGAGCTTGAGCGGGCGCATCGTGACCGTGTTGTCGGCCTTGATCACGTAGGCGAAGGTTCCTTGCGTGCCACGCTGGACCCCAGCGGTCGGGATGAGAGTCGCGCCGCGTTTCACGTCCAGCAGCATGCGCACGTTCACGAACTGATTGGGGAACAAGTGGTAGACGTCGTTCGGAAACTGGGCCTTGAGCTTGACGGTGCCGGTGGTGGAGTCGATCTGATTGTCGACGGTGAGGAGGAACCCGGTGGCGAGCTTGGTCTTGCCGGCACGGTCATAGGCGTCGACCGGGAGTTTTTCGCCCGCCCGCAGCTTGTCCATCACCCCGGGAAGGCTGTCTTCCGGAATGGAGAAGATGACCGCGATCGGCTGCAACTGCGTGATCACCACCAGGCCGGTGGTATCGCTGGCGTGGACGACATTGCCCGGGTCCACCAGGCGCAGTCCGGTGCGCCCGCCGAAGGGCGCAGTGATGCGCGAGTAGGTCAATTGCAGCCTGGCGTTGTCGATCACGCCCTGGTCGGTCTTGACGGCGCCTTCGTATTGGCGCACCAGAGAGGCCTGCGTATCCACCTGCTGCTTCGCGATGGAGTCCTGCACGAACAGCGTGCGGTAGCGCTCCAGGTCGAGCTTCGCGTTCTCGAGCAGCGCCAGGTCGCGGGCCAGCTGGCCTTGCGCCTGGGTGAGCTGCACCTGGTAGGGGCGCGGATCGATTTCCGCCAGCAGCTCTCCCGGCTTGACCACCTGGCCTTCGCGGAACAGGACCTTCATCAACTCGCCGTCCACGCGGCTCTTCACGGTGACCATGTTGAGCGGCGTCACCGAGCCCAGCCCATTCAGATAGACGTTGATGTCGCCGGTCGTCACCGCTGCGCCCGCGACCGGGACGGGACGAGACATGTTCGCGCCGCCCTTGCCCGGGCGCTGCGATGTCCCATCCGATTTGGCCGAGAAGAAGAAAAAGTAGGCGCCGGCCGCGACCGCGCAGAGCAGTACCAGCAGCAACACCCACTTCCAAGGCGACGAGGCGAGAGAGCGCAGGCGGCCGCGGCTCGTGAAAGCGCTTGATGCCGGTGTTCGATTCATCGTTCGCCAGAACAGTGCGTTGAGGGTCCGACCGGTAGTATTGCCTAGACGTCTGTCATTTTCCCGGGCCGGGGCTCCGGATCGACGTTGGCTCGGTCGGTGGTAAATGCCGTATTGTCTACATCAGCCGCCCGCGGCAAGTAACGTAGCGTGTACGTGTAACAGCGTGTAACGATCGAGTATGACGATCGGAACGCGGAGAAGGTTCAGTTTCCGCGGGGCCTGCCGCTTAGGGCTTGCCCAAGCATGGCAAAGCCACCGGTTCGGACCGGCTTGGCCGGGGGGACCTTGACGCAGGCGAGTGCTGCAGGCAACCTGCGCATCGCTTGCAGTCGGAAGGAGTGCCTGGTGTCCCTGGTGGAGAAGCTGAAGAGCCGCATGTCGCTGCCCGTGATGGCGGCGCCGATGTTCATCGTTTCCAATCCCGATCTCGTCATCGCACAGTGTGTGAGCGGGGTGGTGGGATCCTTCCCGGCCCTGAATGCGCGACCAGCCGAAATGCTCGAGCCGTGGATCGACACGATCGAGACGGCCCTGGAGGATCATCGCCGCGCTCATCCCGGCGCCAAGGTTGCCCCCTTCGCGGTGAACCAGATCATCCACCAGTCCAACGACCGGCTCGAGCACGATCTCGAGGTCTGCATGCGGCGCCGCGTGCCGATGATCATCACCAGCCTGCGCGCGCCCACCGACGTGGTCAAGAAGGTGCACGAATACGGCGGCGTGGTATTTCACGACGTGATCTCCATCCGGCATGCCGAGAAGGCGCTGGAGGCCGGCGTCGACGGGCTGGTGCTGGTGTGCGCCGGCGCCGGCGGCCACGCGGGCATGCTAAGCCCTTTCGCGCTGGTGCGTGAAGTGCGGCGATTCTTCGATGGTCCAGTGGCGCTGTCCGGCGCGATCACCGACGGCGCCGGCGTACTCGCGGCGGAAGCCATCGGCGCGGACTTCGCGTACATCGGTACACGCTTTATCGCCACGCGCGAGGCCAATGCCGTCGAAGGCTACAAGCAGATGATCCTGGACAGCACCGCGGCAGAGATCGTCTACACGCCGTTCTTCAGCGGTGTGCACGGCAATTACCTCAAGCGCAGCGTGGCTGCCGCCGGCCTCGATCCCGACCATCTCCCGGTGGCCGACAAGTCTTCCATGAACTTCGCCTCCGGCCGGCCGGCCAAGGTCTGGAAGGACATCTGGGGCGCGGGGCAGGGCGTGGGGAACATCGACGAGGTGCTGCCGGCGCGCGAGCTGGTCGATCGCCTGCGCGCGGAGTACGCGGTCGCCAGGGCCCGTCTGCAGCGTGTGGTCCCCTCTCCCTCGAGCGATCCCCTCTCCCCTTGTGGGAGAGGGCTAGGGTGAGGGGTAAGCAACGAGCACGTACCTTCACCCTCACCCCAACCCTCTCCCATCGAGGGAGAGGGGGACTAAGGCGAAGATCCCTTCTCCCCTTGCGGGAGAGGGCTAGGGCGCGGGTTTTTTTAGCACCCGATCACGCGTGAGCTCCGCGATCGATGCCGCACCCATCAGCGTCATGGTGCGCGTGATGTCCTCCGCCAGCAGCCGCAGCACTTCGCTCGCGCCTCGCTCCCCGTCCGCGCCCAATCCGTAGAGCATGGCACGGCCGACCAGCACAGCGCGGGCTCCCAACGCCAGAGCCTTCACCACGTCGCTGCCGCGGCGGAACCCGCTGTCGATCATCACCGGCACCCGACCATCGACCGCGTCGATAACCTCCGGCAGCACCTCGATCGTGGCCTGAGCGCAGTCGAGCTGCCGTCCACCGTGATTGGACACGATCAACCCGTCCACGCCCCCGGCCACCGCGCGCCGTGCGTCCTCGGGATCGAGCACGCCTTTCACGATCAGCGGGCGTGACCAGTGACGCCTGACCCATTTCAGGCTGTCCCAGTCGAGTGCGCGGTCCATCGTGCGTGTCAGCAATGCCGCCTGGGTCTGGGCCGACACCGGGCCCGCGTCGGGGTCGTTCAGGTTGGCGAAGCCGGGCATGCCTCCACGCAGCAATCCCAGCAACCAGCGCGGGTGACACGCGGCGTCGAACACCAGGCCCGGAGAGTATTTGAACGGCAGCCTGAAGCCGTTGCGCGCATCCCGCTCCCGGTAGCCGCTCACCGGTACGTCCGCGGTCAGGATCAAAGCGGAGAAGCCGGCGTCGAAGGCTCGCTTCATCATCCGTTCGGCCAGCTCGCGGTCGCCCATCACGTACAGCTGGAACCAGTTGACGCCGGCAGCCTCGCGCGGAATGCGCTCGAGCCGCACGTTGGAAGCGGTGGACAGCGCGAATGGAATGTCGGCCTTCGCGGCCGCGTGCGCGAGCGCCAAGTCGCCATCCGGCCAGATCAACGAATTCAGGCCGGTGGGTCCGATGGCGAGCGGCAGCGGGAAGCGACGGCCGAACAGCTCGATCGACGTGTCGATGGTGGACACGTTTCTGAGCAGCGCAGGCCGCAGTTGCAGGGCATCGATCGCGGAGCGGTTGCGCCGCAGGCAACTCTCGTCGTCGGCGCCGCCTTCGAGGTAGTCGAACACCAGGCGCGGCAGCCGCCGCCGCGCGCGCTGACGGAAATCGCCGAGATTGATCGCTGTCTTCATCGGCAGCGCAAAGACGTAAGGACCGGGCCTACGCCGGGAGGTCTGTCAGCCCCTCGTGGACGAGGCCGGCGTGCTCGCGTTGGGCGTGGAATCGGATCTTGGGCCACATGTCCTGGATGACCTTCATCTCGTAGGCCGATCCGGTCAGGACCGCGAGCGCGTCGGCAGCATCGCGTGCGACCCTCTGCGTGTTGCCCTCGACGAACCGGTCGAGCTCGGCCGGATCGTCGGCCGACACCCAGCGCGCGGCAGTGTAGGGCGAGGCGATCAGGCGGGCCTCCACACCGTACTCGTGCTGCAGCCGGTGCGCCGCGACCTCGAACTGCAAGCTGCCGACGGCACCCAGCAGCATGGTCGTATTGCGCAGGGGACGGAACACCTGGATGGCGCCTTCCTCCCCGAGCTGCAGCAGCCCGGTGCGAAGCTGCTTGGTCTTCAGCGGATTCACCACCTCGATCGCGCTGAAGAATTCCGGCGCGAAAAACGGCAGGCCGGTGAACTGGAGGGCTTCCCCATCGGTCAGCGTATCTCCGAGCTGAATGCCGCCGTGGGTCGGAATGCCGATGATGTCCCCGGCGTAGGCTTCTTCGAGCAGATCGCGGCGCTGGGACAGAAAAGAAACCACGTTGTTGGGGCGGAAGTCCTTGCCGGTGCGCTGGATGCGCAGCTTCATGCCACGCTCGAAGCGCCCGGAGCACACGCGCACGAACACCACGCGGTCACGGTGGGCGGGGTCCATGTTGGCCTGGATCTTGAACACGACGCCGGAGAAGCGCGCCCCGTCGGGCTGTACTGCGCCTTGCAGGGCGATCCGGGGTTGCGGCGGCGGCGCGATGTCCACCAGCGCATCGAGTACCTCGCGGACGCCGAAATTGTTGATCGCGGAGCCGAAGAACACGGGCGTTTGCAGTCCGGCGAGGAACTCGTCGCGCGAGAACTCGGGAGTGGCCACGCGCACCAGATCGATGTCGTGGCGCGCCCGCTCGAACTCGGCGCCGAAGCGCTCGCGCAGCGCCGGGTTATCGAGCCCGCTGACGATCTCGTCCGCGTCCTGCAGCCGATCCACACCGGGACGGAACACGCGCACGCGGTCCTCCGCCAGGTCGTAGACGCCATGGAAGGACTTGCCCATCCCGATCGGCCAGGAGAACGGCACGCAGCTCATGCCGAGCACGCGCTCGAGCTCGTCGATCAGCTCGAGCGGCTCGCGCACCTCGCGGTCCATCTTGTTGATGAAGGTGATGATGGGCGTGCCGCGCGCGCGGCACACTTCCAGCAGCCGGAGCGTTTGCGCCTCGACGCCGTTGGCGGCATCGATCACCATGAGCGCGGCATCCACCGCGGTCAGCACGCGGTAGGTATCCTCGGAGAAGTCCTGGTGGCCCGGGGTATCGAGCAGGTTCACCACTTTGCCCCGGTACTCCATCTGCATCACGGAGCTCGCCACCGAGATGCCGCGCTGCTTTTCGATTTCCATCCAGTCCGACAGGGCGTGGCGGGACGCCTTGCGCGCCCTGACGCTGCCGGCGATGTGAATCGCGCCGGCGAACAGCAGCAGCTTCTCGGTGAGGGTGGTCTTCCCCGCGTCCGGGTGGGAGATGATGGCGAA
>JBGPMS010000307.1:0-6927 GCA_041487115.1 Gammaproteobacteria bacterium
ATTGATAGCACGGCCCACGTCGTGTGCGGCGTGGATCTTGAGCACCTTGACCGTGCCCAGCTCCAGGTCCACTTCGACCTCTGCCATCTGCGCGGCAAACCCGTAGGTCGCGTAGGGCACGCCCTGCCCGTTACCATCCAGCGGAGTGGTCGGCGGATCGAAAAACCCCTCGCCCACGGCCACGTTGCCCTCGTCGTCGGCCGGCAGCGCAGCGAGGTCGATGCGCTTGTCCTGGCCGCCAACATGCGCGGTGAGCTGCGTGCCCTCGACGAGCAAGGACGCGTCCGCCGGGGCATCGAGCAGCGCCAGCAGCTTGCCCCGCAGGTCCTCGCCGGCGAAGCGCGCCGCGTTACCCGACACGAAGGTCTGGCGCGAAGCCGACGTCTTACCAGCGTCCCGCGTGAGGTCGGTATCTCCCGTCACCTGGTCGAACAGGGCCACCGGCAGTCCGAGCGCGTCGGCACAGATCTGCGGCAGGATCGTGCTCGAGCCCTGCCCGATGTCCACTGCCCCGTTGTATAGAAGCACGCGCCCGCTGCGTCGCAGCCCGACACGAATGGTGGATGGGTTTGCGATGCCGGTGTTGCCGATCCCGTACCACATGGCCGCGATACCGACCCCTCGGCGCAGACCCTTGCGCGACCCGTGCTTGGCATGCTGGCAGGCGTTGATGCCGGCAACCGCAGTCTGCGCTTCGCGCCAGGCCGAACGCAGCCGGTCCAGGCACTGGGCCAGCCCGCAGCTGGCACGCAGGACCTGTCCCGTTGCGGTCGGCTGGCCAACGCGGATCGCATTGATCCAGCGGAACTCGAGCCGGTCCATGCCGACCTTCTCCGCCAGCTCGTCGATCAGCGCCTCGTGCACTACGGTCGATTGAGGCACGCCGAAGCCACGGAACGCACCCGCGATCGGTCCGTTGGTATACACGGCCCGGGTGAGCGCGCGGATATTGGGGATGAAGTACGGCCCCGAGGCGTGGATGGGCACACGGTTGGCTACCGTATTGCCCCAGGAGGCGTAGGCACCGGTGTTGAAGTCGCCGAAGAAGTCGGCGGCAACCAGGCGACCGTCAGCGTCGCAGGCGAAGCGCGCGCGCATGCGCGCAGGATGGCGCTTGGTGGTGGACACCATCGATTCGGGCCGGGTGTAGACGCCGCGTACCGGGCGGTTCAGCTTCCAGGCCGCCAGGGCAAGCAGAGGTTGGATGGCGATGTCGAGTTTGCCGCCGAAGCCGCCGCCGATGGCGGAGGGAATGATGTGTACCTGCTCCGGGCGCAGTCGGAGAATGCGCGCGATCTCGTCGCGGTCCATGTAAGGCGTCTGCGTACAGGCGAAGATGCGTATCCGGTCGCGCCCATACTCGTCCTTGAAGCGTTCGGCATAGCCCGCCTCCGGCTCGATGTAGGCGTGCTCCACATAGCTGGTCGTGAAGCTGCCTTCGGCGACGAACGGCGCGCTGTCCAGCGCTCGGTCGGGGTCGCCCTTCTGCACTCGCCCGCGGATCAAGACATTGTCCGGCGCGTGCTCATGCCGCAAGCTGCCGGCTGTCCGCAACGACTCGTCCAAGTCTAGAGCCGGCGTCTCCGGAAACCACTCGATGGGCAACTCCGATTCCGGGATCGCCATCACTTCACGATAGTCGCCGACCAGGGCCAACACGGCCTCGCCACGGCAGCGCACGTGTCCCGGCGCCAGCACCGGCTGGTCCTTCACCTGGGGAAAGATGCCGAAGCTGTTCTCCGGCACGTCCACCGCACTCAGCACGCAGGCGAGCCCCGGATACGCGCGGCGCAAGGACTCCAGCTCGCTGACGCGGAAGCGCGCGCGTGCGTGGGGGGAGCGAACGACTCGCAGCCACAGCGAACCGGCAGGGTAGTGGTCGGCGCCGAATCGCTCGCGGCCGTTGACTTTGCCCACCCCGTCCAGCTTGGCGATGCGGCTGCCCACTGCAGCGCCAGCCGGTGGTTGCGGCGCTTCCAGACCGCCGCGCGCCACCGCGAGCACAGCATCGACGATCTTCGTGTAGCCGGTGCAGCGGCACAACACCCCGGCCAGCGCGTCCAGCGTGTCCTGCTTGCTGGGCTCGGGGTTGACGCGCAGAAGGCCCGAGGCGGCCATCAGCATGCCCGGAGTGCAGATGCCGCACTGCGCGGCGCCGTGGGCCAGGAACGCGCGCTGCAAGTCGGTCAGCTTGTCGTCTTGCGCCAGCCCCTCGACAGTCAGCACCTCGCGTCCTTCGACTTGCGCTACGGCGGTCAGACACGAGCACACCTGGCGACCGTCCAGCAGCACTGTGCAGGCGCCGCAGTCCCCGGCTTCACAGCCGACCTTGGTGCCGGTCAATCCCAACTGCTCGCGCAGAACGTCCGACAGCCGCGCCACCGGGTCCACCGTCAGGTGCTGCTCCAGGCCGTTCAGCCGGAAATGGACGGCCTGCCTTGCCCCGGCTTCGGGTGCGGGTGCCTGCGCTACCAGCGTCTCGCTCAACAGTTCCGTCTGGTAGGGTTTGTTCACCGCTCCGCTACTCGCTACCGAGTTCCGCCAGCGCGCGCCGGACCAGCGTCAGCGCCGCGTCGCGCCGGTATTCCGCGCTGCCGCGGACATCGGAGATGGGAGCCAGCGGTGCGAGATCGTCCGGCCGCACCAGATCCCCCAGCGCGGGCGTGATCGGCTTGCCCAAAAGCTTCGCCTCGAGCCTGGTGAGCCGTCGCGCCACCTCGGAACAGGCGCCCACCGCCACCGCCGCACGCGCGACCCTGCCATCGGCGCCAGCCTCGAGGGTGGCGGCAACCATGACGATGGAGATTACCAGGTAGCGCCGAGCGCCAAGCTTGAGAAAAGTCGCCCGGGCGGCGCGGCCCCAGCGCGGGATCAGGATGGCCGTCACCAGCTCGTCTGGGCGACGTTGAGTAGCTCCGGCGCCGGTGACAAAGCCTTCGAGCGGCAGGTGGCGCACACCGTCCAGGGCGGACAACTCGACCTCGGCCTCGAGCGCCAGCAGCGCCGGGATGCCGTCGGCGGCCGGCGAGGCGTGGCAGATATTGCCCGCGATGGTGCCCGCGTTCTGAATCTGGAGGCCCCCCACCTCTCGCGCCGCGAGTTTGAGTCCGTCGAATGCGCGCGGCAAGGGCTGGTGCACGAGGTCCGACCAGGTGGCAAGAGCGCCGATCCGCAGACCCTCCGCGTCCTCCCGCAAGCCGCGCAGGTCGCCTAGCGCGGTGATATCGAGGACATCCTCTCGCACCGGCCGGCCGACCCGGGCAGGGTAGAAGTCGGTGCCGCCGGCCAGCACGGCGAGCGGCCGCGCCTTGAGCGCCGTGAGCGCCTCGCTGAGTGCGGTCGGTCGCAAGTACATGAAATGACCTGTAGGTTTGAAGTGCTCGCTACACAGCTATGGAGCGGGCACTTTACTCCGGAGGCAGCTTCACCATATCCTAGCTGCGGTCGGTTTTCAACCCCCGAACCCGGCTGTCGTGCTGCAGCGCGACAGGCATAGACGGCCCAGGTGCGCGGAGACCAACGAGCCAAGGACTGCCATGACCCATGTCGTGACCGAATCCTGCATCAAGTGCAAGTACACCGACTGCGTGGACGTTTGCCCCGTGGACTGCTTCCGCGAGGGACCCAACATGCTGGTGATCGAGCCCGACGAGTGCATCGACTGTGCGGTGTGCATTCCGGAATGCCCGGTCAATGCGATCTTCGCGGATGTGGACGTGCCGCAGGTGCAGATGAAGTTCATCGCGCTGAACGCCGAGCTCGCCCGCACCCTTCCCACCATCACGTCCAGAATGGACCCGCCGCCGGATGCCGACGACTGGAAGGAAGTGAAGGACAAGCTGCAGCACCTGGAGCGCTGAGGCGCGCACCGCTACCGATCGAGCCCATGGCCACCAAACCAGCAACCAAGAAGCCCGCGCGAAGCGCTGCGTTTAAGCGCTCCCCGAAAAAAGACCCACCGGCGAAGGATGGTGCGGCGAGCCCTGCCCGCAGGAAGCGCGCCGCTGCGGCACCCGCCGGATCGCGCCGCAAGCGCGATGCCAAGCTATCTGCCGGATCGCGGCGTAAACGCGATGCCAAACTATCTGCCGGATCGCGGCGTAAGCGCGATGCCAAACTATCTGCCGGATCGCGCCGTAAGCGCGATCCGGTCGGCATGCAACGCAAGATCCTGGAGGCGGCGACCGAGGAATTCGCCAATCACGGTTATGGCGGCGCGCGGGTGGAGCGCATCAGCCGGCGCGCCCGTACCGTGGACCGCATGCTGTACTACTACTTCGGCAGCAAGGAAAAGCTGTTTCGCACGGTGCTCGAAGGCGCCTACGAGAAGCTCGGCCAGGCCGAGGAGCAGCTGCATCTGGCCGACACGCCGCCGCTCGAGGGCATGCGCCAGCTCATCGCCTTCACCTGGGACTACTACTACCTGCACCCGGAGTTCATTCGGCTGCTCAACAGCGAGAACCAGTACCGCGGCCAGCACCTGAAGAAGTCCAGCCACGTGAGCCAGCTTTCCTTCCCGCTGCTCAGCATCCTGCGCGATCTGCTCGCGCGCGGCGCGGCGGAGGGTATCTTCCGCTCCAACATCGACCCGGTGCAGATCTACTTGACCATCGCGGCCCTGGGCTACTTCTACCAGTCCAATCGCTACACCCTGTCCCGCTTCCTGGACCGCGATCTGATGTCCGACGAGCACCGCCGCGCGTGGCTCGACCACATCAGCGATGTGGTGCTGGCATATGTCGGGGCGAGGTGAAGGACGGTCTAGTACCGGACCGCTACGCGCTGACTATTGCAGCGTAATCAATCAGACGTCCTTCTGTTGGCGAAGGCCTAGGAGGGAAACACGCGCGCCGGCTTGCGCCGTCTGCGGGAAGAGACAGCTAGACGAAAGTCCAATGGCGAGCGCGCGTTTGAGTCAAGTCCGATTTGCAGACCTGCCGGCTACAGTGGTGCGGTGGACGGAGGGTTAAAAGCTCACGCCCTTATCCGGATGTATGAGCGGGCGTCTATGTGCGTTACCGCCCAGAAGGGGCGGGGGATTCGGCCTATACTTATCCCGCGGCGTGGGTCGGTGCGCAGAGCCGGCGTGCTTTTTGCGCAGGACCAGAACGCATTGCGACCCGCGCGCGACCCTGCTTAAGGATCTCCGTGACCAAATCACTCGCCGCAGGACAGGTGTTCCATCTGTTCCTGATCAAGCCCTCGCATTACGACGACGAAGGCTACGTCATCCAGTGGATGCGCTCATCCATTCCCGCGAATACGCTGGCGGCACTGTACGGGCTTGCGCTCGACTGCGCGGAGCGCCGCGTGCTGGGTGCGGACGTGGAGCTTCGGATCACCGTGTGGGACGAGACCAACACCCGCATCAGGCCCGCACGCATCATTCAGCAGATCCGAGCCGCAGGGGGGCACGGGCTGGTCGGCCTAGTCGGCGTGCAGACCAACCAGTTTCCGCGGGCCATCGATATCGCGCGGCCGCTGCGGGCCGCGGGCATCCAGGTCTGCGTCGGTGGGTTCCACGTCAGCGGCTGTATCTCGATGCTGCCGGACATGCCGCCGGAACTGCAGGAGGCGATGGACCTCGGCATTTCCCTGTTTGCTGGAGAGGTGGAGGGGCGCCTGGAAGATCTGTTGCGGGCCGCGTACGGTAACGCGCTGCAGCCGCTCTACAACTTCATGAAGGATCTGCCAGGCCTGGAGGGTGCAGCGATACCGTTCCTCCCACTGGACATCGTTCGCCGCACCGGCGGACTACGCACGAGCTTCGATGCCGGACGCGGTTGCCCTTTCCTGTGCAGCTTCTGCACGATCATCAATGTCCAGGGCCGGAAATCACGCAGCCGCAGCGCTGACGATGTGGAGAAGATCGTACGCGCCAATCTGGCCCAGGGCGTCCACAACTTCTTCATCACGGATGACAACCTCGCGCGGAATCAAAACTGGGAAGCAATCTTCGACCGTCTGATCAGGATGCGAGAGGAGGAAGGGCAGCGTATCCACGTCGTCGCACAGGTAGATACCATGTCCCACAAGGTTCGCGGCTTCATCGACAAGGCGGGTCGGGCCGGCGTGAATCGGGTGTTCATCGGCCTGGAGAACATCAACCCGGACTCGCTAAAGGAAGCCAAGAAAGGCCAGAACCAAATCTCCGAGTACCGCACGATGCTGCAGGCGTGGCACCGCGTAGGAGCGCTCACCTACGCCGGCTATATTTTGGGGTTTCCGGGCGATACGCCAGCCTCAATCGAGCGCGACATAGGCATCATCCAGCGGGAGTTGCCCATCGATCTGCTGGAGTTCTTCATCCTCACGCCGCTCCCAGGTTCCGCCGACCACAAGAAACTCTATCTGGCGAACGTGAAGATGGAACCTGATATGAACAAGTACGACGTCGTACATGTCACCACCCGTCATTCCACCATGTCCGACGAAGAGCTGCTAGGGATCTACCACAAAGCGTGGGATCTCTACTATTCCCCCGAGCACGTGGAAACGGTGCTGCGCCGCGCGAAAGTGTGGGGCTATGATCCACGCAACATGATGATGAAGCTGCTCTTGTTCCACGCCGTCCCGCGCCTGGAGCGAGTTCATCCCCTGGAGGGCGGGCTGTTTCGCCGCAAGTTCCGGCGTGACCGGCGGCCAGGCATGCCCCTCGAGACCCGGATTGCGTTCTATGGCCGCTATACTTGGGACATGCTTTGCAAGCACCTTCGCTTCGCCGGCATGTACTCGCAATACCGCCGTACGCTCAGGCGCGTAACCCGAGACACGACTCCTTACATGGACACCGCCATGGCTCCAGTGCAAGAGGTGGAGTTCGAGACGTTGGAGATGTTCAGTTCGACGCGCGGAGCAAAGCCCCTGGTCGAGAAGCTGCGGCGCCGTTCCGCCGCACGCGCGGAGGCCGCTTCGGTCGCCTCGGCA
>JBGPMS010000308.1:0-6847 GCA_041487115.1 Gammaproteobacteria bacterium
GCCGTAAGCGGCCGTTGGCGAAGGGCAGCTCCCGATCTGAGCCAACGTTTGACAATTTGCGCACCTGGCCCCTGGCCCCCGGCATGCGAATTGCAAGGAAATAGGCACGCCAAGCGCCGGGCTCTACCCAGAAACTTGCAGGCGAAGGCCCGTAATGTGCACGAGCGAACAGACCGCGCTGGCCCAAAAGAGGATAAGCGATCGTGGAGAGATGGGCAGCTTAGCCTTTCCGCCTATTCCGAGCCGTGCTCGAAACCCGCAAACTATGGATCCACAGCCGACCGGCTAACGAGTGAGGTGCATATGTTGCTCAGCAACAATCCCGCGATCGATCAGCTGCTGGTGCCATCGGTCATCCTGTTTTTTCTGACCTGCAGCGTGCTCGCCGTTGCCGTCGGCGTTGGTCTGGTCTTTTTCAGTCCGACGACGTTGCGCTTCTTTGCCACGATGAATCGTTACGTTTCCACACGCCACGCGTTCAAGCCGCTGGCGGTGATGCGCAATGTGGAGGAACCGGTGCGGCGAAATCGGTTTCTGTTTGGTGCATTGATTTCCGCCGGCGCAGCTTATTCGGTTTTCGGCTTGCTGATGAAGTTCGATACGGCCGCGATCGTCGCGCTGTACGGTATGAATTTTCCTGCCGGCTTGGCAGCCGGGCTGCTCGAAGCGGTGCGTTGGTTTATGATCGCGCTTACCGCGTTCGCTCTGGTGATCGGGGTCATGCTGATACTTTTTCCGAATGCCTTGCGCAGCTTCGAAAAGCGCGCGAATCACTGGTACTCCGTCCGGCGACTCACCCAGGGCGCCGACACGATGCACTTGGTGCTCGACAAACGCGTAGCGGATTTTCCACGAGCTTTCGGATTGGTACTCTTGCTGGGTGCCTTGTTTGTCGTAGGCGATTGCGCCATTCTCCTTTCTAGCCTGCACTAGGAACCCGGTAGCGCAGTGCGAGGGCAAGTGCGGCCGCACGTCGCTCCTCGCATCATGCGACGATCCCACGCCTTCTCGATCACAAGGGCCCTGCCGGTAAGCGATGAGCAGGAACCTGGGTGGCTGGTTCGCCGAACAGTCCGGCCTTAACACGAGCGCTTCCGCGAGCGCCTCCTCCTCGTCCTCGGGTGATTCAACGGCTGCAGCCAAGGGCGGCAGCTGTTGCCCATTGCGCTGGTCGTCAAGCTCACCTATGCGACGCGAAATTCGACTGGCCGTCAAAGCCACCCATTGGGGTAGGATTCACAGTTTCGGCGCTTGACGCAAGCGGGCAGACGCTCTGGGAGAACCGACCGCTTCACGGCGGATCGGAGTTGCGAGTATCCGCTGCTCTCTGCGAGGATGACTGTGCGTGCGACCGACCTGTTGCCTGGACGAGATTCCCTTTTCAGCGCGCTCACGCTCGTGCTGCTGCTTGCCGCGTGCGGTGGTGGTGGCGGAAACGACGGAAACGCTGGTCCTGGAATGCTGGAATCCGGAGTCGGTCTTCACCTTGAGCGGATTGACGCGGCATTGGCCCTCAATACACCCCTGTTTCTGACTGCTCCGCCGGGGGATTCGGCCCGCCTCTTCGTGGTCGAGAAGGGCGGAAGGATCAAGGTCGTGGGCAAGGCCACGAATTCGTTGATCGGTATCTTCCTCGATATTTCCAGTCTTGTTTCCAACGGCTCGGAGCAGGGCTTGCTGGGCATGGCTTTCGATCCGCAATATGCGATCAATCGACGCTTCTATGTCAGCTACACGGATACCAGCGGCAACTCGGTGATCGCCCGCTATCTAGTGAGCGCGGGAGATGCCAACGTGGCCGTCAATACGGCCGATCGCATCATCTTGACGGTGGTTCAGCCGTTTGCGAACCACAACGGGGGCATGATCGCCTTCGGGCCGGACAATTTTCTGTATCTCGGGTTCGGCGATGGAGGCAGCGGTGGAGATCCGGGCAACCGCGCGCAGAACAAAGGGGAATTGCTGGGGAAGCTGCTGCGCATCGACGTTTCCCAATCCACCTCGCCCCAGCCTGCCTACACCATTCCAACCGGCAACCCCTTCGTAGGGCAACTGGGTGTGCGTGAGGAAATCTGGAGTTTCGGCCTGCGCAATCCCTGGCGGTACAGTTTCGACCGGCAATCGGGAGATCTTTACGTTGCGGATGTGGGGCAAGACCACTGGGAGGAAGTCGATGTGGCGACGGCGACCGGCGGCGCGGGCAAAGGAACGAACTACGGATAGAACGTGATGGAAGGAAACCATTGCTATCCTCCCGGCTCGCCGTGTATTACAGCCGGTTCGACATTGCCGCTGATCGAGTATGACCACTCCGCCGGCTCCTGCTCGATAACCGGCGGCTATGTCTATCGCGGCCCCGCGATACCCGCTCTGCAGGGGACGTATTTCTACGCGGACTTCTGCAAGGGCTTTGTGCGCAGCTTCAGGTTGGTCAATGGAGCCGCGAGCCAGATGACCGACTGGTCTGCCACGCTTGGCCCGGGCGGGAACATCACCAGCTTCGGCGAGGACGCGGCCGGCGAGCTCTATATCATGACTTTTGCAGGCGGACTGTATCGCATCGCACACAACTGAGTGTCCGCGAGCGCAGAGTCGGTACTTGGAGGTCTCGGTATGACCAAAGGCAGAGGGAGTGCGAGACCCGACGGACCAGGGCAGGCAAGTTCGCCGGCAGCGACGGCCTCGGCCATCGCGTCCAAATTTCACGACGCCTTTGCGCTGCATCAGCAAGGGCAGCTTGGCGTGGCAGAGGCGCTGTATCGGGAAATCCTGCAACTGGAGCCCAACCATTTCGATGCGCTGCACATGCTGGGGCTGGCGGCTCTGCAGAAAGGAAATACTCAAGCCGGGATCGATCTCGTCGGCAGGGCGATCCAGGCCAATCCGACGCAACCCTTCGCCCAGGTGAATATGGGGAACGCCCTGCGGGTCCTCCAGCGGTTGGAGGAAGCGCTGGCGAGCTATGACCGAGCCGTGCAGGTCATGCCCGATTTCCCCGACGCACTGTACAACCGCAGCATCGTTCTGTTGGAGCTCAAGCGGCCAGAACAGGCCCTGGCCAGCGCTGAGCGCACGTTGGCGCTCAACCCGGATCACGTCGGAGCACTCAACATCCGCGGGAATGCTCTGCGAGCCATCAAGCGCGAGGAAGATGCGCTGGCGAGCTATGATCGGGCCTTGCAGCTCAAACCGGACTTCGCCCTGGCACTCTATAACCGAGGCAATACCTTGCTGGAGCTCAAGCGGTCGGAAGAGGCGCTCGCCAGTTATGACCTCGCGTTGCGGTTGATGCCCGACGATGCGAGCGCGCTTGCCAATCGCGGTAATGCATTGCTGGACCTGGGGCGGCACGAAGATGCGCTGGCCAGCTACGATCGGGCCCTGCAGGCCAAACCCGATTTGGCCCTGGCGCTCAACAACCGCGGCGGCGCATTGCTGGACCTGGGGCGGCCGGAGACCGCAGCGAGCTGCTTCGCGAAAGTGCTCGAAGTCGAGCCCGCGTACGACTATGCTCTCGGCAACATGGTTTACTCCAGGCTTCTGTGTTGCGACTGGACGCAGTTTGCGCAACACGCAGGCACGGTCGTCAAATCTGTGCGGGCCGGTGGGCGGGCTTGCGTGCCGTTTCAGTTTCTTGCCATTGCCGCCTCTCCAGCGGATCAGTTGCAGTGCGCTCGCATCTTTGCCAATGACAAACATCCGCCTGCGCGACCGCCTCTATGGTCTGGCCAGCGCTACGAGCACGACAAGATTCGCGTGGCTTATCTATCGGCCGATTTCCACGACCACGCGACGGCCTATCTGATGGCGGAGCTGTTCGAATGCCACGACACGCGACGGTTCGAGGTCACGGCGATATCGTACGGTCCGGACGAGCAGGATGAGATGCGCGCACGGCTGCGGCGCAGTTTCCACCGGTTTCTGGACGTGCGCGCGAAGAGCGACCGAGAAGTGGCCTTGGCTCTGAGAGAGCTGGAAATCGATATTGCCGTCGACCTGAAAGGGTTCACGACGTATAGCCGCATCGGAATCCTGGCGTATCGCCCGGCTCCGATCCAGGTCAGCTACCTGGGCTACCCAGGCACACTGGGGACGGACTACTTCGACTACATTCTCGCCGACCGCCATGTTATCCCCGAGGAAAATCAGGTCGACTACGCCGAGAAAGTGGTATATCTGCCCGGCTGCTATCAGGTCAACGACTCCAAGCGGAAGATCGCGACACACACGCCGACACGCGCTCAACTCCAGCTTCCAGAGAAAGGTTTCGTGTTCTGCTGCTTCAACAACAACTACAAGATCACCCCGGAGGTGTTCGGCATTTGGATGCGGCTGTTGAGCAAAGTGGATGGGAGCGTGCTGTGGTTGATCGAAGGCAACGCGGCCGTGTCGCGGAATCTGCGGAAGGCGGCTGCTCAACGTGGAGTGGCGGCGGAGAGGTTAGTGTTCGCGCCGCGCATGAAACTCGAAGAGCATCTGGCGCGGCACAGGTTGGCTGACCTGTTTTTGGATACGCTGCCCTACAATGCCCACACGACCGCGAGCGATGCGCTTTGGGCGGGATTACCGGTGCTGACCTGCATGGGGAGCGCATTTGCGGGGCGCGTGGCTGCCAGCCTTCTCCATGCTGTCGGGCTGCCACAGTTGATCACCCGCAACCTGGAAGAATACGAAGAGCTGGCGCTGAAACTGGCCACCACCACGGAGGTTCTTCCTTCCATCCGCGCTAAACTCACCGCAAATCCGACAGCGCTCCCCCTATTCGACGCGGACCGCTTTCGCCTGCATCTCGAGTCGGCATTTACCCAAATGTGGGAGCGCCAGCGGCGCGGTGAACCCCCCGCAGGCTTTTCGGTCGGGGCACAGGGATCGCGAATCTGACAATGACGAACGGTATTACGCCACCGCCCGACTACGCTGAGATCGCCAAGCGGCTCAAGGCTGGCACGATCGTCCCGTTCTTCGGCGCTGGCGCCTCCGTCGGCTGCGGCTTGCCCTCGGGCAGCCGCCTTGCGCAGCGCCTGGTCGCTGCCGGCGACTTCCCCGACATCGAAGGCAGTGCGGATCTTGCCCTCGTCGCCTCCTATCTGGTGCAGAAAAAGGATTCGCTGACCCTGCGGGCGGAACTGCGCGCGGCCCTCACCGTGCCCTGCCAGCCCGGACCGCTACATCTCCTTCTCGGCGGACTCGACACACTCAGCCTCTATGTAACCACCAACTATGACGATCTGATCGAGACTGCGCTTGCGCCGCGCTCGCCGTTGGTTGTGGTTGACCGCGGCACTCCCGGCAACGTCTCGTGCCGTGCGCCCGGTGGTGAATGGAAAGAGATCGAGGCCAAGAACCTCCGTTACGAAATCGCGGACAAGAATCGGCCGATCGTGCTCAAGTTGCACGGCAGTCTCGACCGTGATGACCGCACCAACGACACGTTCCTGATCACCGAGGAGCATTACGTCGACTTCCTCGGTCGGCCGGAAGGTACCCAGATACCATCGATGCTTCTCAACCAGATGCGGGAGAGGAGCTTCCTCTTTCTGGGCTACGGCCTCAAGGACTGGAACGTGCGCGTGCTGCTGCGCAAGCTTGCCCAAGCCCGCGGCCGGACCGACAAGATCACGTCCTGGGCGATCGTTCTCGAGCCTGGGCAGTCCGAGCAGGAGGTATGGAGGAGACAAGACGTCGAGATACACGGCGTCGACCTCGACTCGTTCGTCGCGCGGCTTAGAGACGCACTAGAGCAACTCGAGACGGCGTCCCGGCCATGAGCGGGCCGGCCCCGGAGCTCGATTGCCCCTACGTCGGCCTCGCGCCGTTCGAGGCGGTGCATGCCGACTACTTCTTCGGCCGCTCTCTCGACTCGACCGTCCTCGCCGACAACGTCCTCGCCCGGCGGATTACCGTTCTCTACGGCGCGAGCGGGGTTGGCAAGAGCTCCGTGCTCAACGTCGGGCTGCCGAAGGCGCTCGCGGAGCTTGGCGTGGCGGCCCGGATCGTCGCCCGGCGGGAGTGGCACGAGCCCGGGGTGCTCGGCGCATGGCTCGACGGCGCGATCGGCGCGGCGCGCTCGGCGCCGGCGCAGCCGCTGATCGCCATCCTGGATCAGTTCGAGGAGTATTTCCTCTACCCCGACGCCGAGCAGATCAAAGGCTTTGCCAAGTCGTTGGCCGCGCTCGTCGCGCGCACCGACATCGAAGCGCATCTCCTGTTCGCCTTGCGCGACGACGGCCTGCACCGCCTCGACGCGCTACGCGTGTATCTGCCCGGGCTGCTCGACACCACACTGGAGTTGCGCCACCTCGATGAGGGAGCCGTGCGCGAGGCGATCGAGAAGCCCATCGCCGAGTGGAACGAACACCACAGGCCTGGGGTCGTGCTCGATAGCGACTTCGCCGGGGCGCTGATCGCACAGCTTCGTCCGAAGGACAAGAACAGCCAGCCGGTCGAGGGGAGCCGGGTAGAGCTCGCCTATCTCCAGCTCGCGCTCGAGCGTATCTGGGAAGCGGAAGGGGGGGCCGAGGCGAAGGCGTTGCGCACGAGCACGCTGACCGAGCGGCTGAAGGGGATCAGCGAGATCTCGCGTCGCCACGTCGAGGAGGTGCTGGACAAGCTGCCGGAAGCGGATCAGGCGCTCTGTGCCACTGTCTTCGACCGGCTGGTGACGCCTTCCGGCGGCAAGATCCTCTATGCCACACCGGACCTCGCGGTGGTCGCGAAGGTGGCACCCACGCGAATAGACAGCGTCCTCGCCCCGTTGGCGAGCGGCAAGAACCGCCTTCTGCGCGCTGTCGAGCTGCCCGCGGGCAGGCATGCGCGCGGCTACGAGATCCTGCACGACATCCTCGCC
>JBGPMS010000309.1:0-6824 GCA_041487115.1 Gammaproteobacteria bacterium
GACCTGTTCGGTCCGGGTGCGATGCGGCCCGACGCCGGCCGGCGCTGGCCATGGGCGCTGGGGAACGCCCTACTGCTCCTGGCGCTTCTGGTGCAGGGGCTGTTCTTCTTCGCTACCGAACTGGCTGTACGCCTCCCGCAATTCCGCCCGCAGCTCACCGAAGCGTGCCGCTGGCTGGGCTGCGCGGTGGCCTTGCCGCGCGTGCCCGACCAGCTCTTCATCGAAGCTTCCGATCTCCAGGTCCTCAACGTTGCCCGGCCGGGAGAGGTGCTGCTGACCGCGACCGTCCGCAATCGCGCCGGGGTGACGCAGGAGCTGCCTCTCATCGAATTGACCCTCACCGATGCGCTCAACCAGACGACGGCGCGCAAGGTGTTCTATCCTGCCGACTACATGGACAAGGCACAGCCCCAGGAGCAGGGGATCGGCGCGAACCAGGAGATTCCGGTCAAGCTCTATCTGGACACCGGGGACATCAAGCCGGCGGGGTATCGTCTATATCTCTTCTTCGCGTAGGAGGTCGCTCGAGTGTTGTTCGAATTCCCGCAGGGCCTACTCGCTCGTCGGAGGGATCAGGCACCTGTGCGCCCTGCCCGAGAGGCGCTCACGCGCTGGCGTGGTTCTCCTGCCGGTCTGCTAGCCAAATGTTGAAACAGACGCCACTCGCCGCCGAGCATCGGAGACTCAATGCACGCCTAGTGGACTTCGGCGGCTGGGACATGCCCGTGCACTACGGCTCCCAGATCGAAGAGCATCAGCGGGTGCGGCGCGATGCGGGCATGTTCGATGTTTCGCACATGCTCGTGATTGACGTGGAAGGGGCGCAGGCGCGCGCGTTCCTTCGCTATCTGCTGGCCAACGATGTGGCCCGCCTTAAGCTGCCCGGCAAAGCGCTTTACTCCTGCCTGCTGAACCAGGCGGCGGGAGTGCTGGATGACCTGGTCGTCTATCACCTGAGCCCGGAGCGGTTCCGGCTGGTGGTCAATGCCGCAACGGCGGACAAGGACTTGGCCTGGATCACCGTGCAGCGGGACATAGCGGCGCAGCGCGACCGGCTCGTCCCGGGGCTCACCTTGCGCGCGAGGCGCGACCTCGCGATGATCGCGGTGCAGGGACCCAACGCGCGCGAGAGATTCTGGCACGCGCGACCGGAGGCGCAGGCCGCAACCGAGGGACTTGCGGTGTTCCAGGGAGCGGACGTTGCGGGCATGTTCGTCGCTCGCACCGGGTACACTGGGGAGGATGGGTTCGAGGTGATGCTCGCGGCGGACCAGGCGATCCCCTTGTGGCGAGATCTGTTTACGGCGGGCGTGGCTTGCTGTGGATTGGGCGCACGCGACACGCTGCGCCTGGAAGCGGGGATGAACCTGTACGGTCAGGACATGGATGAGTCGGTCACACCGATGGAGTCCGGCCTGACCTGGACCGTGGACCTGTCGGAAGGCCGCGATTTCGTCGGCCGGTCGGCGCTGGTCGGGGCGCAGCCCCGCGCTGTGCTCGTGGGACTGGTGCTGTCGGACAAGGGCGTGCTGCGCAGCCACCAGCCGGTGCGTTCAGCTCGCGGTGAAGGCATGACCACGAGCGGCAGCTTTTCTCCGACACTTGGCTGCTCTATCGCGCTGGCCCGGCTCCCGGTGGGCGTGGGCGTCGGCGATGCAGTCGAGGTACAGATCCGCGAGAAGTGGCTGGCGGCCAAGGTAGTAAAATACCCGTTCGTACGACATGGCAAGAGCCTGTTGCATGCTGCGCCTGCGTGAGTCCGCTGCGAGGAATTCCACATGAACGTGCCCCCCGACCTCAAGTACACCGACACCCACGAGTGGCTGCGGCGGGAAGGCGACGGCACGGTCACGGTCGGCATCACCTGGCATGCGCAGGATCGGCTCGGCGACTTGGTCTACGTGGAGAACCCGCAGACCGGCAAGTCGTTCAAGCAAGGCCAGGAGTGCGGGGTAGTGGAATCGGTCAAGGCTGCTTCCGATATCTACGCGCCGGTTTCCGGGGAAGTGGTTGCGGTCAACGAGGAGCTCGCGAGCAGCCCGGAGAAGATCAACCAGGATCCCTACGCAGCCTGGATGTTCAAGCTGAAGCCGAGCGATCCGAAGCAATTCGATTCGCTGCTCGACGCAGCAGCGTACGAGAAGCTGGTTGCGGCCGAAGGGCACTGACGTCGGGCAATGTGGGATAGCATCAAGCGATGGGCGTCAGGCTATGGGCGGTGGGCCCGATCGCTAACCGTGGCGAGCGCGTGACACAAGGCGAGAAGACGCCCTTGGAGCGCTCAGGAACGCACCTCCCAATCGCCCCTCGCCCATAGCCTATCGCCTGTAGTTCATCATGCCCTTCATTCCCCACACCGAAGCCCAAGTCCGCGCCATGCTCGAGGCCATCGGGGCGTCGTCCATCGAGGACCTGTTCGACGAGATCCCCGCGGAGCTCAAGGCCACGGCCTTGGAGCAGGTGCCGCCCGGGCTGACTGAAATGGAGGTGATGCGCCTGATGCAGGAGCGCGCGGAAGGCGATGGCCGCTACCTCAATTTCATCGGCGCGGGCGCCTACGAGCACCATATCCCGGCAGCGGTCTGGCAGCTCGCGACGCGCGGCGAGTACTACTCGGCATATACGCCCTACCAGGCGGAGGCGAGCCAGGGCACCCTGCAGTTGCTGTATGAGTACCAGACCATGGTGGCCTCGCTCACCGGTCTGGATGTGACCAACGCCAGCCTCTACGACGGCGCCTCGGCATTGGCCGAGGGCGTCCTCATGGCGGTGCGGCTGCACAAGTCGTCCCGCCGCGTGCTGCTGCCCGCCACGCTGCACCCGGTCTACCGCGGCGTCGTGCGCAGCATCGTCTCCAATCAGCAGATCGAGCTGATCGATTTGCCCTACTGTACCGAGACCGGGACGATCCTCCTCGAATCGCTCGCCCGCCTGCAGGGTCAGGACATCGCGGCACTGGTGATCCCGCAGCCGAATTTCTTCGGCGGGCTCGAAGCCGTGCACGCACTGACCGACTGGGCTCATGCCCAGGGCGCTCTGGCGATCGGTGTGGTCAACCCGGTCGCGCTGGCCCTGCTGGCGCCTCCTGGGCGTTGGGGCGCCACCGGTGCCGACATCGCCGTGGGCGAAGGCCAGCCGCTTGGGGTGCCGCTCGCGGCGGGCGGTCCCTACTTCGGCTTCATGGCGTGCAAGCAGGGGTACGTGCGACAGCTGCCCGGTCGCATCGTCGGCAGCACCGTCGACGTGGACGGCAAGCCGGGATTCACGCTGACGCTGCAGGCACGTGAGCAGCACATCCGACGCTCCAAAGCCACTTCGAACATCTGTACCAACCAGGGTCTGGCCGTCACCGCCGCCACCATCCACATGGCGATCCTCGGGCCGGCGGGATTGGAGCGCGTCGCACTCGCGTCTCACACGAACCTGCTCGCATTGCTGGATCGACTGGAGGGTGTGGCCGGCGTGTCGCGCCGCTTCTCTTCACCCGTATTCCACGAGGCGGTGCTGTCGCTGAGCGCCCCGGCCGCGCGAGTTCTCGACCAACTGCGCGCCGAGGGTGTGCTGGCCGGCCTCGATCTACGCAGCTACTACCCGGAACTGGGAGAGGCGATCCTGGTCTGTACCACCGAGACCAAGACCGAGGCCGATCTCGAGCGCTATGCGCGCAGCCTGGGCACGGCGCTGTGCGCCGAACCCGGTGCGGCCGCTGCCTGAACTCTATACTCACCGCCTCATCGACTCGACAACAGGAGAACCGAATGGCTACCGTCACCCTCAAGGGCAACCCAGTCAGCGTTGCCGGCACATTGCCCGCCAAGGGCGCTTCCGCGCCCGACTTCAGCCTGACGAGCAAGGACCTCAAGGATATCGCGCTCGCCGACTTCGCCGGCAAGCGCAAGGTGCTCAACATCGTTCCCAGTCTGGATACGCCCACTTGCGCCAAGTCCACGCGCGTGTTCAACGAGAAGGCCAGCGGCATGAGCAACACCGTGGTGCTGGTGGTCTCGGCCGACCTGCCCTTCGCCATGTCGCGTTTCTGCAGCGCCGAAGGTTTGAACAACGTAGTCACCCTTTCCACTTTCCGCAATCATGGCTTCCATAGCAAGTACGGTGTAGACATCGCGGACGGTCCACTCAAGGGTCTGACCGCACGTGCAGTAGTGGTTCTGGACGAGAACAACAAGGTGATTCACTCCGAGCTGGTGCCGGAGATCGCGAACGAACCCAACTACGATGCGGCGTTGGCCGCGCTGAGGTGACAGGCCACGATGAGGTTGGCGCCGTAGCCAGCTGCGGCCTGCGCTTTACGTCCGTGGCCGCGCGCGTCGAGCAACGAGCTTCGGCATGCTGATCTTCGAGCTGTCGCAATCCGGCCGCGTGAGCCGCGCGCACGCGCCGACACCCGCGGCGCGTGCGCCCAACATCCCAGCCGATCTGCGCCGCGCCGCCGCCCCCTTGCTGCCCGAAGTATCGGAGCTGGACGCAGTGCGCCATTACACGCGCCTGTCGCAACGCAATTTTTCCATCGACACGCAGTTCTACCCGCTCGGCTCCTGCACCATGAAATACAACCCGCGCGCCTGCAACGCGGCGGCGCTGCTGCCGCAGTTCCTGGGCCGCCATCCCCTGGCACCGGAGCAGACCGGGCAGGGCTACATGGCCTGCTTGTTCGAGCTGCAGGAGATGCTCAAGGACGTGACCGGCATGGCGGCGGTGAGCCTTACGCCCATGGCCGGTGCGCAGGGCGAATTCGCCGGGGTGGCGATGATTCGCGCATATCACCACGCGCGCGGCGACGCGGCGCGCACGCAGATCATCGTGCCCGATGCAGCGCATGGCACCAACCCCGCCACAGCAACCATGTGTGGCCTCACGGTGCGCGAGATTCCAACCGATCGTGACGGCAATGTGGATCTGGAGCAGCTGCGCGCAGCGGTAGGTCCGCATACCGCGGGGCTGATGCTCACCAACCCCTCCACGCTGGGCGTGTTCGAGGGCAGCATCCTCGACATTCGCGACATCGTGCACGGCGCGGGCGGGCTGCTCTACTACGATGGCGCCAATCTGAACGCGATCCTGGGCAAAGTGAAGCCCGGTGCGATGGGCTTCGATGTCATGCACATGAACCTGCACAAGACCTTCTCCACACCGCACGGAGGAGGTGGCCCCGGTGCGGGGCCAGTGGGGGTGGCGCCGCACCTCGAGCCGTTCTTGCCGCTGCCGATCGTTGCTCGCGAGGGGCCCAGCTACCGCTGGTTGACCCCGAGGGAGCGTCCGCAAAGCATCGGCCGACTATCCGCGTATATGGGCAACGCCGGTGTTCTTTTGCGCGCCTACGTGTATGCCCGTCTGCTTGGTCGCGAAGGCATGCCGCGGGTAGCCGAATACTCGACGCTGAACGCCAACTACCTGATGGCTGAACTGCGGCGTGCCGGCTTCGAGGTCGCATTCCCGCAACGGCGCGCCAGCCACGAGTTCATCGTTACCCTCAAAGGGCTGAAGGAGCAGACCGGCGTCACCGCGATGGACGTGGCCAAGCGGCTTCTGGACAAGGGCTTTCATGCGCCGACCACCTATTTTCCGGTGCTGGTGCCCGAGTGCCTGCTGATCGAGCCGACTGAAACCGAATCGAAAGAGACGCTCGACGCCTTCGTTGTCGCCATGAGTGAGATACTCGAAGAGGCGCGCGGGAACGCCGAGCTGGTCAAGAGCGCGCCGCATACCACGCCGGTGCGCCGGCTGGACGACGTGAAGGCCGCGCGCGAGCTGGACCTGACATGGAAAAAGTGAGCGAAGAACTGGACGCCAGCCCGCACAAGGGCAAGACCGGGCTGCGCCGGATCTGGAACGCGTTGTTCTACTCCGTCGAGGGGTTCAAGGCAGCCTATCGGCACGAGGACGCGTTCCGGCAGGAATGCCTGCTCGCGGTCATGCTCGTTCCGGCGGCCTGTTTCATGCCCGTCGGCGGCGTGGGCAAGGCGCTGATGATGGCCAGCGTCCTGCTGGTGCTGATCGTCGAGTTGCTCAACTCCGCGGTGGAGGCCACTGTCGACCGCATCTCGCTCGAGAATCACCAATTGGCGAAGCGCGCCAAGGACATCGGCAGCGCGGCAGTGTTCCTGAGCCTGATCAACGTCGCAGTCATCTGGGGCTTGGTCCTGTTCGGCTGACTCGGACGGCGGTCCCGCCCGGGCTCGTCGCCACTCCTGCCTTGTCATCAAACGATCACCAAACCTTAATCACGGCTTAGCCATGTCCCGGCAGGCTGCGCGGGCATGAACGACACGGCAGTCGCGGTAAAGCAGTTGGCGGGAGAGTGTGGAGGGTTGCGGATCGCGATCGTAACCGAGACCTACCCGCCCGAGATCAATGGTGTCGCCATGACGATCGGGCGCATGCTCGCTGGGCTGCTGCGCCGTGGCCACGACATTCAACTGGTGCGTCCGCGTCAGCATGAGCAGGACCGGCCCCAGGTCACCGGCCGGTTCCGCGAGGTCCTGGTGCGCGGTGTGCCGCTGCCGCGCTACTACGGCTTGCGCATGGGGCTGCCCGCGGCGCGGAGGTTGGTCCGTCTGTGGGAGGCGGAGCGGCCCCACATCGTTCACGTGGTGACCGAAGGTCCACTCGGCAAATCGGCGCTGGCCGCGGCGCGCCGACTGGGTATTCCTGCCAGTTCCGACTTCCACACCAACTTCCACAGCTACAGCAAGCACTACGGCTTCGGGATGCTCGAGCCGCTCATCGCCGGCTATCTCAAGCGCTTCCACAACCGTGCCGCCTGCACCTTCGTGCCCACCCGTGAATTGCGCGCACAACTGGCGGGC
>JBGPMS010000310.1:0-6799 GCA_041487115.1 Gammaproteobacteria bacterium
AGATCACGAAGATGCTGACGGAACAAGGTCTCAAGGGCCGCGGCTTCGTGCTCGATGTCGCGGACGAGCCGCGGATGGCGCAGGTGGTGGAGGCGGCGCAGGCGGAGTTCGGTCGGCTCTACGCGCTCATCAACAATGCCGGGATCACCCGCGACAACCTGCTGATGCGGATGAAGGACAGCGAATGGGACGACATCATGGAGACCAACCTGAAGGCCGTGTTCAGGCTCTGCCGCATGTCCCTGCGCGACCTGGTGAAGGCGCGCGAAGGCCGTATCATCAACATCGTGTCGGTGTCCGGGGAGATGGGAAACGCCGGGCAGACCAACTACGCCGCGGCGAAGGCGGGCGTGATCGGGCTCACGAAGTCCCTGGCGCGCGAGATCGGAAGCCGCAATGTGACGGTAAACTGCGTGGCGCCAGGCTTCATCGACACGGACATGACCCGCGCCATCCCGGAGACGCAGCGCCAGGCGGCGATCCAGCATATTCCACTGGGCCGGTTCGGGCGGCCGGCCGAAGTGGCGGCGGCGGTGGCGTTTCTGGCCTCGCCTGGCGCGGGCTATATCACGGGGACGACGATCGATGTAAATGGCGGCATGTTGATGCGGTGAGATGCCGGCACCGGAGCGCCGCGAGCCGCCGTCACCTCGGTCTGTCAATTTTGGTAAAATATCGATTTGTCTTACGGCGCCGAACTAGACCAACTTTAAGCGCCGGTCGGCAACGCCATCAGCAAGATGTGTTCTTGCTGCCTCCCACTCTCGTCAACAGGAAGGGAACTTGATGGAAACCGTTGAGCAACGCGTGAAAAAGATCGTGGCCGAGCAGTTGGGCGTGAACGATGCGGATATCAAGCCCGAGTCGACATTCGTCGACGACCTCGGAGCCGACTCGCTCGATACCGTGGAGCTGGTCATGGCTCTGGAGGAAGAGTTCGAGTGTGAGATCCCGGACGAAGAAGCGGAGAAGATCACCTCGGTGCAGCAGGCGGTCGACTACGTCAACGCCCACTTGAAGCAGTAGCGGCGACCGAATACCTGGCTGCGGAGCCGAGTTGTCCAAACGCAGAGTGGTTGTCACCGGGCTCGGGACTGTCTGCCCGGTAGGGAACACCGTTCAGGAGGCCTGGTCGAACATCGTTGCGGGCAAGTCCGGTATCACCCGGATCAGCCGCTTCGAACCGGGTTCCTTCGCCTCCCAGATCGCGGGGGAAGTAAAGGGCTTCGACGTGACCAAGGTGCTCTCGCCCAAGGAGGCGCGCCGGTTCGACGCCTTCATCCATTACGGGATGGCCGCGGCGATCGAGGCTATCGGCGATGCAGGTCTGCAGCCCACGCCGGAGAACGCCGATCGCATCGGGGTCAACATCGGGTCCGGCATCGGCGGGCTGCCGATGATCGAGGAGACGCACAAGATTCTGCTCGCGAGCGGCCCGCGCAAGATATCCCCCTTCTTCATCCCCGGGGCCATCATCAACATGGTGTCCGGGAATCTCTCCATCATGTTCGGGTTCAAGGGTCCGAACCTCGCCATGGTCACCGCCTGCACCACCGCCAACCATTGCATCGGTGAGTCGATGCGGCTGATCGAGTACGGAGACGCGGACGTGATGATCGCCGGCGGCTCCGAAGCGTGCCTGTCCCCGCTCGGGGTGGGTGGCTTCTCCGCGATGCGCGCGCTCAGCACACGCAACGACGACCCAGCCACCGCCAGCCGTCCCTGGGACAAGGACCGCGACGGGTTCGTGCTGGGCGAGGGTGCCGGCGTCGTGGTGCTCGAGGAAGAGCAGCACGCGAAGGGGCGCGGGGCGAAAATCTACTGCCGGCTTGCCGGCTACGGGATGAGCGCCGATGCCCATCACATGACCGCCCCGTGCGAGGACGGCGAGGGGGCCGCGCGCTCCATGGTCAATGCACTGCGCAGCGGCGGGATCGATCCGACTGACGTCGACTATATCAACGCTCATGGTACATCGACGCCGCTGGGCGATATCGCCGAAACGGTGGCTGTCAAACGCTGTTTCGGCAGTCACGCAACGCGGGTGGCGGTGAGCTCTACCAAGTCCATGACAGGCCACTTGCTCGGAGCGGCCGGCGGGATCGAGGCCATTTTCACCGCGCTGGCGATCAAGCACCAGATCGCGCCGCCGACCATCAACATCTTCAACCAGGATCCGCAGTGCGACCTCGACTACGTGCCTAATCGGGCGCGGGAGATGAAGATCCGGGTGGCGCTGTCCAACTCCTTCGGATTCGGCGGAACCAACGGCACGCTGGCGTTCGACCGGTACCAGGGTTAGCCAGCTGGATGAACCACGACGCGCGCGCCAACGCGAAGTTTGCGTGGGGCATACACGTGCGCAAGGTGCTTGAACGAGCGACAGGTGGTGCTTCGACTCTGCGTGCAAGCTACGCCTTTGCAGGGTTTTGTATCAACCTGTTAGTCCGACGCCGGGCCTGCGCGTCACGGTCCGGCGTTGGCGCGAAACGGCGGACGCTGGCGCGGACTGCCCGGTCGACTCGGAATCGCCACAATGGCTCGACAGAAACCGCCCCACACGCCTGTCCCGCGCCGGCGCAGGTCAGATCGCGGCGGACGCCTCGGTTCGGTCCTTCGCGTTGCTGCAACCTTGCTGCTGTTCATGCTCGCCGCCGCGGCCGGCTGGCTTGCCCATTTCGCGCGTACGCCGGTCGAAGTCCCGCCGTCGGCGCGGATGTTCGCGGTGGAGCAGGGTGCCAGCTTCCGAGCGATCACCCGCCAGCTGGTGGCCGACGGCGTTCTCGACGAGAGCTACACTTTCGTGTTGCTGGGCCGGTTGCTGGGAAAGGCCGGCTCTGTGCGGGCCGGCACGTACCAGCTGCCGGAACGGATCACCCCGTTTGCCCTCATCGGCAAATTAGCCCGGGGAGAAGTAGCTCAGTCGGAAATTGTGTTCATCGAGGGCTGGACATTCGCCCAGATGCGCGCTGCGCTCGATGCCCATCTCGGTGTCAGGCACGATACAGCGGGGTTGACCGACAGCGAGGTGCTCGGCCGCCTGAAAGCGCTGGAGCGGCATCCGGAAGGGCTGTTTTTTCCCGACACCTATCACTTCAACATCGGCGCCAGCGATTTCCAGATCCTCGCCCGCGCCTACCAGACGATGCAATCGCGCCTCAGCGCCGCCTGGCAGCAGCGGGCCCCGGGCCTGCCTTACGATCAACCCTACGCAGCTCTGATCATGGCGTCCATCGTGGAGAAGGAAACCGGTCGCCCGGAGGACCGGCGCATGGTCGCCGCGGTCTTTATCAACCGGTTGAAGCGCGGCATGCGGCTGCAAACCGATCCGACAGTGATATACGGTCTGGGGGCGAGCTTCGATGGGAACCTGCGCAAACGGGACCTCGAAAGCGACGGGCCCTACAACACCTACACCCGAGCCGGGTTGCCACCCAGTCCGATCGCGATGCCGGGTCAGGCATCGATCGAAGCGGCGGTCGATCCGGCCCCCAGCTCCGTCCTCTATTTCGTCGCGCGCGGCGATGGCACATCCGAGTTTTCGCGCACGCTGGAGGAGCATAATCGCGCCGTCCGGAAGTTCCAGCTGAAGCAATAACTTTTCCACATGGCGGGCTTGTTCATCACGGTCGAAGGCATCGATGGTGCCGGAAAGACCACCCATCTCCGGTGGCTGGGGGAGTATTTCGAGGCGCGTCAGCGTCCGGTCGTGGTCACCCGGGAGCCGGGAGGAACGCCCGTGGGCGAGTCTCTGCGGGCCTTGCTTCTGAAATCCGATCATCCCATCCACCCGGAGACCGAAGCGTTGCTCATGTTCGCGGCTCGGCGCGAGCACCTCGAGCGGGTGATCCTGCCGGCGCTAAGCGAAGACAACGTGGTGATCTGCGATCGGTTCACCGACGCGACCTTCGCTTACCAGGGTTGGGGCAGGGGAGTGAGGCTGGAGCGGCTCGAGATCCTCGAAGAGTGGGTCCAGGGTCGGTTGCAGCCGGATCTCACGCTGTTCTTCGATGTGCCGGTGGCTGTGGGCCAGCAACGCGTAGGCCAGGACCGCCCACGCGATCGGTTTGAACGCGAAAGAGCGGATTTTTTCGAACGGGTGCGCGCCGGCTACCTCGATCGGGCCCGTCGCTTCCCAACGCGGGTCCACGTGATCGACTCTACCCCGGAGGTCGAAAGAGTTCGCAAGTCACTCGAAGATATAATTTCAAGATACTGATAATAATTGATAATACTATGTACGCATGGAACGAAGCGACCTGGTCGGCGTTGCAGAACCGGCCGAACGGCGTCCCTGGAACGCTGTTGCTGGCTGGTCCTGCAGGTGTGGGAAAGCGCGGTTTCGCTCGCACGCTGGCGCAGGGCATCTTGTGCTCGGATCGCGGGGCCAAGGGAGAGCCCTGCAGTGCCTGTGCGTCTTGTCGGCTATTCGCCGCCGCTTCTCATCCCGACTTCCGTCTGATCGAGCCCGCGTCGTCAGAGGAAGCGAGCGGAGAGGCTTCCGATCCGCCGGCTGCCGCGTCGGCTCCGCGAGCGTCGCGTGCTATCGTGGTCGGACAAATTCGGGAGCTGGGCGATTTCCTGGCGATGACCTCGCACCTTGCGGGCGCCAAGGTCGTCATTATTCAGCCGGCGGACCGCCTTCATCCCAGCGCCGCCAACGCCTTGCTCAAGACGCTGGAAGAGCCTCGCGTGGGTACCGTCTTCATCCTGGTCTCCGATCACCCTCAGCGGCTTCCCGCAACAGTGCGCAGCCGTTGTTTTCGAGTCGATTTTCTGGTTCCGCAGCCGCAGGACGCTGCCCGGTGGTTGGCGGCGAAGGGAATCCAGGACCCCGAGATCGCCCTGGCCCAGGCAGGATTCGCACCCCTGGCAGTGGAAGAACTGGAACAAAGCGGGTTCTGGAGCCGACGCCGTTCATTAAACGATCTGTTGGCTTCGCAGGAGACGGCTGCAGAAGATCTGGCGGGGAAGGTGGGCGCCGAGGAGTTGCCGCTGCTCTGTGGCCTCCTGTATCGGTGGTGCTATGACCTGCTGGCGTTGCGGCTGGCCGGGCGGGTACGCTATAACCCGGATTATGCTAAAACCCTGCGCCGGCTGGCCGATAATGCAGAGGTGTTCCGGCTACAAGCCCTGATCAAGGATTTGCTCGCTGCATCCCGCGCTCTGGAGCATCCGCTCAACGCGCGGCTCGCGATCGAACGGCTGGCCATTCGGTACACTCGTACCATCGCACGCCAGGAGTCCTGATGCCGTCAGAAGCGCCCACCGGTGCACCCCGGCCCGGAGCCATCTCTCTCAACATCAAAGAGAAGTCCATCCTGTACGCTGCCTACATGCCGTTCGTCCGTGGCGGCGGCATCTTCATTCCGACCGCGCGCAGCTACAAGTTGGGGGACGAGATCTTCATGCTGATCAGCCTCATGGATGATCCGCACAAGCTTCCGGTTGCCGGTCGGGTCATCTGGGTCACGCCACCCGGCTGTCACGGCAACCGGCTACAGGGTGTCGGCGTTCAATTCAAGGACGACGATGGCGGGGTACTTGCGAAGAGCCGCATCGAAAATCTCCTCGGCGGCCAGCTCCAGCTGAACCGTCCCACACACACGCTCTGACCTGCCACTGCGCCGCGGATACGTGCTGGTCGATTCACACTGCCATATCAACTTCCCGGAGTTGGCGAGCGACCTCGACGGTGTGATTGCACGGATGCAGGCTGCTGGCGTAACCCACGCGTTGTGCGTGAGCGTGAGCCTCGAGTCCTTCCCGGAAGTCCTGGCCATCGCCGAGCGCTTCTCGAACGTCTATGCATCCGTCGGTGTCCACCCGGACCAGCACAGCGGCACTGAGGCCACCTCAGAGCGGCTGATCGAGCTGGCCCACCACCCGAAAGTCGTGGCGATCGGCGAGACTGGGCTGGACTACTACCGGGAGACCGGGGACCCGGAGTGGCAGCGGGAGCGCTTCCGGACCCATATCCGGGCCGCTCGGGCCTGCTCAAAGCCTTTGATAGTCCATACGCGGCAGGCGGCCGAAGACACGTTGGCTATCATGTCCGCCGAGGGCGCGGCGGAGGTCGGCGGCGTGATGCACTGCTTCACGGAGAGTCTGTCTGTCGCCGAGCAGGCGATGGCCTTGAACTTCCACATTTCATTCTCCGGGATCGTGACATTCAAAAACGCCAAGGACCTCAAGCACGTCGCACGAGAGGTCCCAATCCAACGCCTGATGGTAGAAACCGATTCTCCTTATCTCGCGCCTGCCCCATACCGCGGCAAAACGAACGAACCGGCCTACGTGCGCCGCGTGGCTGAAGAGATCAGCGAGATCAAGCGCCTTCCGTTCGATGAAGTGGCGAAACAGACCTCGGCCAACTTCTTCTCACTATTTAATGTAGAAGGTCAATAAACGTTTTTATCTCCATAATATATATGTGTAAAGTGTAGAGAAAACCAAGGGTGAGGGATATTGGGGATTACCGATAGTATCTTATGGCGCATAATGTGTATTATGTAAAATTATGTCGATTGGCAAGGATCTTAAAGACCTCTTCCCGATCAGCGCGCCGGTCCCCGAACTGTCGGCGTAGCAGCCAGGATCACGCCGCTCGAACGACTTGTTCGTGACCATGCCGGTGTAGGCCGCGAGCCTTCCCCATACGCGCCGCAGAAGTTACGAGCGGGATTTTTCTGCAGCGACGATGGTGCTGCGTCTTGTGGGCCCTACGCCTGCTGTACCTCGGCCTGAGCTTCCTCGCTCGGCGTCGCTCCCCCTCCATGCCCCAGGCGGCTGCGCAGGA
>JBGPMS010000311.1:0-6796 GCA_041487115.1 Gammaproteobacteria bacterium
CGAAAGCACGGCTGGCTGCAGGGCAACGAGCCCGGTGCTCGTCACGCGCAGTTCATCACGGCTTCTCCCTGCCCGGACCCGCAGCCGTATCTGGTGAGCGGTGCGGCCCGCTCGAGCCTGGTGCGCAGCCCTTGACCGCCGCGGGTCGATGACCGAGCGGGACGCGATCCAAGCGCTCGGCTATGACCGGAGGTGGTTCAGTTCTTGGTCCCGTACAGCCGATCCCCGGCGTCCCCCAGTCCGGGCACGATGTAGGCGTGCTCGTCCAGGTGGTCGTCGAGCGCGCCGACGAACATGAGCACATCGGGGTGCGCGTCCTGGAACACCTGCATCCCTTCGGGCGAGGCCACGAGCGCGAGGAAGAGGATGTCCTTGGCGTGGACGCCGCGGCTCTTGAGCACTTCGACCGCGTGAGCGGCGGAGTAGCCGGTGCCGATCATCGGGTCGCAGAGGATGAAGATGCGGCCCTCCAGCTCGGGCAGTCGCACGACGTACTCCACTGGCCGGTGGGTCTCGTCGCGATACAGGCCGATGTGGCCCACCCGCGCCGATGGGATCAGCTCGAGCAGGCCGTCGGCCATGCCGATGCCCGCGCGCAGCACCGGGACGATCGCGAGCTTCTTCCCCGCGATGACCGGCGCCTGCATGGTGGTGAGCGGCGTCTCGATGGTACGGGTGGTGAGCGGGAGGTTGCGCGTTACCTCGTAGCCCATCAGCAGGGTGATCTCCCGCAGCAGCTCGCGGAATGTGCGGGTGGACGTGGTCTTGTCCCGCATGTGCGTGAGCTTGTGCTGGATCAGCGGATGGTCGAGGATGAACAGGTTGGGAAAGCGGGGATCCTGCTTCATGGCGGCCTGATCGGTTGGTGGAGTCGTTCGCGTAGTCTTTAGGGGCGGCCGGGCTGCATCGACCGGCGAGGTGCGCGCGCCACACCGGAGTTTAACCCGGATAGTTCATGAGGGACCCGGGATGATCGCGTGGCGATTTGCGCGGCAGTTTGGGCTCGAACGGTGAACTGGCGGCTCGCCGTTGTGGACCGGGAGGGGTCCCCGGTCAATGCAGGAAATTTCCGGCGCGGTATCCTTGTCACCCAGTGGGTATGCCCCCATCTTGCGGGTGTCCATCATCGCTTTCGGAGTACGCACATCACCATGAATCATTCCCGCAGTCTGCTCAGTGGATGGATTTCACGCTCGGCCACGCTCGCATTCGCAGTCGTCATCGGTGTGGCCTTGGCATCCCAGGACGCCGAAGCCAGGCTGGGTGGCGGCAAGAGCTTCGGCCGCCAGTCGCCTAACGCCACCCGGCAGGCCTCTCCGCCTTCCAGAGACGCGCCGGGTCAGTCGGCCCAGCAGCCGGGACAGCCCCCGGGAGGGCAGCCGCCAATGCAACCGGCGCGCAACCGCTGGCTCGGCCCGATCGCCGGCCTTGCGGCCGGGCTGGGTATTGCCGCGTTGCTGTCGCATTTCGGTATGGGCGGAGGTTTTGGCGACGGGCTGGGCAGCGTGCTGGTAGTGGTTCTACTGGTCCTGGCCGCGGTGTTCGTCTGGCGCATGCTGCGCGGCTCTCGCGGCGGGGCATCCGTCGGCGATCGCATGCAGCCTGCCTACGGTGTGGCCGACGCGGGCGGGGCGGGCGCGGGCACTGGACCGATCAGCGCCTACACCCCGGTGCCGGCGTCTTCGATGCCTGGCTCGGTGGCGGCGCTGTCAACGCCAACCGGGCCGTCTGGGGTGCCGGCCGATTTCGACGTGGCGGGATTCCTGCGCAACGCCAAGGTCTATTTCATCCGTCTGCAGGCGGCGTGGGATGAAAAGAATCTCGCCGATATCCGCGAGTTCACCACACCCGAGGTGTACGCGGAGATCAGGATGCAGCTCGACGAGGAGAAGGGCGCGCAGAACCACACCGAGGCCATCACGCTCGACGCCGAGCTCCTGGGCATCGAGACCACGGCGACCGACTACCTCGCCACCGCGCGGTTCACCGGCACGATCCGGGAGAACAATGGTGCGGTCGGGCCGCTGGTCGAAGTGTGGAACTTCGCGAAGCCGAAGGACGGCCACACCGGCTGGCTCCTGGCGGGAATCCAGCAGGTTCACTAGCGCGCCCTAAGCGGACTTCCGTTCTATTTCCACGTCACCGCGCAGCCACGCGCCGCAGCGCGGGTCAGCAGATCGATGAGCGGGTAGGCCCGCTGCCGGAGGGAAACGGGCGGGTCGCGCTTCTCATCTTCCGGCGGCCGGGCGGGAGCCGGAGGCGGCGCTTCGGCCTGCATGCCCGCCTGCAGCCGGGCGAGCGCAACGGGGATATCCTCGGCCAGTATGGCGCTCGGAATGGTCCCGCTGTGCCCCATCATCTTGAGGAGCTTGAGGGCGGCGTCCCCGAACATGGTGAAGCCGCCAACATCGCTGTCGAATGTGACCAACATTCGATTAGACTACCGCAATTCGCCTCGGCCGTGAACGCGCAGAGCCCCACGGGCCGGCGCCGGTTTTAGGGAAGGCAGAGTTTCGTTTCCCCGAGGCGGAGGACAGCGTCAATTGGCTGGTGCCGCCTTCGCGTAGAGGTGCTGCTGATGTCCGCCGACCCGCTCCTGCTTGCTCGCGCCCAGTTCGGGCTCAACATCGCCTTTCACATCCTGTTCCCGACGATCACCATTGCGCTCGCGTGGGTGTTGCTGTATTTGCGATTGCGCGCGGTGCGCACCGGCGAGGAATGGGTGAACCACGCTTACCGCCTGTGGGTGAAGATCTTCGCGCTTTCCTTTGCGCTCGGGGTCGTGTCGGGCATCACCATGAGCTTCCAGTTCGGCACGAATTGGCCGGGGTTCATGGCGAAGGCCGGTAACATCGCGGGACCGTTGCTCGGCTACGAGATATTGACCGCCTTCTTTCTCGAAGCCGGCTTCCTGGGGGTGATGCTGTTCGGTCGCGACCGCGTGCCCGGCTGGCTGCACACCTTGTCGGCTGCTCTCGTGGCCATCGGCACCACGTTCTCCGCGTTCTGGATCCTGGCGCTCAATTCCTGGATGCAGACGCCGCAGGGCTTCACCGTCGCGGACGGGCAGCTCTACGCCGCCGACTGGCTCGCGATCATCTTCAACCCCAGCTTTCCTTACCGCCTGATCCACATGACGATCGCCTCCGCACTGACGGTGGGATTCGCGGTCGCCGGCATCTCGGCCCTCCAGCTCCTGCGTAACCGCGGGTATGAACCCGCGCGGCGCATGCTCGGGCTGGGCGTTGCGGTGGCGGCGGTGCTCGCGCCCGTGCAGATGTTCGTGGGCGACCAGCATGGTCTGAACACGCTGAAATACCAGCCCGCCAAGATCGCGGCGGTGGAGGCGATCTGGGAGACCGAGCGCGCGGTGCCGCTGATGCTGTTCGCGTGGCCCAACGAACGGGAACGGCGCAACGACTATGCGATCTCCGTCCCCAAGGTAGCGAGCCTGATCCTTATCCACGATCCGGATGGAGAAGTGAAGGGCTTGAGTGAGTTCGGCGACAAGCATCCGCCGGTGGCGCCGGTGTTTTTCACCTTTCGGTTGATGGTCGGCGTCGGCATGCTGATGCTGGCTACCGCTTGGCTCGCGGCCTGGGTCCTGTGGCGGCGGCGTCAGGCTCCGCGCTGGCTGCTGCTGGGGCTCGCGGCAATGACCTTCTCCGGCTGGGTGGCAACGCTGGCCGGCTGGCTCACCACGGAGATCGGACGGCAGCCCTACCTGGTGTACAGCGTGATCACCACCGCAGAAACGGCCTCGACCGTTCCGGCGGCCAGCATCGCGCTGACGCTGGCGGGTTACACCGCGATCTACACGCTGTTGCTCGTGTCGTACCTGGTCGTCGTCACACAACTCGCGCGCAAGGAGGCGGAAGGGCATCCAGAGGCACAGCTAAAGCCGGACAACTGGCGCCCAGCGAATGTATAGATGCCGCCCGCACTTCGACGGGCGCAGAGTCCTGATACCTGACACCTGATTCCTGACCCCAGATGCTCGACCTTCCTTTGGTCTTCATGGTCCTGATGGGCCTCGCCATCCTGGCCTACGTGATCCTCGACGGGTTCGACCTCGGCGTGGGCATCCTGCTTCCGCTTGCCCCGCGCCAGGACCAGGATTTGATGGTCGCCTCCATCGGGCCGTTCTGGGACGCGAACGAGACCTGGCTGGTATTGGGCGTCGGTATCCTCCTCGCGGCTTTTCCGCATGCGCACGGAATCATTCTCTCATCGCTGTATTTGCCGGTGGCGCTGATGCTGATCTGCCTGATCCTGCGCGGAGTGGCGTTCGAGTTCCGCGTCAAGGCGTCGGGCTGGCACCAGGTGATGTGGAACCGGCTGTTCTTCGTCGGCTCGCTCGGCACTGCCATCGGGCAGGGGATCATGCTCGCCGGCGTGGTCACGGGCTTCGCGGCAGGGGTCTTGTTCACCGCCTTCGGGCTGCTGGTGGGTATCGGACTGGCCGGGGGCTACGCGCTGTTGGGCGCAACCTGGCTGGTGATCAAGATGGAGGGCGAGCTCCATATGCGGGCCTTGGCCTGGAGCAAGGTCGCGACCTTGCTTGCCGCGGCGGGCATCGCTGCGATCAGCCTGGCCATGCCCTTCGCCAGCGCCGGCATGATGCAAAAATGGTTCGCGTGGCCGCGCGTGGTGGGGCTTGCCGTTTTGCCGCTCCTGACCGCGGCAGCTTTTGCCGGGATCTGGTACTCGGCGGCGCGGCTTCGAGATGGCCGGTCGCGCCGCGAATGGCTGCCGTTCGTGCTGGCCGTGTGGGTGTTCGTGTTCGCGTTCGCAGGGCTGGCCTACAGTCTGTACCCCTACCTGGTGGTCGATCGCATGACCATATGGCAGGCGGCTGCAGCGGAGAGCTCTTTGTGGTTCTTGTTCATCGGCGCGTGCGTGGTGCTGCCCTTGATCGTCGGCTACACCATCCTTTCCTACCGCGTGTTCTGGGGCAAGGCGAAAGCGCTGACGTACGGAGGCTAGCTAGGCGGGGAATCCTGCCGGCCGGTGTCGATGATGCGAGCGGGCGCGCCGGTGCTGGCCGTGGTGGCGCCAGGCTGCCTCGTGGGACATCGTGTCGTGCGGGGAGACATCCTCCTCGTCCTCACCGTGATCGGCGATCCAGGAGTCGAGGAGCCTCGCCTTGCTGATCGGGCTGGGCGCCAGGAATACTTCGGCGTCGTTGCCGATCAACTCGAACTCTTGCGTGAAACTACCGGCGGGGCCGGAGACCTGCACGATCACCGCGCTCTTGGTGGCACTCCAGCTGCCGACACTCTCTACGCCGCTCTCGGAGGCCGCGTAGTCCCAGAGCGACGCTCGACGCCCCTCCCAGTCGAGCTCGAGATAACGATCGCCGACGACGTTCCACCATCCGCCCGCCGCATCCTGGGCGAGAGTGTCGGCCGGGGCACGCGCAGCCGGCGCGCGATGCGTGTACTCGTAACCCAGCCAGGCCAGGATGGCGGCCAGCAGGGCCAGGATCGGAACGAAGCGCAGCCGCCAGCGCCTGCTGCGCGGCGGCTGCGGAGGAAGATCCTTCGCGTCCGTTCCGCCGGGCAGCTCAGGGCGGGCGGGCTGGTTTTCGGGGGCTGGGCTGGACATCCCTGAACTGGATATCTTGGTGGAACGCTGACGGGGCTTCGAGTACGCAACCGGAGTGTACCGCAGATCGACGGGCTTTCGATCGCGTGCCGGTACACTCCGGTAGACTTGGCGGCTGGTCATTTCAGCACGGAGGCAGCAGATGAAAAAAGTCGTGTGGGGAGTGCTCAGCACCGCCAAGATCGGGCTGAAGCGGGTTCTGCCGGGCATGCTGAAGAGCGATCAGCTGGAAATCCGCGCGATCGCGTCGCGCTCCGCGCAGGCCGCGCGTGAGGCTGCCGACGCCCTCGGCATTCCGGAGGCTTACGGGTCCTACGAGGAGTTGCTGGCCGATCCGGCCATCGAGGCGATTTACAACCCGCTGCCCAATCATCTGCACGTGCCGCTCACCATCAAGGCGGCCGAGGCGGGCAAGCATGTGCTGTGCGAGAAGCCGATCGCGCTGACCGTCGCCGAGGCCCAGCGCCTGCGAGCGGTCGCGGGCAAGGTGCTCATCATGGAAGCCTTCATGGTGCGCTTCCACCCGCAGTGGTTGCGCGCCCGCGATCTCATTCGCCAAGGCACGGTAGGAACGCTGCGCGTGGTGCAGATGCTGTTCACCTACTTCAACGACGATCCCGGAAACATCCGCAACATGGCCGCGATCGGCGGCGGTGCGCTGTACGACATCGGTTGCTATCCGATCGTGGCGGGCCGCTTTTTCTTCGAGGCCGAGCCCAAACGCGCCATCGCTTTGGTGGATCGCGATCCGGCGTTCGGCACCGACCGCCTGACCAGCGCGCTGCTCGACTTTGGCTCCGGACGCCACCTCGATTTCACCGTGTCGACGCAATGCGCCCCCTACCAGCGGACGCAGATCAGCGGGTCGAAGGGGCGCATCGAGATCCAGATCCCGGTCAACGCGCCGCCGGGTGCGAAAACGCGCCTGTTCCTGGACGACGGATCGGCGCTCGACGGCTCTTCCATCCGCACCGAGACGCTGCCGGAGAGCGACCAGTACCAGTTGCAGGGGGAGGCATTCTCGCGCGCGATCCGCGGCGAGATCGAGCTGCCCTACGGCGTCGAGGACGCTGTGCGCAACATGCGCGTCATCGACGCCCTGTTCCGCTCGGAGAGGAGCGCGCGGTGGGAGGAAGTGTGACGGCGCCAGCCTGGAGCCAAAACGCTCAGTCCAGCGTCTGCTATCTCC
>JBGPMS010000312.1:0-6783 GCA_041487115.1 Gammaproteobacteria bacterium
TCTATGCCGCGCTTGAGATCCATGGGGTTCATGCCGGCGGCGACGTACTTCATGCCTTCCGTGACGATCCCCTGCGCGAGCACCATCGCCGTCGTCGTTCCGTCCCCCGCCACGTCGGAAGTCTTGGTCGCGACCTCCCTCACCATCTGCGCGCCCATGTTCTCGAACCTGTCCTTCAGCTCGATTTCCTTGGCGACCGATACGCCATCCTTGGTGATGGTGGGGGCGCCGAACGAGCGCTCGAGCACGACGTTACGACCCTTGGGGCCGAGGGTCACTTTGACCGCGTCGGCGAGAATGTTCACGCCGGCGACGATACGGTTGCGGGCGGAATCGTGAAACTTGACTTCTTTAGCTGCCATATCCGGGACTCCTGCGAATTCTGAAGGGATTGGAGAATGTGGTGATTATTCGATGACGCCCATCAGGTCTTCTTCGCGCATCACCAGGTACTCGATACCATCGACCTTGACGGTCTGGCCGGAGTACTTGCCGAACAGGACCTTGTCGCCCGTCTTCACTTCCAGCGGGCGGATCTTGCCGTCTTCAAGGACCTTCCCGGTTCCAACTGCGATGATCTCACCGGTATCCGGCTTTTCGGCCGCCGTATCCGGGATCACGATGCCCGAGGCGGTCTTCCGCTCCTCTTCCAGGCGCTTCACGATCACTCGGTCATGCAAGGGGCGGATTTTCATGGGATCTGTCTCCTTGAGTTAGGTCATTGATTACAAGAAATCGGTACTCCTGTTAGCACTCAAGGCTAACGAGTGCTAATAATACGGGCAGGGAAAGGTGAATTCAAGGCGTACGAGTGCAGTAGATGCGCGATCTCGAGGCGCCGGATAGGATGCGCGAGGCGAGGTACCCAGGGTGGGCGGCCCGCGATGGGCGTGAATTCAGGGACTTCCGAATCAGACGGATTGGGCCGGCACCCGGCCCAACACCGGTGGAAAAGAGGTATCAGTGCGAAGGTCCACCGCACGGCGGCGGGACTAGTCCCTCGCGCGCTAACGCTCAATGCGCGATGTGCGCCGTCTTGCCGAATCGATAGACCGTCTTGCGCGTACCCGTACCGGCAGGGCGAACCGGCTCGACTGGGCAGGGCCCCTCGCGCGTGCCGTCGGCTCTAAGCGTGGCATCCTCGGCAACGTCCTTCCAGATGCCGCCATGCACGGGGCGGAACATCCACATGAGATAGCCGCGGCGCGCCGCAACATCGAGCAGGCCGTCGGTATCGGGCGCGTCCGACACCACCACCTGGTTGCCGTCGATACCAAAGGGAAACGCGCCAAACGCCTGCAGGCACTCCAGCGCTTCGCGTGATTCGGCGCCAGGGCGTACGACCGATGGGCGCTCCGCTCGCGCAACGTCCCAGGCCCCCAGTTCCCAGGCCGCCTCGAGGGCCGCACGATCGACCGTGAGTACGTCTTCCCAGCGCTCGTTGAGCTGCAGTGCCGAGCTGGGAACCGGCTTGTAGGCGACCGTATCGGCGCCTTCGATGTCAGCCAACCGCTCGCGCACGAAAGCATGCCAGTGGAGTGTCAGGATCACGGGCGTATCCGGACAGGGAACCGCCGCAAGCGTGATCGCGAACAGTGGCAGTTGCGTTGCCGTCATCTGTTGTTCGATGCGTTCGACCAGTTCCATGCAGCTTTTCTCCTGTCACTGTCAAAAACATACCGCGTCGGTTTCACACACTAGGCTTTAGCGCTCGCTTTTGACATTGGGCTTTAGCACTAGGCTCTGGCAAGCTTAGGCTTTAGCATTTTCGATGCCAATACAGTTCGCGCGGGCCGCTCCATTCCTCGCGAGCGCGCGAATACCCGCCCATGCCCATGTTACCGGGGCGTTGGCCGGAAGCGTTGGCACTCGGCGTTGGCGGCTGCCAGATGTGCGGTGCGCCAACCGAGCAGAAAGCACCATGCCGGCGCATACCTTTACAATGAAAGCCGCCCTCCGCCGTAAAGATTACAACCGGTTCTGTCGCGATCGATGAAGCGCATACGCAGTCGAGCTGTGATCCGTCGCATCGTATGCGCAACGTCGTTCGCGCTGTTGCTCGCCAGTGGCGTTGCCTGCGCGCAGTCGGCGCTGCTGCCCGCGCCGATGCGGGAGGCGCTGCTCACCGCCGGGGTCCCGTCGAGCGCAGTCGGGGTCTACATCCACGAGCTGGGTGCCACGCGGCCGCTGCTGGAGCACAACGCCAATCGGGCGATGAATCCGGCCTCCACCATGAAGCTGCTCACTACGCTGGCGGGCCTGGAGCTGCTCGGCCCGAACTACAGCTGGCATACCGACGCCTGGCTCGACGGCACGCTCACCGGCGACGTGCTGCAGGGCAACCTGGTGCTGAAGGGATACGGCGATCCCAAACTCACCATCGAGGACCTGTGGCTGTTTCTGCGCGATGTGCGGGCACGCGGGGTCAGGGAAATCCGGGGCGATCTGGTCCTCGATCGCAGCTTTTTCGCCGTCGAACCGATCGACCCGGCGCAGTTCGACAACGACCCCACACGGCCCTACAACGTCGGCCCCGACGCACTGCTGCTCAACTACAAGGCGGTGCGGCTGCAGTTCCTTCCGCAGGACGACAGCGGCACGGTGAAGATCCTCGCCATCCCCGACCTGCCTCAGATCAGCATCGTGAACCAGCTGACCCTGGGCGCGGGGAACTGCGAATTCTGGCCCGAGAAGCCGCAGGCGATTCTCGAGCAGGCGCGCCTGATCTTCACTGGCGTATTTCCACACGGCTGCGGAGAGAAATCGAAGAGCTTCAGCCTGCTGAGCCCGAACGAGTATGCGCTGGCGCTGTTCCAGCAACTGTGGCGCGAGCTGGGCGGGAGCCTGACCGGGCGTGTGCGCGACGGCCTCGTGCCCGACTCTGCCCGGCTGCTGACCACCTGGGACTCGCCGCCGCTCGCTGCGGTGATCCGCGACATCAACAAGTTCAGCAACAATGTGATGGCGCGGCAATTGTTCCTGACCCTATCGCTCGCCGCGGACAACCCTCCGGTGAGCACCGAGAAGGCGACGCGTGCGTTGCGTGACTGGCTCGCACGCAGCCATCTGGATTTCCCCGAGCTTCAAATCGAAAACGGCTCCGGGCTATCGCGTACCGAGCGCATCAGTCCGCGCCACCTCGGCGAGGTCCTGCTATACGCTTCACGCAGCCCGCTGATGCCCGAGTATGCGGCCTCCCTTCCGATCCCGGGCGTGGACGGCACGCTGCGCCGCCGCCTCAGCGATTCGCCCGGCGTCGGCCGCGGCCACTTGAAGACGGGTTATCTGGAGGGCGTCCGTGCCATCGCCGGCTACATGATGGACAATCGGGGGCGAACCCTCGTCGTGGTGAGCCTGATCAATCATCCCCAGGCCGTGGCGGCACAGGGATTCCAGGAGGCGGTCATTCAGTGGGCCTGGTCGCGGGGTACGGGCGGCACGTGCTGTGACCCTTAGCGCTTGGCCGTCTATACTTATTCTGTCTGCCTAGTTCGTATTTCGCAGCCACTACGGTAGATTCACGGGTTGTTCTCCGCGATCTGCGGAACATCGACAAAGGAGGATGTCATGTCAGTGTTTGGAATCATCGGCGCGCTGGTGAGTCGTCGAACGCACCTGGTTGCGCTCGCAGCGCTGTGTGGGCTGTTCGCAGTCACGCAGAGCACAAGGGCGGACGAGACTTGCAATTCGCCCTACATCAGCAATCTGATCAAAGGCCAGGAGGACTTCGCTTACGTCTGGACGCTGGGTGTGCCCGGCCTAGGTGACGGCGCGGACAAGCTTGTCACGATCGCCGTGAACCCGGCATCGCCGAAGTTCGGCAAAGTGGTCCATACCGTCACCGTCGGGGGCCGTGGAGAGCCGCACCATATGGGTTTGAGCGATGACCGGCGCTACCTGTGGGCCGGCAATCTGGACGACAGCAAGATCTTCGTATTCGACATCGCCACCGACCCGGGCAGACCGAGATTGGCAAGGACCATCGCGGATCTGCCGGAGCAAACCGGGTTCGTCGGACCGCACACGTTCTACGCGCTCCCTGGCCGCATTCTGGTGGGCAATCTGTCGAACACCAAAGACCACGGCGGGGTAACCGGTCTCGCCCTTTACAACAACCGGGGCGACTTGATCCGGACCTACCCGATGCCCACCGACGCGGGCGGCGACGGCTACGGCTACGACATCGCCATCAACCCGCAGAAAAACGCGCTGCTCACCTCCAGCTTCACCGGCTGGAACAACTACATGCGCAACCTGGGCGAGCTGATCGGAGACGGCGAGGCCATGAAGCACTTCGGCAACACGGTGGTGCTGTGGGACCTCAAGGCCATGACGCCGCAGAAGGTGTTCAGCGTGCCCGGCGCGCCGCTGGAGATGCGCTGGTCGCTGAACCAGGGCGACAACTGGGCCGTGGTGGCCACCGCGCTCACCTCCAAGATCTGGCTGATCAAGCAAGATGCCTCGGGCGAATGGCAGGCGAAAGACGTGGCCGTGATCGGCGACCCGTCCAAGATCCCGTTGCCGGTGGACATCAGCATCACGGCCAACGGCAAGGGGCTGTGGGTCAACACCTTCATGGACGGCAAGACACGCTATTTCGACCTGTCCGACCCCGAGCACCCGAAGCAGACCTACGAGAAGGTCACCGGCAAACAGGTCAACATGATCTCGCAGAGCTGGGATGGCAAGCGCGTCTACATCACGTCTTCGCTTCTGGCCAACTGGGACAAGACGGGCGAGAACGATGAGCAGTTCCTCCGCGGCTTCAACTGGAACGGAAGCGAGCTGACGCAGACCTTCGAGGTCGACTTCTACAAAGAGCGGCTGGGACGCGCCCACCACATCAAGCTCGGCTCGACGGCGCTCAAGGCGGCCTACGAGGATGACCCGGAGCATGTGGCGTCCCGCGCACACTGAGCGCGCCACCAGGGCCAGGGCGGCACTGCTGGCAGCCGCCCTGGTACTGCTGCTGCCCGACGCTTTGCCTCATGAGGTGTCGACCGCCAAGCCCGACTTCATCCCGCGCGCGCCCGGGACCTATCGGCTCGAGCGCATCCAGGTCGTGCCCGACGGCGACGTGCTGGACACCGGAAACCGGCGCACGCGCCTGGCCAGATACACGCAGGGCCGCATCACGCTGTTGAGCCTCATGTACACCTCCTGCGCCGACGCAGGGGGCTGCCCGATGGCGCTCTACACCCTGCAGAAGATCAGGCGCGACCTTGCCCGCCACAGATCGACGGGCAACCGCATCCGCATGGTGAGCCTCAGCTTCGATCCGAAGCACGACACACCCGAGGTAATGCGCGCCTATGGGGATGCGGAGACCAACAAGCACTCTCAGGTGCCGTGGTATTTCCTCACCACCGCGTCCTCACAGGACCTGCGGCCCGTGCTGGACGGGTTAGGCCAGGACGTGAGAGTGCCGGCGGACGCAGCAGAAGCCGGCAAGCCGGGCAATCTCAGCCACGTACTCAAACTGTTCCTGATCGACCGGGAAGGGTGGGTGCGAGAGATCTATACCACCAGCTTCTTGATGCCGCAGGTCATCGTCAACGACATTCAGACCCTGCTGCTGGAAGATGGCGTGAAAGTGCGTTGAACGCGCACCGGCGGGGAGCCATGCCCTATCGCCGTCCACACCGCCTCGCTCTGGTCGTAGTCAGCGGGGTATTCGCACTGCTCCCCCACATCGCCAGCGGCGATCCGGCGCTGGGATTGCCGCCTCTGGCGGCGCCGACAGACAGCACCACTGCCCGAGCAGACCTCGGCCGCAAGCTTTTCATGGACCGCCGCCTGTCACGCAACGGCACCCTGTCCTGCGGCATGTGCCACATCCCGGAGCAGGGCTTCACCGCCAACGAGATGGCCACCGCGATCGGGATCGAGGGGCGCAGCCTTCGTCGCAACGCGCCCACGATTCTCAACGTCGCGTTTCAGCAGCACCTGTTCCACGATGGCCGGGAAACGAGCCTAGAGCACCAGGTCTGGAGCCCATTGCTAGCCGAGGACGAAATGGGCAATGCCTCGCGCTCCGACCTGACAGCGCGGGTCCGCGCGCTGTCTGATTACTCCGTGGCATTCCAGCGCGCCTTCCCCGGAGAGGGCGTGATCGAGGATACGATCGCCATCGCCCTGGCCGGCTACGAGCGCACGCTGGCCGCCGGAAACTCCCGCTTCGACCGCTGGTACTTCGGGGGTGACACCTCCGCATTGACCGCGCCCGAGCGCGCAGGGTTTGATTTGTTCCGCGGCAAGGCCGGCTGCACCGCCTGTCACAGGGTTGCGGCGGGTCACGCGCTGTTCACCGATCATCGCTTCCATAACACCGGCGTGGGTTGGCTGCACGCAAGTGTCGGGAACCGCAGCCTGTCGGTGCCGCTGGGCGGGGGCGCGACGGCGGAAGTATCCGCCGCCGCGATGGCCATGCTGTTCGGTGCGAACCTGCGCGATGAAGGCCGGTTCGAGGTGACGCACCAGTCCGAAGACCGCTGGGCATACAAGACTCCCAGTCTACGCAACGTCGCGCTGACCGGACCCTACATGCACGACGGGTCGCTCGCGACATTGCGCGAGGTTATCGAATTCTACGACCGGGGCGGCGTCGAAAACCCGGGTAAGGATGCGCTGCTGCGCCCACTGAACCTCACCGCAGAGGAGAAACAGGCGCTGGTGGGATTCCTGCTTAGCTTGACCGGCGACAACGTAGGGCAACTCGCCGCGGAGGCGCGCGCAGCCTTTCAATCCGGCGGGCCGCACTGAACCGGAACGGCACCGCCGCAA
>JBGPMS010000313.1:0-6760 GCA_041487115.1 Gammaproteobacteria bacterium
AGCGTTCAGGGCGTTGAGCGCTCAACGACAGTCGCGCACGACAAAGCGGGATCGGCTCCGATCCCGCGCGCGCCGTCTCCGCTGGTCCCCTCCCTTAAGGTGAGAGGCGCGCCACATGCCCATCGCGTCGCTCGAAAGTCGACGACGCTCAAATATCCAAAGTCACACGGAATATGCTGGAAGCCTGACCGGCTTGTTTCACTTACGTGTGAGTAAGCATCTTGTAACCGTTCGATTGCCAGAAAGCCTTTACTCAGACTACTCCCTTCATGCCGACATCGGAGGCGCTCGCGATGCAAACGCGAGTCGGCCGGGCCGCGAGAACGATTACGTGTCTGCGCCGGGACTGTATAACATAATATGCCCTGCACGGGCAGAAAGCGCAGCATTCAGCGCTGACTCCGAGTCATTTTTGCCCCACTCGCTTGCCCGCGCGATCCTGTTCACGGTCCCACTCTCGAGACGGCTTGAGCCGGAGACTTCCTGCGCGGCAGCTCTCCTGCGCCGGGAAAAGATACCCTACGGGCACTTACAGATCGCATACCGATGGGTCGGCGACACCTAACATTTGTACAAGACATTTGTACAAGACTGAGGTGTGGAGTGGAGCCTATCCGATCCGCCGCACGCGCGCATAATGGCGACTGGAACGTTGGGCGGGCTGGCGCGAACGTGGCAACGTCGCGGCCAAGAGGCGAGATCCGGCGGCCCACGATCCGCGATGAAGGCATATGGTGATCGGCTCGGATGGCTTGTATCTTGAATCGGCGTCGCAATCGGACGCGTCGATCGTGGTCGGCCGAAGGAACGCGGCGAGGCAGCTCGCTTAGCATCCCGGGCCTTGGTTCAACTGCCTCAGGGGAGAAGGCAAATGTCGCTGCGTCATCTGTTGATCGCGTGTGTAGTCGTTTGCTGCGGATGTGTTTCGGTACCCAACCAGCAATTTAACAAAGCTGCCCATAGCGAGACCAAAAAGATCGGCCTAGTCAAGGTGGCCAATCCGGCCGACTACAGCGTGAACCTCGTCAACCATCCGGGGGCGGGCTTCGGACTGATCGGCGGGCTGATCGCAGCCGAGGATATCAGCAGCAAGAGCAAAACCTTTACGCAGCAGCAGGTCGACAAGTACATTCGTCTCGGACCCGATCTGACGGAAGCATTGAGCAAGGCACTGGTCGACAGCGGATTCGAAGTGGTACTCGTGGACGCGGGAGACCAGCCCCGTGTCGATTTCCTCAAAGATTACCCTGCGGCCGAATGCGATGCGTACCTCGACGCGACCATCAAGACGGCTGGATATTGGGCGCAATTCGTATCTACACCCTATCTGCCGACGATGTTCGTGCCCGCACGCCTGGTGGACGCGCGAAGCAAGACCGTTCTCTACACCGCAACCATCTTCGTAACGGACGGGCATGTGCCCAAGGGCGGCGAGCAGATCTACCCGGATGCGACTTTCAGCTTCCAGGACTTCAATGCGCTCAAAGCCGATCCCAATCGCGCGTCCGACGGACTCCGGGGCGCCACCGGGATCGTAGCGACGCAGATCGCGAAAGATCTGAAATGAGCCTGGCGCGCTGGTCGCTCGTAGCGGGACTGGCGTGCGGCGGCTGCGCGACGACAGTGCACGACCAGATGTCCGCGCTCGAGGCCGCACCGGTCTGCTGCAAGAGCTATTCCGAGATGCACTACGCATCTTTGCAGGTCGACAAACCGCAATCCGTAAAGCTCGGGCCGGCTAGCCCGGCGTTCGCCTTCGAGTCGGGCAAGAGCTACTTTTACGCAGTGCGGTTGCCTGTTTACAGCGGCCCGCTGGTGCTGAGCGTCGACAGCGAGGGTACGGTGCTCGGCGCCGAGCGCAGCTTCGTGCTGCGCCCGGAAGTCCTCATGCTGGATGCGAATTTCCAGGTGACGCGGCACATCGCCGGTGAGGACTTCAAGCACACCCGGGCGTCTGATTTTCTCGGTAACGTGTTCATCAATCAGAGCAACGCCGCCGAGACCTATATCGTCATCTTTACCCGGACCGGAGCTGGCGAGACCGTCAAGCAATTCACGCCCTACACATTCTCGCTTGGGGCTGCGCCGATCACACTGGATGGTGGAGAACAAACGGTGCCGCTGGCTTTCGGCCCCGCCGGACTGCTCACTTTGACGCTACAGCGCTATCAGCCGGCGCGGATCAAGCCGTGAACCGTTCCTGCCGCCCTGCGCTGCGGCAGGAACCGCGATGCCTTCTTGCTCGCACGTCGGAGACTCGGACGCGTCAAGATTGGAGACGTCCGCGATCTCGCGGCGGAGACGCAGCCTGGCGTCCTTACGCGCGGCGTGAATGGTGGCTTCGTGCGGGCCCGAGTTACCGTTACGGGCCACAAGTCGCGCGCCGCAGACCATCTTCTGCTACAGGTGAAGCCGCAAGCCGGCGTTCGGGTTTTGCTCCTGCGCGCTGCGCGCCAACGTGGTCACGAAGCCAACGTGCCAGCCTGCACCGGCTGAGGCGAGCGGGTCACAGCCCGCGCCGCAGAACCCGCCCTTCCAATCGATGACCGGCGGCCGCGCCGGCACTCCGGTCTTGGACAAGCTGGCGATCGAGCTCGTCTTCACCAGCGTCTTCGGGACCAGCGCCCGATTGCCCTGCTCCAGCAGGTCGGTGCCGGCCTCCCCGTTGAGACTATCCGTGTTCGCGGCGACGCTGAGATTCTCGATCAGTGTCTTCATGGCGAAGGTACCGGTGGGTGCGGCTGCACCGCCTGCGATCAGCGCCACCAAGGTGTCGCTGTCGCCCACCAGCGTGTCGTTTCCATCACCGCCGCGCAGCGTATCCTTGCCTGCCGCGGCGTCGAGGAGCGAGACCAGGCGCTCGCCCTTCAGGTTGACGCTCGCGGCGATAGGCGAGGCGAAAGCGCCGAGGAACGCGGCCACGACGGTATGCTGGTCACCCAGCAACAGGTCATCGCCCGCACCGCCGGCGAGCTTGTCATCCGCGGCCTTGATCTGAGCGGCGTGAACCAGCTCGTGGACGATGAGATTGGCGGAACCAGTCCCGGCAGGGCCGGCAGGGCGGCTGGCGGGATCGAGCACGGCACCGATCAGGGTGTGTTGATCGCCCACCAGAATGTCGGTGCCGTCGCCGCCGTCGAGCGTGTCTTTACCCGCCTCCAGCAGCAAAGTCCCGATTGCTCCATCGACCTCGAGCGAGAGCGCGCCATCGATGGTGCCGGTTGCCACATGCGCCACCACGGTGGCGTGGTTGTCGCCGATCAGGAAATCGTTCCCCGCTGAGCCTAGAAGCTGATCGTCCGCGCCCTTCGCCGTGAGGCTGCCCGAGACCAGCGTGTGCACATCGAGCGCCAGCGCTGCTCCGGCGGGCAGCGCGCCCTCGACGGCTGCCGCTTCAACACGGTTGTCTCCCAACAGTCGATCGTTACCCGCGCCGCCGTCGAGCGTGTCGCGGCCCGCTGCCAGCGTCACGTTGTCGGCCAGCTGGTCGATCGCAACCGAGAGCGCGCCGGCGAAATCGCAAAGCCGCACGCCGATCAGCGCAGCGGCGTTGTCGCCCACCAGCTCGTCGCCATCGTCACCGCCCAGAAGCGTGTCCGTGCCGCCGGAAAGACTGGCGCTGCCAAACAGCTTGGCGTAATGGATCGCGGGCAACAGAGCCGATGCAGCAGCGCCTCCGGACACGTGGCCGAACGCTTCCAACGCGTTGTCGCCCACCAGCTCGTCGCTGCCCGCACCACCATCGAGGCGATCGTTCGCTCCGGTCGCCTTGATCGATGCGACCAGCGAGTTGAAGCGCACCAGGTCGGCCGGCTTCGACGCTCCCGACGCGAAGCCAGACACCAGATCGCCCTCTACCGCGCCGGTGACCACCACGCGGCTGTCGCCGAGCAGGCAGTCGTCCCCGCCTGCGCCGGTGAGTGAATCGGCAGCCCCGATCAACTCGATGCTGTTCACCAGCGGTGTGAAATCCACCAGCCAGTCCGAACCCGACGCGGTGAGCGCGCCCGAGCCGCCGCCCACAGGCGTTTGCGCCACCAGCAGCGGCCCGGCGACCGCGCCCACTACAGCCACGTGGTGATCGCCGATCAGCCGATCGTCGCCCGCACCCCCGTCGATGGTGTCGGCGTCGCCGTGCAGCACCACGGAGTCCACCAGCCGGTCGAAGTCCACCTGGCCCTCCGCCGACAGGCGCCCTTGCGCTGCCGCGATCGCAAGGGCCAGCGCGCCGTCCGCGCGCACGATTGCGCCGGCGTCTACTCCAGCAATCAGCACCGCGTCATCGCCGATGGCTAGGTCGCCGCCCTCATCGCCGAACAGCGCGTCCATCGTCCCTTGCAGGTCTGCACTGCCAAGCAGCCGGTCGAACTCCACCAACGCCGCGTCCTGCGTCTTCTTCGCCGGCAGTGCCGGTGCGCCGGGACCTGCGACCAGCAGATCGCCTTCGACCACGCCCAGCACGGTGAGCTGGTCATCGCCGACCAGCGCGTCGGCGCCCGACTCTCCATGCAGCTCGTCCGGGCTGCCAATCGAGGTGAGCGTGCCCACCAGCCCGTCGAAATCCACGATCGCTTCGGAGTAGGGATGCTCGAACGCGGCCTGCGCTACCAGTGCCGCCGGACCGGCCAGCACGGCTGCGCGCTGGATGCCCGCGATCAGCGTGTTGCTGTCGCCGATCAGCGTGTCATCGCCATCGCCGCCGAACAGCGCATCGCCCGCGCCGACCAGGTTCACGCTCGTGACGAGCTCGGTGAACTCCACCGCGGCCTGGAAGTGTTTGTCGGACGTGAAGCCAGTCGCCGCCGCGCTGCCCTGGATCACCGGCCCGGCGATCACGCCCGCCACCAGCACGTATTGATCGCCGATCAACGCATCGTCCCCGGTGTCGCCACGCAACACATCGAAGTCGCCTTCAGCGCGCAGATTCCCGATCAGTCCGACGAACTGCACGAGATCGTCGTTGCGCTGCTGGTTCTGCTTGTTGTTGGCCTGCCCGGCGCCCACCGTGAGCACCGGCCCGGCCACTACGCCCGCCGCTACGGCGCTGAAGTCGCCGATCAGCAGGTCGTTGTCTGCACCGCCCGCGAGCTGGTCCTGCGAGCCGTTGAGCTGCACGTCGCCCACCAGAGTGTTCACGACCACGAGTTGCCGGTCGGGATGCATCGTTCCGGGCGTCAGAGTGGCGAAGGGCCCTTGCACGTAGGCGGCGATTTGAACGCTGCCGTCGCCGATGAGCAGATCGTCGCCGTCACCGCCGTCCAACGTGTCCAACGCGCCGTTGATGGTCAGCGAATCGAGCGCTCGTCCGAGCGCCACGGTGTGGAAGCCCGATCCGGTGCCCGCGCCAGCTTGCACAGCGGGAAGGAACGGCAACCCGCGCGCTCCCAGCGCCGACAGCGGGTCCGCTACGATGGCCGTGCCGGAACGGGCATCATCGGGAATCGCTAGCAGTGCATCGGCCCCCGGCACGAGCGAAGTATCGGCGATAGGTGCAAAGGGGCTCGTGCCTACGCCGGCCACCACCGCGACGTGCGAGTCGCCCACCAGCGTATCGTCGCCGCCGTCGCCCCTCAGCAGATCCTGGTCGCCACCCACCACCAGGCTCGGCAGCTTCACTTTCTGCAGCCAATCGGTCTTGACGCTGGAGCCTGCCGGTCCGTCGATCGCGAGCGCTACTGTAACGACATGGTCTCCCACCAGCCGATCGTTGCCATCGCCGCCCTGCAGGAAATCGCGGCTCGTGGTGAAGCCCACGGGCCCGGGCTTGCCCTTGACCTTGCCGGCAAAGCCGGAGACCGCGGCGTCGAAGTCATGGGCGGCCTGCGCCAACCCACCTTGCAGCGCGCCGGTGGTGGATGCGGTGCCGATCAACATCAAATTGTTGTCACCCACCAGCACGTCGTCACCTTCGTCGCCTTCGAGCAGATCGCTCGCCACCGCGGGCACCGTCACCGGATGCGGCGGCAGCACGCGTTCCACGATCGCGAGCTGTGCCATGGCATGCTCGAAGTCCGTCAGCATGCCGGCGACTCCGGACTGGAACGGCGCGATCACCGCGTTGTTGTCGCCGATCAAGCGATCGTCACCCGCGCCGCCCAGCAGCTCGTCGTTGCCCGCGACCAGGCTGAGATGATTCTCCACCGCCGGGACCAGAGAGGCGAAGGCTTGCACGACGCGGCCGTTGGCGTCGCGCAGGACGGGCAAGCCGGCGGTGACAGCGAGATTGCGGGCGCCCTCATAGAGCGCGGCACCGAACGGCGTGATGGCCTGGACGCCGGAGGGCGTCAACGCGGTTCCCGGCAGCAGCACCGGACCGAGGTCGGGCACAACCCCGCATGGCCTCGGCTCACCGGTCACGATCTCGTAGCCGTGCGCCACTTGGGGGAGCGCTTCGGCGGTGGCAACGAAGTTGTAGCTGTTGTCGCCGATCAGCACGTCGTTGCCCGCGTCTCCCTGCAAGTGGTCGTCGCCTTCGTTGCCTTCCAGGTAGTCGTTACCGTCGCCCCCTTGCATGACATCGTTCCCGCGCTGGCCGAACAGCAGGTCCGCGCCGTCACCGCCTATCAGGGTGTCGTCGCCGGCCGGTTGCAGGGTGAACGTGAGAAGGCGCGTCTCCCAATTGCCCTTGCTATCCTGCACGCCGGCCAGGATGGCGAGATCCTGTCCGAGCAGGCTCGCGTCCACCGGGTTCTTGTCGTTGACCACGCGGTTGCCGGTTTGCACGACCTGGTCGATCAGCAGGACCTCTGTGCGTGTGGCG
>JBGPMS010000314.1:0-6712 GCA_041487115.1 Gammaproteobacteria bacterium
CACGGCCGTGAGCGAGAAGGCGATCGAATCGGGCAAGCGGGCGCGCCCGATGGCCGAGGCTGGATGGCGGCAGGTGGAGAAGATTCTCGAACAGAGCTGAGCCATGAAAGCAGTGCTATGCAAAGAGCTGGGACCACCGGATAAGCTGGTGGTGGAGCAGGTGCCATCGCTCAGGCCGGGCAAAGGCCAGGTCGTGGTGAGCGTGAAAGCCGCGGGGGTGAACTTTCCCGATACCCTCATCATCCAGGGCAAGTACCAGTTCAAGCCGGAGCCGCCCTTCTCCCCCGGTGGAGAGGTCGCGGGCGTGATCAAGGAACTGGGCGAGGGCGTCGTCGGGCTCAAGCCGGGCGATCGCGTGATCGCGGCCAGCACCTTCGGCGGCTTCGCCGAGGAAATGCTGGCCGATGCCGACAAGGTCATCCCCATGCCCGACGCCATGGACTTCGTGCCGGCGTCCGCTTTCGTGCTGACCTACGGCACTTCGTATCACGCGCTGAAGGACCGTGCTCGTCTCCAGGCCGGTGAGACGCTGCTGGTGCTGGGGGCGTCGGGCGGCGTGGGGCTGGCGGCAATCCAGCTCGGGAAAGCCATGGGCGCGAGGGTGATTGCCGCAGCCTCCAGCGACGCCAAGCTTCAGGTGTGCAAGGACAACGGTGCGGACGAACTGGTCAACTACGCCACAGAGGACCTGCGCGCCCGCATCAAGGTCATCACCGCGGGACGGGGGGTCGACGTCGTCTACGACCCGGTGGGCGGCCCCTACTCCGAACCGGCGTTGCGCGACATGGCCTGGAACGGCCGCTTCCTGGTGGTCGGCTTCGCCGCCGGCGAGATTCCCAAGGTGCCGTTGAATCTCCCGCTGTTGAAGGGCTGTTCCATCGTCGGCGTGTTCTGGGGTGCTTTCACCCGAACGGAGCCGGAAAACAACCGCCGCAACAACGAAGAGCTGTTGCGAATGTATCTGGACGGCAAGGTCAAGCCGCACATCCACGCCACGTACCCGCTGGAGCGCGCTGCCGAGGCCCTGAACGAGGTCCTCAACAAGCGCGTCAGCGGCAAGGTGGTACTGATTACCACTTGAAGCACGGAGGCGCAGTGCGCCTCTGCGGTCGATTGGGTAGCCCGAGGAGAATACAAGAATGCTCACGCTGTATGAACACCCGCTGTCCGCCTACGCGATGAAGGTGAAGATGGGGTTGCTGGAGAAGGGACTCGAGTTCCAGGCCGTTTTGCCGGAGGGGATGGCGAACGGCACCACGAGCGGGGTGTTCGTGGAGGCGAGTCCACGCGCCGAGGTCCCCGCGTTGATCGACGGCGATGTGAAGGTGTTCGACTCCACTATCATCCTGGAATATCTGGAGGACAAGTGGCCCAGTCCTCCGCTGCTGCCCAAAGGCGCGGCGGAGCGGGCTCGCGTGCGCATGATCGAGGACGTCATGGACGGGCTGTACGAGCCCAACAACTGGGGCGTCATGGAGGTCACTCGCTTCAAGCGCGCCAGCGGAGCGCTGGCCGACAAGATGGTGGGCTACGCCAAGAGCAACATCGATCAGTTGCAGCATTGGCTGGACGGCCAGCTCGGCGGCCAGCCCTGGTTCAACGGCGACAGCTTCGGCTGGGGCGATATCGCCTGCGCGCCGTACATCAACCGTTCTGCCGCCTATGGCTACACGCCAGCGGCGGGTTCGGCGCTTGCCGCCTGGTTGACGCGAGTCAACCAGCGCCCCAGCGTGGCGAAGGTGATCGACCAGATGAAGCAGGTGATCGCGAACCTGCCCGACTTTGCCGCCCTGCTGGCCCAGGGCAAGATCAAGCGGCAGTACCGGGACCATCGGCTCGAGTGGATGATCGCCAGCGGCGGGCTGTCGGTGGTGCAGGAAGGCATCGAGAAGGGCACCATCCGCTTCAGCCGCCTGCCCGGCTGATGTACGTCGGATCACTCGGAGCACGGATGACCGCAAGCCCGGTGCGAGACGGTTTTCGACTGTGCTCCGTGCTCTGTGCGTGCGCATGGTGGGACTGGAGAGGCAGCCGCGCAGGACGACGCGGCGAAGGGGGAACGATATGCGCTCGACCATGATGAGCGTCCCGCTCAATCTCTCGCATTTTCTGGAGCGGGCGGGGAAGCTGTTCGGCGGCCAGGAGATCGTCTCGCGCATGCCGGACAAGTCCTTGCACCGCTACACCTACGCGGACTTCTATCGCCGCACGCGGCAGCTGGCCGAGGCGCTGCAGCGCGCGGGGCTCAAGCGCGGCGACCGCGTCGCCACGCTCATGTGGAACCACTACGCCCACTACGAAACCTACTTCGGCGTGATCGTGGCCGGCGGCGTGATGCACACGCTCAACCTGCGGCTTGCGCCCGACGACATCGCTTTCATCGCCAACCATGCGCAGGACCGCTTCCTCGTCGTGGACGACGTGCTGCTGCCGCTGTTCGAGCAGTTCCGCCGCAAAGTCAACCTCGAGCGCGTGATCGTGGTGCCGCTTACGGGCAACGCGGTGCCGCCCGGGTTCGACGACTACGAGGCGGTGCTGCGCACGGCCACCGGCGACTTCGAGTACCCGGAGCTGGACGAGAACGATGCGTGTGCCATGTGCTACACGTCGGGGACCACAGGCAAGCCGAAAGGAGTGGTGTACTCGCACCGCTCGCAGATCCTGCACTCGCTGGTGCAGGCGCTGCCGGACGCCATCGGTATCGGCGGCAACGACGTGATCCTGCCCGTGGTGCCCATGTTCCATGCCAACGCCTGGGGCGTGCCCTATACCGCGGCCATGCTGGGCGTGAAGATGGTGTTTCCCGGCCCGCATCTGCACGCCGCCGATCTGCTGCCGCTGATCGAGAGCGAGCGCGTCACCATTTCCTGTGGCGTGCCGACCATCTGGCTGCCGATGATCCAGCTCATCGAGAAGAACCCCGGACGGTGGAAGTTCCATCCGCTGCTGCGCCTTACCGTCGGCGGCTCCGCCGTGCCCGAAGCCATGATCCGCGCCTACGCCAGGTTCGGCATCCAGATCATCCAGGGCTGGGGCATGACCGAGACCTCGCCCCTTGCCACGGTGTCGAAGATCACCGCTCAACAGGCGCATCTGTCCGAGGCGGAGCGGTTCGCGGTCCTGGCCATGCAGGGCTATCCACTGCCGCTGGTGGACGTGCGCGCGGTAGCCGACGCTGGCGAGGCGCCCTGGGACGGCAAGACGGTGGGCGAGATACAGGTGTCCGGCCCGTGGATCACGGGCAGCTACTACAATCAGCCGGCGGCGGAAAATTTCGCGCCGGACGGGTGGCTGCGGACCGGGGACGTGGCCTCGATCGATCGGTTCGGGTTCATCAAGATCACCGATCGCACCAAGGACCTGATCAAATCGGGCGGGGAGTGGATCAGCTCGGTGGATCTGGAAAACGCCATCATGGGCCACCCGGCGGTCCAGGAGGCGGCGGTGATCGCGATCCCCCATCCCAAATGGGCCGAGCGTCCGTTGGCGGTCATCGTGCTCAAATCCGGGATGCAGGCGAGCGAGACCGACATTCGCGGCCACTTGTCGAAGCAGTTCGTGAAGTGGATGATGCCCGATGGCTATGTCTTCGTGGAGGCGATTCCGCGTACCTCCACCGGCAAGTTCCTGAAGACCAAGCTGCGGGAGCAGTTCCGCGATTGGAAGTGGGCTGCGAGCTGAGACTCGGGTCTTTCTCTGCGTTCCCCGTGGCCAAAGCCTTTGACCTATGAACTTCGAACTGACCGACGAGCAGAAGCTGGTCCGGCAGACGGCGCGAGAGTTTGCGCGCCAGGAGATCCAGCCGGTGGCGGCGCAGTGCGACCGCGAGTCGCGCTTCCCACAGGACGTGTTCGACAAGGCCCGCGAAGTGGGGCTGGCGAACATGACCGTGCCCGTCGAGTTCGGCGGCAGCGGCTGGGGTGCGCTCGACCTGGCGCTGGTGACCGAGGAGCTGGGCTGGGCATGTACCGGGATCGCGGGCGCATTCGGGTTGAACACGATATTCGGCGACGTGTTCCACGTCGCCGGCACGCCGCAACAGAAGCGTGAGGCCTTCGGCCGGCTGCAGGCGGGGGAGTTCGGCGCCTACGCGGTGACCGAGCCTGCGGCAGGTTCCGATGTGGCCAGCATCAAGACGCGCGCGATCAGAAAAGGCGATCGCTATATTCTCAACGGCAGCAAGGTCTGGATCTCGAACGCGCCCCTTGCGCGCATGTTCGTGATCTTCGCCAAGACCGACCCGGAGGCCGGGCATCGCGGGATCAGCGCGTTCTTCGTGAACCGAGACACGCCTGGGCTCTCGGTGGGCAAGCCGCTAGGCAAGCTGGGTCAGCGCGCGGCACCGGCGGCGGAGGTCTTCCTCAACGACGTCGAGGTGCCGGCGAGCGCGCTGATCGACGGCGAAGGTGACGGGTTTCTAGTTGCCATGAAGGTGTTCGACCGCTCGCGCCCGCTGATCGCTGCGCTGGGCGTCGGATTGATCCAGCGCTGCCTGGACGAAGCGTTGGAGTACGCCAAGACGCGCCATACCATGGGCCGACCGATCATCGAGCACCAGGCCATCGGCCACAAGCTGGCGGACATGGCGCTACGGCTCGAGGCGGCGCGCCTGCTGGTCCACCAGGCGGCGTGGCTGCTCGACTCGGGCCGCCGCAACACCCTGCAGGCCGCCTACGCCAAGACCTTCGCCGCCGACAACGCCATGTGGGCGGCGACCGAAGCCGTACAGGTGTTCGGCGGCATGGGCTACAGTACCGAGTACCCGGTGGAGAAACTGTTCCGCGACGCCAAGGTGCTGCAGATCTATGAGGGCACCAGCGAAATTCAGCGCAACATCATCGCGCGCGAGCTGTCCAAGCGGTAGGCGAACCGCGGCGGTGCGGTCCTGTGGTTCGGTCTTGGAGGACAGACGATATGCCAGAAGCAGTGATCATCGAAGCGCTGCGCACACCCTTCGGCCGCCGGGGTGGAGCGTTGCGCGAGCAGCGGCCCGACAGCCTCCTCGCCCTGGCGTTGAAGGGCCTCGTCCAGCGGGCCGGCATCGATCCAGACAAGATCGAAGACGTGGTGGACGGCACGGTGACGCTGTGCGGTGAGCAGGGCGCCAACCCGGCGCGGCTGGGCGTGCTGTTGGCCGGCTTCCCGGTCGAGGTTCCGGGCGTGTCCTTGAACCGCATGTGTGGCTCGAGCCAGCAGGCGGTGCACTTCGCGGCGCAGGCCGTCGCGGCGGGCGACATGAACTATGTCATCGCCTCGGGTGTCGAGAGCATGACGCGAGTACCCATGTTCCTGGACATCAGCCTGGGACGCGAAGGTGTCAACGGGTTCGAGGCCTTGAACCCGGAACTGTTCAAGCAGCACCACTTGATTCACCAGGGCGAGAGCGCCGAACGCGTGGCCGAGAAGTGGGGGCTGTCACGCCAGATGCTGGACGAGTTCGCCAAAGACAGCCATCGCAAAGCACACGCAGCGCAGGAGAGCGGACTCAACCGCGAGATCCTGCCGGTGGACGGTGTGAGCCCCGAGGCGCAGAAGATCACCGTTGACCGCGACGAGGGCGTGCGCGCGCGCGTCGACGAGCAGAAGATGGCGAGCCTGAAACCCGCCTTTCGCCCCGAGGGCAAGGGTGTGATCACCGCCGCAAACTCGAGCCAGATTTCGGATGGCGCCTCGGCCGTTCTGGTGGCGAATGCCGAGGTGGCCAAGGCGGACGGCTTCGACGCGAAAGCGCGTTTCCTGGCGCGCGTGGTCACCGGGTCCGACCCCATCCTGCAGCTCACCGGCGTGATCCCGGCGACCCGGATGGCGCTCAAGAAGGCCGGCTTGACCCTGCAGGATATCGACTGGATCGAGATCAACGAAGCGTTCGCCGCAGTGGTCCTGAGCTGGGCGCGGGAATTGAAGGCCGACATGGCCAAGGTGAATCCCTGGGGCGGTGCGATCGCTCACGGCCATCCTCTCGGCGCCACCGGCGGTGGGCTCATGTCCAAGATGCTCGCCGGTCTGGAGGCGACCGGCGGAACGTTCGGGCTGCAGGTGATGTGCATCGGACACGGGCAGGCGACCGCGACGATCGTCGAGCGGATCTGAGAGGGTGTTCCGTGCCCTGCGCATCGTCATCCTGCTCAGCGTCCTCGTTATCGTCGGAGGAGGCGCCTGGCTCACCAAGCTGCGCACCACGTCCTGGGAGCGGCCACTGCGGGTCGCGGTCTTTCCGATCAGCGCCGACGGCAGGCCAGCCACGGAACGCTACATCCGCGCGCTGACGCCCGACACATTCGGCGCGATCGCCGAATTCATGAAGGACGAGGCCGCGCGCTACGGTCTGCCCCTGTCCTCGCCGGTCGAGATGTATCTGGCTCCTCAGGTGCAGCGGGTGCCGCCGCCTCCGCCCTTCGGCAGCAACGCGCTGCAGGTGATGCTGTGGAGTCTGCAGTTGCGTTACTGGGCCTGGGTTCACGCGGCGTTCGACGGGCCCAAGCCGCACGTGCGCATGTTCGTTCTCTACCATGACCCGGCCGTGAGCGAGCGCGTGAGCCATTCCCTCGGCCTGCAAAAGGGGCTGATCGGCGTGGTGCATGCCTTCGCGTCCAACGCGCAGGCGGCGGAGAACAACGTCGTCATCGCGCATGAGCTGTTGCACACGGTGGGCGCCACGGACAAGTACGATGCGCGGACCAATCAGCCGGCGTACCCCGACGGTTACGCCGAG
>JBGPMS010000315.1:0-6688 GCA_041487115.1 Gammaproteobacteria bacterium
CAGGCGGACAGCGATGCGCAACGCGAGATCTTTCGCGCCGTGCGAGCGGACGTGACGGCGGGACATCGGTTCGCCGAAGCGCTGGGGCGCCATCCGAAAGTCTTTCCCCAGGTGTATTTGGCCACCGTCGCCGCGGGCGAGCAGGCGGGCAGTTTCAGCCTGGTGCTGGAACGGCTCGCGCAATACCTGGAGGAGCGGCAGGCCTTTCGCGGCAAGCTGCTGGCCGCCGCCGCCTACCCGGCCATGGTCACCGTCATCGCGTTCGGGATCGTCCTGTTCCTGATGATCTACGTCGTCCCGCAGGTGGTCCAGGTATTCGAGCAGACGCGCCAGGCGCTGCCGTGGCCGACGCGCGTGCTGCTCGCGATGTCGGGCTTCCTGCGCGTGGCCGGTCTCTGGCTGCTGGTGATTCTGGCCGCCGGCGCCTACGGGGTCCGCGTCGCGCTCAGGCGCCCGGGGCCGAAGGCAGCCTGGGACCGCGCCGTGCTCCGACTTCCCCTGTTCGGGCGGCTCGCGCAGGGCATCGATACCGCCCGGTTCGCGTCTACGCTGGCCATGCTGGTCGAGGCCGGAGTACCCATCCTGCGGGCGCTGGCCGCCGCCGAGGCGACGCTCACTAATTCCGTGCTGCGCGCCTCGGTGATGGAAGCGACCCACCGGGTGCGGGAAGGCGTGGGGCTCGCCCGGGCACTGCGCCCGACCAAGGCGTTCCCGCCCGTGCTGATCCGGCTGATCGAAGTGGGCGAGGGCACCGGCCAGCTGCCCAGGATGCTGGCACACGCCGCCCACAACCAGACACGCGAGGTCGAACGGCGGGCCACCGCCGCCGCAACCCTCCTCGAACCGCTGCTCATCCTCCTGATGGGGGCGGTCGTGCTCGGCATCGTGCTGGCGGTGCTGATGCCCATCATCGAGATCAACCAGCTGGTGCGTTAGCTGGCGAGCTATGACCCTTGGACGATGCGCTCATAGGGTCGCTTTGCACGGAACCCAATGTCGAATCACTAGTCAGCTCGACAAGATAGCGCGGCGTGAACGCCTGCACGGTGACCGACGCGCCGTGCATCCGATCTACGCGGTAAGAGCGATGCTCGCCGGAATCGCTGCGGATGGCGTGCAGCACAAAATTGCCTTCTGCCGTCTGCCGCAACGAATACGGTTCGATGCGGCGCACGCTGCCATCATAAATCAGATCGACGCAGAGGTAATTCGCCGCCGCGAAGCGGATGATTTCGAGCGGCGCGCGCGCGCGGATCGGAACGCCCATCGGTAGGACACGGCTCCGGACCGAAAGCTCTCCGGAGCCAGGCTCGATGCGCGCGCGTTGCGGCGCTTCCGCCCTGCCCATGATCCAGGTGAAGATTTCCGGCAGCGCAGCCCAGAAGTCCGCCACTGGCGGCAGCTGGGGAAGCTGGTGGCCAAGCATGTTTTCCCACATCGCCTCCAGATCGGGGCGATGCGGTTCAAGAGCTTCCAGCGTCGGCAATGCGATTGCCTTGTAGGCGCATTTCTGCTCAAGGACGTCGCGCAACACCGCCGCCGAAGGGCGACTGTCACCATGACGGTAGAGATTCACGACGTCATAGAGATCGCGGGGACGAGTCCGCTCGGCGAGCGCTCTTATCTTCTCACCAAAGGCTTCCTCATACGCGTAGCAATTGATCCAGAGCCCGTCTCCGGGGCGGTCGGAATACGGATGGAAAACCTCGCGCCGCACAGCCGCCAGCACAAGCCTTTCGTCCGCCGTAAGGTCGAGCTTGAGCTTTGGCCATCCACCTCCACCCGGAGATACCGGTCCGCGATAACCGATCCTGCCCTGACAGGAGACGCGCCCGCGCGGGTTTGCATAGAGATCAAGTCCGAGCTGATCGACTGGCATCGCGAGGCCGGATTGGTCCGCGACCCAGTTGGCGACATCACCAAGCGCACGCCGCAAGAAGCCCTCTTCGAGATGGCGCTCGTCGCGCAGCGTGAAATCGAGGTCTTCGGAAAATCGGTACGTCTCGAAGTAGCACTTCTTCAGACAAGTTCCGCCCTTGAACACCCAAGAATCGGCGAGCTCCGGGTGGGCATGGATTCCGGCAAGCACCCAGCTTAGAACGTAGTCCTTCTCGACAACATTGGGCAACAGCCCGAGCGCGGAGGCCGTTTCGAGGATTTCGCGCTTGTCGATCATGGAGTGCCCCGCTTCCAGCGCTCCGGTACCCAGAGCCGCCAGGCGGTGACTAGCTGCGGGCACAGGAGTGCGGGATCGAGCCGGGCATAGCCCTGCGTCAACCGTTCACTGCATGCGGCGGCAAGTTCTTCGTCATGGAACCGAGTCTCTGCCAGGAAACCGAGTCGTTTAAAAACGGCGCCGTTGCCGAACTGCTCGGCATAGCGGATCAGCAGGGGGCGGTCGCGGCCCGGCGTATTCAGATACGCGGCCACGCACTCGGCAACGTGATCAATTCCGCCGCCGGTTTCCGGCATCGCCAGCATATCGATCAACGTGCGCGCCGGGTCCGAGACACTCACGCGCGTTGTTCCGCGCCAGACCGGCTTAAGGCCGAAAAGGCGCTTCGTCGCAGCGCGATGAAGCAGGAAGACTACGCCCTGCGCGGCTACGCGCTTTTCGCCAATCCGGCGCGTCGTGAAGACAACGGTTTCATTGAAGAGTTGTTCGGTCAACTCCCAGTGGTGGGCGGCAGTCCATCCGCCGATATAGCATTGTCCGAACAGGGTCGGGACTAACACCCAGGGGTCTTCGACAACCTGTTCGCTGCCAGCCAGATCGAGCGGCACGGGGACATATAGGCCGTGGCCGACGCGCCGCAGCCAACCCTGTTGGCGCCAGCGCGACAGCAGCTTCGCGGCCGCAGACCGATCCAGGTCAAGCGTCTGCGCGACCGCGTCGATCGACACCACCTCCTTGGTGGCACGTAGCACCGCCGCAAGGCGGGCGCGGGAGGCTGGCAGGTGTATCTCATCTCGCATCATAGCTATACCATACCACGCTCAATTCGCATTTTCCAGGAATTGGATGTTTAACGATATAGCGTTTTGGCTCCGGGGGACCTCAACGGCAAGTGCCTGCAGCTAGCCCGCGCCCTGCGCCCTGCGTTTCCGCCCGTGCTGGTCCGGCTGATCGAAGTGGGCGAACCCACCGGCCAGCTGTCCAAGATGCTGGCGCACGCAGCCCACAACCAGACACGCGAGGTCGAACGGCGCGCCACCTCCGCCGCAACCCTGCTCGAACCGCTGCTGATCCTGCTGATGGGGGGCGGTGGTGCCAGGCATCGTGCTGGCCGTGCTGATGCCGATCATCGAGATCAATCAGCTGGTGCGTTAGCTGGCGGTCTTCGCGGTAAACTACTCGACAAAAGCGCAATCTACAGAGCAACCTCATGAGCGCGGTATTTACTCCCATTCGGTACAAGCTCTCCGTCGAGGACTATCACAAGCTGGGTGCAGCGGGCGTGCTCACCGAGGATAGCCGAGTGGAGTTGATCGAGGGAGAGTTGATCGAGATGGCACCGATCGCTCCCAAGCATGCGTCCGTGGTTGACACTTTGGTTGCACTGCTGGCACCACAGGCGGCAAATCAGTTTCGGCTGTCAACCGGGAATCCGCTCACCCTGGCGCCGAGGTCCGAACCTCAACCTGATCTGATGCTGCTCAAGCTTCGCGCCGATCGGTACGCTTCGTCGCTGCCGAGTGCAGCCGACGTGCTGACCGTAATCGAGGTGTCGGACAAGACATTGGAATACGATCGAGGACCCAAGCTGTCGTTGTACGCCCAGCACGGGATTCCCGAGTATTGGGTCGTCGATGTGCAAGCGAAGCGCATCGAGGTCTTTCGCAATCCGACCTCGATGGGGTACAGCCAAGAGCTCCAGTTCGGGCTAACCGATGTGGTATCTCCGCAAGCTTTGCCGGGTGTAAGGTTAAGCGTGGGGGAGATTTTCGGGTGAAGCAGAAGCTGGCTAGTTCGGAAAGCAGGCGTTCCACTCTCGACATTAGGCGCACCGGCGAGCGCTACAACGCTTCCTGCGCGTCCGTTGCACAGAGCTCCCTGGTCATCCCTCGAAGCAGGGTTTGATGCCGTTGCTGCGGGCGATCGGCATGGAAGGCGACCTCGCAATGATGGAACGAAAGTGATACCTCATATCCCCGATGCGGCATTGCGCATCCGGGCTGCTGCTGCGATGATTCGTTGCCGGAGCTTGCCCTGGCCCGGCACCGAGCCCCGCACCGCTGACCGGGGGTCTTGTGAGCAGACGGGCAGCGTCAACAGGAGAGCGCTCATGCGCGCACTGATCGTTTCGCTGGCCGCAGCCAGCTTCGCCATTTCCGCGCTCTCGGGACATGCCGCAGGCGAGCTGTCTCAGGCCAGGCTCGAGCAGCCAGGGCGTACAGCGGATGACGAGCCTAAGCTCAAGTCGGCCGGCGCCTCGAGCAGAGTTGCACACGCGCTCGATGAAGACGCACCCCTCAAGTCCGCCGGTGCGACCAGCCGGCCCAACCGCGCCGCGGACGACGACAACCAGCCCCTCAAGTCTGCTGGCGCCTCGAGCAGAGCCGGACGCGCGCTCGACGAAGATGCGCCCCTCAAATCCGCTGGCGCCTCGAGCAAAGTTGGACGCGCGCTCGATGAAGACGCATCCCTCAAGTCCGCCGGGGCCTCGAGCAGAGCTGGACGCGCGCTCGACGAAGGTGCGCCCCGCAAGTTCACCCGCGCTGTCAGCAGGCCCGGCCCAGTCACGCCGCCGGGGAAAGCAAGTAGAATCTATCGGATACTGTAACCGCCGCTGTCCGCCAACGGATAAAGACAGCGGTGGTGCCGCGGCCTACGCGGCGAGAAAGATGCCCGCCAGGGCCTTGTTGCTCCTGATCTGCTCCAGTTTCTCCTGAGCGTACCGGTAGCCCGCCTCGACGATCCGGTCGATCGACTCGAACTCGAGGACGCCGAACTCGTCGATCGGCGGCCGCAGACACAGGTCCGCGTCGCGCTTCACTTCGTCGGTCTTCTGGTGGCTGCCGACCTCCGTCGCACGCATGAGCACAGCGGCGATGTTGGGCCCCTCGACGCGTTTGCCGAAAGGCAGGATGCGGTGCCAGAGAAATTCCCAAGGAGAGGGGAATTCCGCCATCTGGAAGGCGAAGGTCGTCTCCGACCCGACATCGACCACGATCACCTTCTGGCAGCGCTTGCGCATGATGTCCCCGGGGAGGTTGTTCACGATCGCCCCGTCCACGAACACGTTGCCCTCGCGCAGGACCGGGACGAAGACACCGGGCAGGGAGGAACTGGCTCGCACGGCCTTCCATAGCGACCCGCGCTCGAGGATCACCGTCTCGCTGGTCGTAAGGTTGCACGAGACGCAGTAGAAGTTCAGCCACATGTCCCCGATGTCGGTGTCACCGTAGACCTCTTTCGCCCACCGGTCGAGCACGCGGGTGCGGATGAGCGAGATGAAAGGTAGGGTGTATTCCTTGTGCGGCTTGTGCCGGAGCCAGCCGGTGCGCGAGATCTCGAGGATCTCCTTCCAGTCGAAGCCCATCCCGAGCGCGCCGCCGATGACCGCGCCCATGCTGGTCCCGCCGATCATGTCGATCGGCACGCCAGCCTCAGCCAGGGCGCGGATGACGCCAATGTGCGCGAGCCCCCGAGCGCCACCACCGCCGAACACTACTCCGATCGCCTGCCCCGTAAGGCAGCGTGCCACCCGGGCAAAGTCCTCTTGCCGGTCCTCACGGATGTGGAAATGGCGCCGCAGATTGCGGCCAGAGAACCAGCGTTCGGTCCCGGAAGGCAGCCGGTAGCCGTCGTGATGCAGCAGGACGAGCGTCTGGCTCACCTTCGAGACTGCGTCATGCCCGCCGAGCAGCGCCTTCTCGGCCGCACTCGGCTCGGGATCCGAGCCGGCCTGCGCTACGAGCAGAATCTCGTCAGCCTGGCGCAGGCAGCGCAGAGTCCAGCCCGACGCGGTGGCGTCGGCCTCGCAGACCAGGAACCGATAGCGCGACTCCTGCTCGTCCAGCCAGGCGGTCAGGCGCATTCCACCCATGTGATCCCTGCCAGCGTTGGCGATCCCGGGCTGGTTGAGCAGCGCATCGACCCGTTGACCGGACAGATGCAGCGTTGGACCGATGCTTCCCAGAGCCTCGATCAGCCGCTCGGTGAAAGCGGCAGTGGGCGCGGCGGAGCCGATCCCCAGCACTGCGATACACATCCCTCCGGCCGGGACGCCACCGGTTCGCTCCTTTGCCCGCAGGCGCCGCACGACGATCTGGGCGAGCACCTGCATCACCTTCGGGTACTTCTGGACAATTTCTTCGAAAGTTTCCCGCGAGATGCGGACCAGCTCGCTGTCGCGCACCGCGACGACCGTGGCGGTCCTGGGCTCCCCGGTCAGCAGCGCGATCTCGCCGATGCTCTCGCCGCGGCTCATCTCGGTCAGGACCTGCCCGCCGGCCACCGCCCGCAAGCGCCCGCCGAGGACGAAGTAGAGGTCCTGGCCGCTGTCGCCCTCCGAGAACAGCACCTCGCCGGCCTGCAGCCTGACCCATTGCACGCGTGACTCCACGTAGCGCAGCACTGACTCCTGCAGAGGGCCGAACAGGCGAGTGAGGCCCAGGGCGAGCTGCGAGCGCGCAATGCGGCGCCGGATGCCCTCGGACAACTCCTGGACGACCGGCGCGGAAG
>JBGPMS010000316.1:0-6672 GCA_041487115.1 Gammaproteobacteria bacterium
AGCCGGCGCCGCAGGTGCCGCGGGTGCCGCAGGTGCCGCGGGCGGCGCAGGTGCCGCGGGCGGCGCAGCCGGTGCAGGTGACCGCAATGGTGCAGGCGACCGCAATGGTGCAGGCGGACGCAACGCCGCAGGTGGACGCAATGGCGCAGGCGGCGCGATGGATCAAGGCGGCGCGATGGATCAAGGCGGCGCGATGGATCAAGGTGGCGATGGAGCATCGGGCAATGGAGCATCGGGCGATGGGACCGATGCGGCCAATGGCGACAACGCAACCTCGGGCGCTGGCGCGGGCGGCGGTCGCCGGGCGGGAGCGGGTGGTGCGACCGCCGGAGCCGGCGGTACCTCCGGCACTGGTGGTACTGCCGCCGATGGCTCGATGGCCGGTGGTGGTGCCGGCCAGGGTACGAATGGTGCCGGCCAGGGTACGAATGGTGCCGGCGCGGGCAATGACGGTACCGGTGGGCCAGGAGGCACGAACGGGGGTGCCGGCGGACGCCGTGCTTCGGGTGTTTCGGGCCAAGACGGCCGCGGGGACAGCGATTCACGTATCGCGTCGATCGATGTCCCCAGCGGAAACGTCAGAGTCGACGAGGACTACCGGCCACAGACGCTCGGAGGATTCCTCCCCCTGGTACTCGGTGTCAACGAGGAGGGTCGCTTCGACTTCGATCAGTACTCCCTGCGCGACGAGGTGAAGCGTGCTCTGGACCAGCTCGCGGGCGAGCTCAAGACAGCCGAATACGATCGGCTCGACGTCGTGGGCTACACCGACCGCATCGGCACCAATGACCACAACAAGCGCCTTTCGGAATTGCGTGCGTGGTCGGTGGCGCAGTATCTGATGGCCCAGGGCGTGCCGGACAACAAGATTCGCTACGAAGGGCGCGGCGAGAAGAACCCGCTCACCCAGCCGGACGAGTGCACCGGACTGGCGCGCGAACAGCTCATCGTCTGCCTGCAGAAGGACCGCCGCGTGGAGATCGAGGCCTCCATACATCGCAAGCACGCGACGGTCCTGCAATGAGGCGTGGAGCCTGACCGGTACCTCGGCTACACAGTACCGGCCACGCTCTGCGGCCACGCGCCTGCGTTAAGGCCGGCAAGAGCGCTATGGCCGATCCGAAGCACGTCGCCCGGCTCAAGCAGGGCGTCACCGCGTGGAACGCCTGGCGGCGCCGATATCCGAAACTCAAGCCCGACTTGAGCCGCGCTCTGCTCGTGGACCTGGAGCTGCGCGGCATCAACCTGGCAGACGCCAACCTCGAGCGGACGAACCTGCGCCAGGCTACGCTCAGCCGCGCCGACTTCACCCGTGCAAATCTGAAGCGCGCTGACCTGCGCGCCGCCAGTCTGCGGCGTGCGAGGCTCGATCACGCCAACCTCAGCGGCGCAATCCTGCGCCATGCGTCACTGGCCGAGGTCAGCCTGGAAGGCTGCTTGCTGACCGGCTGCGAGATCTACGGCGTCGCCGCCTGGAATCTCAAAGGCGAACCCAAGGACCAGTCCAACCTCATCATCCGCGCTACGCGCGAAGAGCCGGCCGTCACCGTGGACGATCTGGAGGTAGCGCAGTTCGTGTACCTCCTGCTGCACAACGACAAGATCCGCAACGCGATCGACACGGTCGGCAAGAAGGCGGTGCTGATCCTCGGCCGCTTCACTACCGAGCGTAAGGCGGTTCTCGACACGCTGCGCGACGAATTGCGCACGCGTGGCTACCTGCCGATGCTGTTCGATTTCGACAAGCCCGCGCAACGCGACCTGACCGAGACTATCGTCGCACTGGCACACATGTCGCGCTTCATCATCGCGGACCTGACCGAGCCCAGAAGCATCCCTCAGGAGTTGACCGCCATCATCCCCGATCTGCCATCGGTGCCGGTCGTGCCCATCGTGCTCGCCACGCAGAAGGCATACGCCCTGTTCGAGCACTGGAAGCGCTACCCCTGGGTGCTGCCCGTGGTGAAGTATCGGGACATCCCGGATCTGCTGGCGAGGCTGCAGAAGTCCGTGATCGAGCGCGCCGAGCGCAAGGCCCGGCGTCAGACCGGGATCGGCTGAACGCCCGCATCGACATCTGACGGGGGACGCCCGTCATTCGGGGCATGGCGCGAAAGCGCAGTGGCCTCGCGGTCCGCCGCTGCATTCTGTAGATACCCTCCCTTCAGCGTCCGGTTCATTCAGCTTTCGTTCAGCCGGGTCGCGCTATGCTTTAGGTCAACTGAGAGCTGTGCGGCGCGTTCACCCAGCATGGCGCCGCGTTAGAGGAGATCGCGGCACAGGTCTCGCCGTACCGAGGAGGGCCAGCCATGAAAGCATTCATTCGTTGGGCACTGAGCTCCAGCGCACTCGCGCTCGCTGCGTGTTGCATGTCTGGCTCGAGCCTTGCACAGATCAGCGACGAGCCGGCAGTGATCGACGCTGCGCCGGCAGGCTCGCCGCTCACCTGGCCGCACCAATTCAATCAGGGCGAGCTGGGATTCACCGTCTATCCGCCTCAGCTCGACCGCTGGCAGGGCGATCGCCTCGAGGGGCGGGCGGCCGTGGCCGTGCAGGTCGCCGGCTCCGACAAGCCCTCCTTCGGGGTCGTCTCGCTGACGGCGCGAACCGAGGTGGACAATGCCACCGGCACAGTGAGGGTGCGGGACATCACGGTCAGCCGCGCGAGCTTCCCGACCGCCACGGAGCGCGCGGGAAGCTATCTGGACGCTGTTCGACAGCACCTGGCTGCGCTGACGTGGAAACTCGCGGTGGACCGCCTGCGCTCGGATCTCGCCATCGACCAAGCGACGCAACAGGCCCAGAGCCAGCCGCTGCGCAACGACCCGCCGCGCATCATCTACACCGAGTCGCCGGCCATTCTGGTGCCCATCGACGGTCAGCCTGTGCTGCGCGAGATGGTGGGGCTGAACCTGCTGCGCGTTCTGAACACGCGGGCGTTGATTCTCGTCGACCAGCCAACCGGCCGATATTTTCTCTATGTGGCGGGGCATTGGCTGGAGGCGACGTCGCTCGATGGTCCATGGGCCGACGCCCAGGTTCGCCCCATCGCGCTGGACGACGCCAAGCAGCAGGCTGCCGAGAGCGGGCAGGTGGATCTGCTCGAAGGCAGCGAGCCAGGGGACGGGCGCCTGCCGCGCGTGATCGTGAGCGCCGTTCCGACCGAGCTGGTGCAGACCGACGGGCCGCCGCAGTACTCGCCCATCGAGCGCACGCAGTTGCTCTACGTCATCAACACGCCGAACCGGCTGTTCCTCGAGTTGCCTACACAGCAGCACTACGTCCTGTTGGCCGGTCGCTGGTACCGAACCCGCTCCCTCCAGCAGGGGACCTGGGAGTATGTGCCGGGCAACGGCCTGCCACCGGACTTTGCGATGATTCCCGATGCCCACCCAACCGAAACCGTGCGCGCTGCCGTGCCGGGTACGCCGCAGGCACAGGAGGCCGTCATCGCGAACTCGGTGCCACAGGTCGCCACAGTGCAGCGCCGCGCCGCGCAGCTCCAGTTCGCTTACGACGGGCCGCCGCAGTTTCGGCCCATCGAGGGGACGGCGCTCGAGTCCGCCGTCAATGCGCCGGTGCCGGTGATTCGAGTCGACTGGCACACTTACTACGCACTGGACAACGGTGTCTGGTTCTTCTCCGACTCGCCCGATGGGCCGTGGACCGTTGCCACGTCGGTGCCGGCAGTGATCTACGCGATCCCGCACAGCTCTCCGCTGCACTACGTGACCTACGTGCGCGTCTACGACGCCACACCGGAGGAGGTCTACGTCGGCTATACACCTGGCTACGTGGGGTCGTACGTCGCCATGGACAGCACGGTCGTGTATGGCACGGGCTGGTACTACCGCCCCTGGATCGGGACGGTCTGGTATTGCCCGCCGGCGACCTGGGGCTTCGGTTTCAGCTATTGGTATACCTGGTGGAACCCGTGGCCGTGGCGGCCGGTCTGGGCGGGATGGAGGCCTCATCCTCACCTGCGTCCCTGGTGGGGACCCTGGGTCGCGCCGGTGGCGGTCAGGCCTGCGCCGTTCCAGCGCGGCGCGCCGCTCGCGATCACGCGCGCGGTTGCCCCGGTCAGCGTCAATCGGGCCACGCCCAGCGTGACGAATATTTATCGGCGCTGGGGCGCAAGGGCGGTGGTGACGAACACTGCAATCGGCAGACCTGCCGTGCAACTGGCCACGCCTTCTGCAGGGACTGCGCGTCCGGACGCGGCGCTGTCCGGCAATCCGGACTGGCGTGCCTACCGGCAACGAGACGGGCAGTCGCAGCGCTTCGTCGGCAACGGACAGCGGGAGAACGCGCAGCAATCGCCTGCCAACGCGCAGCGCTTGGCCAGGCCGCAGGCCTCCTCGCCTTCGGTGGTGGTGAGTCGGCCAGCACCGCCCCTTGTCTCGGCGCAGCAGAACACGGGGACCATCGTCGGGGCGCCTGCCGCACCCTTACGCACAGGCCAGGGCCCAATCAGGATTGCCCCGTGGCAGGGTGAGCGGACAGGCCCGAGGCTTTCTCCGCCCGCTGTGCCGCTGCCGCCCGCCGCCCCGATGCCGATCACACCGCGAGTCGCCCGGGTCGAACCGGGACCGATGCACGGGCCCACAGCCGCGCCGGCGATGATTCCGCACCCCCCTCAACCAGCGGCCACTCCGGATCGGCCACCGGTAAGCGGACCGGCGGTCGTATCGCGTCCGCCGCAGTCGGCAGGCGCGACAGGTGGCCCGGCAGGGGCTGCGCCTGCCGGGCGGCCGGAGGCCAAGGGTGGACACGGGATTTGGCGGGGGCAACCAAATGCCCCGCAGGTGCACTGATGGCGCGCCGATGGCGAGTCAGCGCAGAGAGGCGTTGAAACGCTCCAGCGCGGCTGCGCCGGGGCACAGTTCGGGCTCGGCGAGCTGGTTGAACGGCGTGTCGACCGTGTTCAGATGGGCGTGCAGATCTTCCGGGTCGGTATCGACATAGAGCAGGCCGGTGACGACCTCGCCCCGTGCGTCGTGCTGCTGCAGATAGTTCATGGCCGAAAGCCGGTCGCTCGAATCGTAGTCCGCAGCGATCTTGCGCAGCCGCAGTACCGAGCCGTCGTGCTGCACCACCTCCTGCAGCGTTCCCGGGCCGTACGCCGCGGTGATCGGTGCGCGCGGCAGGATTACGTCCAGCTGGTTGACCGACTCGTTGTGCTCGCGCACATAGTCGTAACTCTTGGTGGACCCCTCGTGGTTGTTGAAGGCCACGCAGGGGGAGACGACGTCGATGAACGCCGCGCCACGGTGCACGATGGCGGCCTTGATCAGCGGCGTCAGTTGCTCCTTGTCGCCGGAGAAGCTGCGCGCCACGAACGTGGCGCCCAGCTGCAGCGCCATCATCACCAGATCGATCGGCGCGTCGAAATTCACCGTGCCCTTCTTGCTCTTCGAGCCCTTGTCCGCGGTGGCCGAGAACTGGCCTTTGGTGAGACCGTAGACACCGTTGTTCTCCACGATGTAGACCATGTTCACCCCGCGCCGGAGCGAGTGCGCGAACTGGCCCAGACCGATGGAAGCGGAGTCGCCATCTCCGGAAACACCGAGGTAGATCAACTCGCGGTTGGCGAGGTTCGCGCCGGTCAGCACCGACGGCATGCGGCCGTGCACGCTGTTGAACCCGTGCGAGCTGCCGAGGAAATAGGTGGGGGTCTTGGACGAACAGCCGATGCCGGACAGCTTCGCGATCCGATGCGGCGGCAGGTCGAGCTCGAAGCAGGACTGGATGATGGCCGCGCTGATCGAGTCGTGCCCGCAGCCCGCGCACAGGGTGGAAATCGCGCCCTCGTAGTCGCGGCGCGTCAACCCCAACGCGTTCCTGTCGAGTGACGGGTGATGCAGCTTCGGTTTGGTCAGGTAAGTCATCTCACCACCCTCAGCGGCGTCACCTTCAACACCGCAACTTTTTCCGCGATCTCGCCGATGATGAAGCGCGCCGTGATGGGCGTGCCGTCGTAGTGGAGCACCGAGATCAGGCGCGTCGGGTCGGCGGTACCCTCGTTGACCAGCAGCATGCGCAACTGCGCGTCGCGGTTCTGCTCCACCACGAACACTTGCTCGTGGTCGGCGATGAAGTCGTACACGGTCTCGGCGAACGGGAAGGCGCGGATGCGCAGGGCGTCGAGCTGGCAGCCGTCGCGCTCCAGGGCGTCGAGCGCCTCGTTCATGGCCGGGCTGGTCGAGCCGAAATAGATGACGCCCAGCCGCGTCGACTGCTTCGCGGGCCGCAGCACCGGTTGCGGCACGAGCTCCTTGGCGGTCTCGAACTTGCGCAGCAGGCGCTGCATGTTTTCCATGTAGTCGGGACCGGCCTCGCTGTAGCGCGCATAGCGGTCCTTGGTGGTGCCGCGGGTGAAGAAGGCGCCACGGGTCGGGTGAGTGCCGGGGTAGGTCCGAAAGGCGATGCCGTCGCCGTCCACGTCGAGATAGCGTCCGAACTCTTTGCCTGCCTCCAGCTCCTCGGCCGTCATGACCTTGCCGCGGTCGTAGGCGCGTGCGTCATCCCAGGTCAGCGGCTCGCACAGCCGCTCGTTCATGCCGATATCCAGGTCCATCAGCACGAAGACCGGCGTCTGCAGCCGCTCGGCCACGTCGAAGGCCTGGGCGGCGAAGTCGAAGGATTCTTTCGGGTCCTCCGGGAACAGCAGCA
>JBGPMS010000317.1:0-6671 GCA_041487115.1 Gammaproteobacteria bacterium
CGGCAAGGACGGGACTGTATCCGTGATCGACACGCAGACCGACGAGTTCATCGCCACCATCGCGGTGGGCAAGCGCCCCTGGAACATGGCCGTCACACCCGACGGCAAGAAACTGTACGTGGCAGCGGGCCGCTCCAACGCTGTGTCCGTGATCGACACCGAGACCAACCAGAAGATCAAAGACATCCCGGTCGGCGAGCTGCCTTGGGGCGTGGTGATCCACTGACTGGTCCCGGAGCTCTCGCGTCCGGGCGTTCCGCGCCGCTCGTATTGGGCGGGCAGCAGCACGATCGCTCGCACGCACGGCGCGCTTCCGCCGCGTCGCCGTGACCCGAGTTCGGTACGCAGTCTTTGAAGACCTGCCGCAGCTCGCCGAGCTGTTCGATCGCTATCGCCAGTTCTATCGGCAGCCGGCGGACCTCGGCCTGGCTCGCGGCTTTATAGAGGACCGGCTGCAACGCGGCGATTCGACCATCCTCGTGGCCACGGCGGATGGCGCGACGCTGTCCGGCTTCACGCAGCTCTATCCCACGCTGTGCTCCGTCTCCGCTGCGCCAATCTTCGTGCTGTACGATCTGTTCGTGTCCGAGCAGGCCCGGCGCAGCGGCGTCGGCCGCAGCTTGCTCGAAGCGGCCAGGCAACACGCGGAGCAGGCGGGCGCGGTGAGGATGGAGTTGGCCACTGCGACCGGCAACGCTGCCGCGCAACGGCTCTACGCAGCGCTGGGCTGGGTGCGCGACGACGCGTTCTATCGTTACTCGCTGCACCTGCGCTGAGCGGCTCCGGCGGGGCGCATTCCCGCTTTCACCTGCGTCTCCGAGCCGGTCTTCACCCGGGTAAGCCTCGTGACAGCCCTACCCGTATAATTCCCGCCTCCTGTCCTCCATGTCTTGAGGCCCTGCGTTGATTACACCTCGCGTGCTTCTGTTCGATGTCTTCGGCACGGTCGTCGACTGGCGCGGCAGCATCACGCGCGAGGTCAGGGCGCTTGCCGCCGACCGGGGGTTCGAGCTCGACGCGGCCGCCTTCGCGGACGCCTGGCGCGCCGGGTACCGGCCGGCCATGGACCGCGTCCGCAGCGGCGACCTGCCGTGGATGAACATCGACCGATTGCATCGGCTGATCCTGGACGAGATCCTCGCGCGCTTCGGGGTCGCAGGGTTGTCCGAAGCCGAAACGGACCACCTCAACCGCGTGTGGCACAGGCTGCGGCCGTGGCCCGACTCGGTAGGCGGATTGAAGCGTCTGAAGCAGAAGTTCATCGTGACCACGCTGTCCAACGGCAACATGTCGCTGCTCACCGAGATGGCCAAGCACGCTGGCCTGCCCTGGGACTGCATCCTGTCCGCGGAGCTGTTCCATCACTACAAGCCGGACCGCGAAACCTATCTGGGTGCCGCGGCGCTGCTCGGTGCGCGGCCGGAAGAAGCGATGATGGTCGCCGCGCACGAGGGCGACCTCGCCGCAGCCCGCGCCGCGGGGTTGCGGACCGCCTTCGTGCGCCGGCCGAAGGAGCTCGGGCGCCGCTCCGGCTATGATCTTCCGCGCGACCACAGTTTCGATTTCGTGGCCGACGATTTCCTTCACCTTGCGAGCCAGATCGGTGTCTGACCGATCTTTCCTCTTCGCCTTGCGCTTCGTCGCACTCGCGCTGACCATGCTCGTGTCGGGCTGCGCCACCTTCCGCAGCTACGACAAGGAGCTGGGGCAGACCCTCACCCAGGTGTCGGGCGGCAATGTGGACAGCGCCATCAAGGTGCTGGAATCCAACAACAAGGGCGAGACCAAGGACCTGCTCTACTACTTCGAGCTGGGCGAGCTTCAGCGGCTGAAGGACCGCTACCCGGACAGCCAGAAGTCGTGGAGATCGGCCGACCAGCGGGTGCAAGCCTGGGAAGAGACGGCAAAGACCGACCCCTCGAAGCTCCTCACCGGCGCGGCCAGCTACGTGCTCAACGACAAGGTCCGCCCCTACGAGGGTCACGACTACGAGAAGGTCATGCTCACCACGCGCATGGGGCTCAACTTCCTGGCCATGGGCGACTACGAGAACGCCCGCGTCGCGATCAAGCAGACGCATGAACGCGAGGCCGTGATCGCGGACCTGCGCGACAAGGAGATCGCCGAGGTCGAGCGGGACGCGCAGAAGCGCGGCGCGCGCACCAGCTTCAAAGAGCTCAACGGCTACCCGGTCCAGACCATCGACAACCCGGCGGTGAACGCGCTCAAGAACAGCTACCAGAGCGCGCTGTCCCACTACCTGGCAGGCTTCGTCTACGAGGCTCTGGGCGAGCCGAGCCTGGCCGCACCCGGTTACCGCCTGGCCAACGAGCTGCAGCCCAATCAGCCTCTGCTGGAGGAGGCGCTGCGCGGACTGGACCAGCGTGTGAGCGCTCCGGACGACGGACGGACCGACGTGCTGTTCGTGGTGGAGTCGGGCACCGCACCCGCGCGGCAGTCGCGCCAGTTCCCACTGCCGATCCCGGTCAACCGCACGCTGATCCTGCTGCCGATCTCCTTCCCGGTCATGACGGCCACCTCGACGCCCACCCTCCCCGCTCAGCTCGGCGTTGACGGAGTAGAGTCGCTCCCCGTCGCGCCGATCACCAGCATCGACCTCATGGCGCGCCGCGCGCTGAAGGACGAAATGCCCGGCATCATGCTGCGCGCCGCAATCCGCTCTACCGCCAAGGCGGTGGCGCAGTACCAGCTGCAGCATCAGGCGCAACAAAAGGACAACGGGCTCCTCGGCCTGGCGGCGCTGGCGCTCACCATCGGCTCGGTGGTGACAGAATCGGCCGACGAGCGGACCTGGCGCACGTTGCCGTCCGAGATCGCCATCGCGCGGGGAAGAGTCGCTCCCGGCACGCACACCGTAACGCTGCAGACCCGGGAAGGCACGCGCAGCGTGCAGGTGAACGTCTCGGGCCGCTACGCCGTGGTAGGCTTGAGATTGTTGCGCGGGCAGTTGTTCGTGCAGGCGCCGGAAAGCCGGGCCAGCGGTACCGCCCCGGGCCAGGCGGCGTTGCCCGGAACACAAAGCGCCGCGCCAGCGTCAACGGCGGATGCGCCAGCCACGTTGGAGGAGCAGCCGCACACTACGGAGACATCCAGATGAAACGCGAGATCACCACAGTTCTGCTCCTGGCCACCGCGCTCTCGGCCGGCTGCGCCAGCAACAAATCCCCCGCCCCGCCGGAAAAACCCCTGACCGCTTTCGGCTGCCCCATCGGTGGCCAGCGCATCCACTCCATGGAGGACTTGCTCCAAGCCAAGGTCGCAACCGCCGGCAGCGTGCCGGACGTGAAAGTCACGGAGCTGCGCTGCACGATGCAAAACGACCTGCTGCGCATCGACGCCGTCATCGCCAACGGAGCGAGCGACGTGCGGCGTATCGCCTACCGCTTCGAGTGGGTCGACCGCAACGGCATGAAGGCCTGGAACGACGAGTCGTGGAAGCCGGTCTACCTCTACGAAAAATCGCGCGAGACGGTCGTGAGCAGCGCGCCTAGTGGCGAAGCGGTCGACTTCCACCTGGTCCTGCTGGACCAGGACCGGGAGCGCAAATGATCGGCATGCAACGCTCGCCTCGGCCCGACACCCCTCTCGAGGCTTCAGATCCGCTCACAAACCCTGGCCCCGGGCTTTGCTACCCGCGCCTCAGGTCCGGCCGCACTATACAAAGGAGAACAGCCATGACCGCAATTTCCCGCTCCGGCCGCCTCGCCGTGCTGCCCCTGCTGGCCGCCGCCCTAATCCTGGGCGGGTGCGCCAAGGAGAAGGTGCGCTACGGCGATGCCAAGGGTGTGGAGACGGTGACCAATCAGTTCGGCTCCACCGATCTGCAGATGATCGCCGAGTCCATGACCCGCTCGCTGCTCAATTCCGAGCTGGTGGCGAACGGCAGTCGCCCGATCGTCACCGTGCAGGAAGTCAAGAACAAGACCAGCGAGTACATCGACACGCACGCCATCACCGACAGCATCCGCACCGAGCTGCAGAAGAGCGGCAAGATACGCTTTGCCGTCGATGCCGCGGCCATGCAGCAACAGGTGGACGAGCTGAAGCGGCAGCAGAGCGAGCTGTACGAGAAAGACAAGGCGGTGCAGGTCGGCAAGATGGTGGGCGCGGCCTACCGCATCGAAGGCAACATCACCTCCATCGTGAAGCAGGCCGAGGACGTGAAGGACGTCTACTACAAGTTCAACCTGCAGCTGTGGAACATCCAGAACGGCCTGATGGAGTGGGGCGACGAGAAGGAAATCCGCAAGACGTCGACCAAGTGATGAATCTCCATCGCCCCCCTCTCCCTCGAGGTAGCCCCCCTCTCCCTCGAGGTAGCCCCCCTCTCCCTCGAGGTAGCCCCCCTCTCCCTCGAGGTAGCTCCCCCCTCCCTCGCGGTAGCCCCCCTCTCCCTCGAGGTAGCCCCCCTCTCCCCTCGTGGGAGAGGGCCGGGGTGAGGGGGCGTCTCCCGGCGCTCGCTCTGGTGAGCATCGCCATGCTCTCCCCTCTTGCAGTCCACGCGGACGACGAAGCTGGCCGCTGGTACGTAGGCGCCGGCGGCGGACAGTCCACAGGCAAGCAGTACTGCGATCCAAAGTCCGGCGTCGTGGTGGTCGACTGTGACGACACCGACGGTGCCTTGCGCCTGTTCACGGGCTATCTGATCAACCGCTATCTCGGCATCGAAGGCGGCTATCTGAGGCTCGGCAAGTTCACCGCCAACCGCCTGGTTGGCGGCGTCTCCGCCACGGACGAGCTCAAGGCCTACACCGGGTATCTCGAAGGCGTTGCCACGCTGCCTCTGGGGGATCGCTTCGGGCTGTTCGCCAAAGCTGGAGGCGTCTACTGGAGCATCAAGACCCGTGGCACGCTCGCGGGTGCAAGCGTGACCGACGATACGAAGGGCGGCTTCGACTTCATCGGTGGCGCGGGCGCCCAGTTCTTCTTCACCAGGAATCTGGGGGTGAGGGCCGAGTACGAATTCATCCCCAAGCTCGGCAACAGCGCTACCGGCGAGGTGGACGTGGGAGTCGTCTCCGCCAGCGTGATCTGGAAGTTCTAGGCTCGCCGCGACGCCGCCGCATTCACGCGGCCACCGCGGCCGCCCTGACCTGATCGAGGATCGCCAGCAGCTCATCCAGCTGTGATGAGGTGAACAGCCCGTCCGGGCCCCGGGGTGTGAGGTCGGTAAACGGCGATTCGTAGAGCAGCGACGCGCCCATGACGCCGCGTTCGGTCAGGTGATCCACGATCAGGTTGACGAACTCGATCTGGTTGGCATCCGGTGTCTTTCCGGCTAGGAATCCAGCGAACACGTGTTTAGCGGTCTCGCGATCGAGCCCCACCAGCGAACGCACGAACAGCCCCAGGCCGTGGCTCTCCTCCTTGGCCTTCTGCACATCGCCCGCGCCGCCCGCCCCGCTCGCCGTCAGCATCCGTTCGAGCTCATCCAGGTCGGCACGCGTCAGCGCCTTGTTCATGCGTAGCTTGTGAATGGCAAGGTGGTCCTTGTGCTCCTTGAGGAAGGCCCGCGCCTTGGCGCGGAATCGCTCGAAGCTGTCCGGCGCGTCGAAGCCCGGCAAGCCGATCTCCGACTCGCCGCCCATCTGGTCCTCGAAGTCCGTGTAGATGAGCTTGCGCTGCTGCTTGTCGATAAGCTTCACCAGGGCGCGGAGCCGCTTGCGCGCGCTGTCCAGCATCGGCACCGTTACGTCCTGCCACCACTCGTCGGACTGGATCTCCAAAATCAGCGGGAGCTGCTGCTGAACCATCGGGATGCTCGCCTTCTCTTCCAACAAACCTGCGATGGCTTTTACTTGGTCGCTCAACCGTTTGAAAGCCGGTTCCACGCGCAGCACCGCCAGTTGCAGATTCAGGATCAACAGGTCGAAGCGCTTTGCCTCCTCGTCCTCGGGTTCCTGCTCCGATGGCAGACCGGCAACTTCGTGCGCCAGCTCGGCCAACGAATCTTCCTTCAACGTGGCCCACGCCGCTGGCTTCGCGTACTTCTCCACCAGCCGCCGCTTCGGGCGCACCACGAAGTTGTCGAGGTTCATCGCCGCGACTTCAGCGTGCAGGAGTGACGCGACCTCCTCACGCAATGCCGCTGGCGTGCCGTAGGTGACTGGCCGCTCGGCAGCGCCGTATCCAGCTGCTTGCGGCGGGGCTTCTGGCGGACGGTCCAGCTCGCCGATCAACTCCAGCCGCGTTTTGAACAACCGCTTGCCGAGCGATTCTCCGAGGGCGCCGTCGGTCGTCTCCGGGCTCTGGCTGAAGAACTCCAGGTTCTGGCAGTAGTCCAGGATGTAGAAGAACGCCTTGTCTTTCCCCGGCCCGAACAGGTCTTTGCGCAACCGCGTGCCGCGGCCGACCATCTGCCAGAACTTGGTCTTCGAGCGCACCAGCTTGATGAACACGAGGTTCACCACCTCCGGGATGTCGATGCCGGTGTCGAGCATGTCCACCGAAATGGCGATGTGGGGCGGCTTCGAGGGATTCGAGAAGTCGTCGATGACACTCTGCGCGTACGGCAGACCGCTGTGCACGACACGCGCGAACGCGCCCTTGTAGTGCGGGTAGTTCACATCGAATCGCTGCGCGATAAACTCGGCGTGCGCCTGGTTCTTGGCAAAGACGATCGTCTTGCCGAGGCGGTCGCCGCCTGCGAC
>JBGPMS010000318.1:0-6623 GCA_041487115.1 Gammaproteobacteria bacterium
AACCTCACCGCAGAGGAGAAACAGGCGCTGGTGGGATTCCTGCTTAGCTTGACCGGCGACAACGTAGGGCAACTCGCCGCGGAGGCGCGCGCAGCCTTTCAATCCGGCGGGCCGCACTGAACCGGAACGGCACCGCCGCAACGTGGCCGTTGTGCGATAATTCGCGCCTGAATCGCGGCCCAGCCGCGAGTTCAACTCCCGTGATCCCGCTCATGACCCTCGATGTCGTCATCCTCGCCGCCGGCAAGGGGACGCGAATGTATTCCTCGCAGCCCAAGGTGCTACACATGCTCGGCGGGCGCCCGCTGCTGCGCCATGTCGTGGATACCGCACGCGCGTTGAGTGCCGAGCGGATCGTAGTGGTCTACGGCCATGGTGGCGAGCAGGTGCGATCGGCGTTCGACGACGAAGGGCTGGTGTTCGTCCTGCAGGAAACGCAACTGGGCACCGGCCACGCGGTTCAGACAGCCGCTCCGGCGCTGGAGAGCGAGCACACGGTGATCCTCTATGGCGACGTGCCGCTGATCCGCGTCGAAACCCTGGCGCGGGCACTGCGCGAGCGCCGGGGGCTCACCCTCATCACCGCAAACCTGGATGACCCCGCCGGGTATGGCCGCATCGTGCGCGACGCTGCGGGCCGCGTCGTGCGCATCGTCGAGGAGAACGACGCCACTGCTGCCGAAAAGGCGATTCGCGAGATCAACACCGGCATCCTGGCCGCACCGACAACGAAGCTGAAGGCCTGGTTGCAAGGACTGCGCAACGACAACGCCCAGGGCGAGTATTACCTCACCGACGCCATCGCACGGGCGGTGGCGGATGGCGTAGCGATCCACACCGTGCAACCTTCAGACACCTGGGAGATCCTCGGCGTGAACAGCAAGCAGCAACTGGCAGAGCTGGAGCGCGTGTTCCAGCGCGAGCAGGCGTCGCGATTGCTCGAATCCGGCGTGACCCTGGCCGATCCTGCGCGCATCGACGTGCGCGGCGAGCTCAGCTGCGGACAGGATGTGAGCATCGACGTGAATTGCATATTCGAAGGCAAAGTGGCGCTCGGAGACGGCGCCAGCGTGGGAGCGAACTGCGTGCTGAAGGACACGACCGTGGAGGCCGGCGCGCGCATACTGCCGTTTTGCCACATCGACGGTGCGCGCATCGGCCCGGACTCGCGCATTGGCCCGTACGCGCGCATGCGTCCGGGCGCCGACCTTGCCGCCCATACCCACGTCGGCAACTTCGTGGAAATCAAGAACGCGCAACTGGGTGAGGGCTCCAAAGCCAACCACCTGAGCTATCTGGGCGATGCCACCATCGGGCGCAACGTGAACATCGGCGCCGGCACCATCATCTGCAACTACGACGGCGCCAACAAGCACCACACCGTGATCGAGGACGAAGCCTTCATTGGCTCCGACAGCCAGCTGGTGGCGCCGGTCACGGTGGGCAAAGGCGCCACGATCGGTGCGGGCAGCACGATCGCCAAGGACGCACCGGCTGGAGAGCTGACCATCTCCCGCCCCAGGCAGATCACGATCAAGGGTTGGAAGAGGCCGGTGAAGCGTCAAAAGTCAAAGGACAGTTGACAGTTGACAGATCTCTCGCTTGTATAGCCGACGATAGTATCCATGGGCTATCCTTCCGCATGACTGACAACTGAAAACTGATCTCTAATGTGCGGAATCGTCGGCGCCATCTCCCACCGTAACGTCGTCCCCATCCTGCTCGAGGGGCTGCGCAAGCTCGAGTATCGGGGCTACGACTCTGCCGGTCTGGCCGTGGTCAACGGCACCCTGCACCGCCTGCGCAGCATAGGCCGCGTGGCGTCGCTCACGGAAATGGCAAAGCAGGCGGACGTCGAAGGGGCGCTCGGGATCGCACACACGCGCTGGGCGACGCACGGCGCACCTACCGAGCGCAATGCCCATCCGCACGTGAGCAGCGACGGACTGGCGCTGGTGCACAACGGCATCATCGAGAACCACGACACCATCCGCGCGCGGTTGATCGCGCTCGGCTATGTCTTCACCTCCGATACCGACACGGAGGTTGTGGCGCACCTGATCCATCACTACTTCACCGAAAGCGGCGATCTGCTCGCCGCCACCTACCGTGCGACGAGCGAGCTCGTCGGAGCGTATGCAATCGCTGTCATATCCGAGAAAGATCCGCACGAATTCGTAGTGGCGCGCCATGGCGCGCCGTTGCTGCTGGGCCTGGGTGAGGGAGAGAACTTCGCCGCGTCGGACGCGTCCGCGCTGCTGCAGGTAACCCGTCGCATCGTCTATCTCGAAGAAGGGGATGTGGTGGCCTTGACTACAGGCAGCTACCGGATCCTGGACGCCGGCGGGGCCAAAGTTGACCGGCCGGTGCACCAGAGCCAGCTCTCGGCGGACGCCGTGGAACTGGGTCCCTACCGCCACTATATGCAGAAGGAGATCTACGAGCAGCCGGGTGCGGTAGCGGCGACGCTGGAGATGGTCGTGGGTGCAAGCTCAGTAGTGCCGCAGCTATTCGGAACGCAGGCCGAGGAGCTGCTCGGTGGTGTGAACCGCGTGCTGATCCTGGCGTGCGGGACCAGCTATCACGCCGGGCTGGTGGCGCGCTACTGGATCGAGGCTATCGCCGGCCTGCCCTGCGAGGTGGAGATCGCCAGCGAGTATCGGTATCGGGTCAGTGTGCCGAACCCCGACGCGCTGGTGATCGCCATCTCGCAGTCGGGTGAGACGGCTGACACCATCGCAGCGCTGCAACACGCAAAGTCGCTCGGTCAGGCGAAGACGTTGGCCATTTGCAACGTGCCGGAGAGCGCGCTGGTACGCCAGACGCATCTGCGGTTCATGACACGTGCCGGGCCCGAGATCGGGGTCGCCTCCACCAAGGCGTTTACCACTCAACTGGCGGCGTTGTTTCTCTTGACGCTGGTGCTGGCCAAGGTGCGTGGCCAGATGACCGAGAAGGCCGAAAAGGAATACTTGACGGCGCTGCGACACCTGCCGTCAGCGCTGTCGCATGTCCTGGAGCTGGAGAAAGCGATCGCGGGCTGGGCAGCAGCCTTCTCGCAGAAGCACCACGCCCTCTTCCTCGGCCGCGGGATACACTACCCCATAGCACTGGAGGGCGCGCTCAAGCTCAAGGAGATCTCTTACATTCACGCCGAGGCCTATCCCGCCGGCGAGCTGAAGCACGGCCCGCTGGCGCTGGTGGACAGGGATATGCCGGTGGTGGCGATCGCGCCGAACGACGCGCTGCTGGAGAAACTGAAGTCCAACCTGCAAGAAGTGAAGGCGCGCGGCGGGGAGCTGTACGTGTTCGCCGACGCCGACAGCCAGTTCCAGGAGTCCGAAGGCGTACACGTCATCCGGCTCCCAGAGAACCGCGGCGCGCTGAGCCCGATCCTGCACGTGGTCCCATTGCAGTTGCTGGCCTACCACGCCGCCTTGGTCCGTGGCACGGATGTGGACAAGCCGAGAAATCTGGCGAAGTCGGTCACCGTAGAGTAGCCGGTCGGGGCGACCCCGCTCTCGATCTAGCCCAGTTCAAAGAAGATATCGGATGCGCACGATCATCATCCTACTCGGAGGCCTCCTGCTGCTCGGTCTGTGCCTTCTTGCCGGGCGATGGATTGGCAGCAGCGCCGCGGCGGGCATGGGCACTGCGGTCAAAGTCTTCATCCCGATCTGGCTTGCCGCCGCACTGGTGAACATGTGGGTGGGTGTGGCACGGGCCGGTTACTCGGTCGCCGAAGAGTTCCCGATTTTCCTGTTGATTTTCGCCGTTCCTGCCGCGGTGGCGCTGTTCATCTGGTGGAAGTTCTCGTAGGCATGTCGCATCCGCCGGGCAGATCCAGCACGACGCGTGCCGGGGCCGGGAAACGCTGATACGGCACGACCCCAAGCAGCGGGCATTGCAATCGGTGTTCCAAGGAACGAACATTTTCCTCGGGGCACGCCATGTCTGCATCGATGTGGTTCGCGACCCATCCGACCAATGCCAGGCCGCGCGTTCGAATTGCCTCGGCGGTCAGCAGCGCGTGGTTGAGGCAACCTAGACGCATCCCCACGACGAGGATCACCGGCAATCGCAGCTTCGCCGCGAGATCGGCGAAGCTTTCGCTGTCGTTCAGGGGCACCAGCCACCCACCCACGCCCTCGACCACAACCACGTCTGCCGTGCTGGAGAGTTGATCGAAGCGGCGAACAATCGCATCCAGATCGATGTGCGTACCGTCGAGCGCCGCCGCGATGTGCGGCGCAATGGGCCGCTCGAAGGCGTACACGTTGATGGCTTCCCGCGGCAGGGTGACGGCGCTGGCCCAGCGCAGCGCTTCGACGTCCTGGTTGATCAGTCCTTCCACCGTACGCTCGCAGCCGGCCGCGACCGGTTTCATCCCGACCGCCGTGACACCCGCCTCGCGCAGCCGATGCAGCAGCGCACAGGCGATGAAGGTCTTGCCTACGCCGGTGTCGGTTCCCGCGATGACATAGCCTGTTGCCATTGCCGGCGATCCAGTAATACGGATAGGAAATCCAACCGTATCAGGCGTCCCGGGGCTTCCGTCATGCGCAACCGGCGCCTCGCAACGGGAGCGATCGCGAAGGGTATTCATGTTGACTACGCTCCCCGGGTCGCGCGGCGAGGGCGCGGAAGGAGCGGCGTTGGTCCGTCCTATGCGCCAACATGGTTTAGCGAAGCGATTGGGTTATGCGCTGCCGGCCGGGTCGTTCCGGTGGCAAATAGGGGCCGGAACGCAGACGCGGCGCGAAACCCCTTTACTATCAATGTAGTCGCTACAAGAGTTAAAGGTAAAGCACGTAACGGTGCCAATGCTCGGGATTACTTGTCTCCCACCACTGCCACCGCCAGGTTTAGCGGCGGATGAAGGGGGTGACGCTTCGGAGCAGGCGCACGCGTTATCGCGGAGCGTCGTGATTATCTCGGATCGAACGAGGGCTGTGGTACCGGCTTTCACGCGTACGAAGTAAAGATCTTTATCCTTCGTGACTTCGAGGATTGACGATTCGCTCACTACGACGGAGTGACCGTTCCCCATTGAGAGGCCGACATGTCCCACGTCGGCGGCGACTGCGAGGCCGGCGATCCATAAGGACTCTCCTTCGTTGATCCTGTCCGACTCACTTGCAGCTGTGCGTGCATGGCAGGCGGCCTTTAAATTTGCGAGGTCACTACTCATGACATTCTCCTCTTATCGACTGCGTCCATAGCTGTCCCACCCGCGCCGAACATCCGAGTCCAGCACCTTATGTCACGTTGACGGGGCCCAAGGAAAGGCGACCGCCGCCGGAGAGCGTTCATGTTGCCTCTCCTCGTGGTAACACGCAATGGCTTCGGGCGGATCCAGTCGTTCCAGCCTTCGAGAGGGGGATGTCCTCCTAGCTGTTGAAATTTGAGAGCGGCCGCTCCTCACTGGTCGTGCTATACGACCCGCACGCTGACTGAGCCATCCCCATCAAGACCGGGAGGGGAATGCCTTTGCCAACTCGTTCAGCACCGCCAGGGTTCCCGACGCGAGCATCCGCATCTCCTCCTCGTCGACCACGTAGGGTGGCATGAAGTAGACCGTGTTGCCGATCGGCCGCAGCAGCAGTCGGTGCTCCAGCGCCTTCACGAAGAAGGTGCGCGCGAACCCCGGCCCAGCGCCTTTCACGTCGAAAGCCCAGATCATGCCGCGCTGGCGAAAGTGCTCCACCGAGGGATGCCTGCGCAGCGGCTCGCACTGCGCCGTGAGGTACGCAGCCCGTTCACGGTTGGCAGTCAGAACCTGGTCCTGGTCGAAGATGTCCAGGACGGCAAGCGCAGCGCTGCAGGCCAGCGCGTTGCCGGTGTACGAATGGGAATGCAGGAAGCCGCGGGCGGTATCGTCGCTGTAGAACGCCTGATAGATCTTGTCCGTAGCGAGCACGACCGACAAGGGCAGGTAGCCGCCGCTGATGCCCTTGGACAGGCAGAGAAGGTCCGGGCGGATGTCCGCCTGCTCGTGCGCGAAGAAGGAACCGGTGCGTCCCGAGCCGACGGCGATCTCGTCCGCGATCAAGTGGATCTGGAATCGATCGCACAACTCGCGCGCGCGCCGCAGGTATGCGGGGTCGTGCATCGCCATGCCTGTGGCGCATTGGACCAGCGGCTCGAGGATGAGGGCCGCGATATCCTCGTGGTGCGCCTCGAGATAGCTCTCCAGATCGCGCGCCCGCCGCAGCGCGAATTCGTGCGCGGTTTCGCCCGGCTCGGCCAGGCGCCAATCGGGCGTAGGCACCGTTGCGGCAGCGCGCAGCAGCGGCTCATAGGCGGCTTTGAACAACGCGACGTCGGTGACGGAGAGCGCCCCCACGGTCTCGCCGTGGTAGCCGTTCTGGAGGCCGACGAAGTTGCGCTTGCGCGGCCGGCCGGTGTTCTGCCAGAAGTGAAAGCTCATCTTCAGCGCGATCTCGGTGGCGGAAGCGCCATCCGAGGCATAGAAGCAATGGCCGAGGCTGCCTCCGGTGAGAGCGCTCAACCGCTCCGACAGCCGCACCACCGGTTCCTGCGTGAAACCGGCCAGGATCAGGTGCTCCAGGCGCTCGAGCTGATCCTTGAGCGCTGCGTTGATGCGCGGGTTGCAGTGACCG
>JBGPMS010000319.1:0-6574 GCA_041487115.1 Gammaproteobacteria bacterium
CGCGCGCGCCAGCAGCGTGTACTTGGCGACGAGGTCCGGTGCGAGATTGGCAGGCTGTTCACTGCTGTCGATGTAGCCGAGGAACTCCTCCAGCACAGCCGCGAAGTGGTCCTCGTGGGTCGTGCGCAGAGCCTGGGGGATGGTGATGCGGAAGGCCGTGCCCAGGGGCTCGAACCCGAGCCCCGGGAACGTTCCCTGGAGGGATGCCACCGCATCGCCCAGCGCCTGCGCATAGCTTGTACTCTCGTCCAGCGGGTGAACCGTCAGTTCGGTCAAAAAGCGCGTCTCGGGTCCTTGCCCGACCATCAGGTCCGCCTTCGTGCCACGCAGCGTCGTGTGGTGAGTGTCGCCGCCGCCCTCTGGAATCGCAAGATTCCACAGCGATTCGAGCTGCACCGGGATGCCGCGCAGCCGGTACGACAAACTGGCGTTGCACAGATAGTGAAGCGCTCCGTCGACTACCCGGCCGCGCAGCGCCGGAGGAAAATCCGCGAGCCCGGTGATGCGGGCAAACAGGTCTCGCGGCACCTCGGTAGGCCACTGGCGTGCCGACAGCAGCTCGACGTCGCGCTCGTAGTCGAACTGCCGGCCGTGACCGGTCATCCACTGTGCGAGATCGGTCAGATGCGTGGTAACGTCGGTGATGCCCTCGCCCTGCGCGCCGAGGTCGAAATACCAGGCGGGACGCACGAGCGGCTTCTGGTTAACGATCTTGTACAAGTGGTGCACGCTGCGCATCGCGATCGCCGGCGCGTCGCCGCCGGTGCGGAACCGACCGAACACCTCGGGCCGCTCGGCGAGCGCCTTCTGCACCTGGTTGGCGACCTCGTGGCGCTCGGTCATGATGTCCATCGCCAGTGGCGGCATCGCCGTAATCTCGCGCAGCATGCCGATCGCGGTCGCGTCGATCAGCCACGGTTTGTCTCCCAGCACCAGGAAGCCATCCGCATGCAGCCGGTGGATCGACGTCATCTTGGTGTCGTTGCGTCCCGCGATGATCACCACGTCGCCTGGCCGCTCCGTTCGCAGCCGTTCGAGGTAGTCGGTGCCGCGGTATACGTGGAGCTTCCAGTTCGTCGGGTCCTGAGGGCGCTGATTGAAGCTGTGCACGATGCGCAGGAAATTCTCCACATCCGGCCCGTCCTCGGCGTACACATAGACATCCTGCTTGAGGCGCGGATGGCTTCTGCGCAGAGTGAGCGCGGCATGGAAGTGGCCCGGATCCAGAACCACCACGGTGTGCTTCGGTGCGGCCAACATTTCCTCCTGTGGACCACCTGAACTTGCTATCGCGGCGCTTACAGGGCCAGATCGGATGCGGCTAATGGTAGAGGATCGGGTCGGACCATGCAGGGTTCGAGCGGCGCGGGAGGGTTCCCTAGCCGGCCGCTTGCGCTACCATCCGGGTTGGGCCCTCACCCTACCCTCTCGGACCCTCACCCTACCCTCTCCCAGAGGGAGAGGGACTTTATGTCTGCTGGAGAGGGACCTTATCTTTGCCGGGAAGAGGGGGCGTTCAACGGTGCTCCCGAAGTCACTGTTACAGGCCACTAGTGCACTATCTCCACGCCGGCGGCCACCGCCTCGAATACAAGCGCATCCGCCCCCACAGCCAAGGGTCGCGGTCCGATGACGCCTCTGCCGCCGCGCGGCCGGTGCTGGTTTTTCTTCACGAAGGCCTTGGATCGACGGCCCTGTGGAAGAGCTTCCCCGCAGCGGTGGTCGAGGCCACCGGGTGCAGTGCGCTGGTGTACTCGCGCTACGGCTACGGCAAATCGGACCCGCTGACCACGGCACGCACAGTCGACTACATGCATCGCGAGGCGCTGGAAGTGCTGCCCGCGGTGCTCGCTGCCCAGTCCATCGAGAACCCGGTGCTGGTTGGCCACAGCGATGGCGCATCGATCGCCCTCATCCATGCCGGCGCGGGGCGCTGGCCGGTGCGCGGGCTGGTGCTGATGGCACCGCACGTGTTCGTGGAGGACATTACCGTGTCGAGCATTGCGCAGGCCAAAGTGACGTTCGAGACCACCGACCTGGCCAGCAAGCTGGGCCGGTACCACGACGATGCCGCGTCGACCTTCCGGGGTTGGAACGACATCTGGCTGCATCCTGATTTCCGTGCCTGGAACATCGAAGAATACCTGCCGCGCATCAGCGCGCCGGTGCTCTTGATTCAAGGCGAGGACGACCAGTACGGCACGCCGGCACAAATCGAGGCGATCGCGCGTCAGGTGCGAGGTCGAGTCGAGACGGTGATGCTTCCGCGTTGCGGCCATTCACCGCACGTTGACCAGAGAGAACTGACGGTGGGGGCGATTGGGAGGTTCGTTAAGGGCGTGAAGGGTGAAGAGTGAAGGGTGAACCCCCTCACCCCAACCCTCTCCCACAAGGGGGGGACTAGTTCCCTCCCCCTTTCGCAAGGAGGAGGGAGTAACGATCCCCTCTCCCCTTGTGGGAGAGGGCCAGGGTGAGGGGTGAGGGGGCTCACGCATTCACACCTACACTTGCTTTATGCTCATCTCTCTCCGCCTTATCGTCGCCCCGCTACGTCAGAAGACAGGCCGACTGCTGGTCTCTGTGCTGGCGATCGCGCTGGGGGTCGCGCTCGGTTACGCGGTCCAACTCATCAATCATTCCGCCGCCAACGAGTTCGCGCAGGCACTCTACACGCTGTCGGGTGAAGCCGATCTCACCATTCGGGGGGCGCGCGGCGGGTTCGACGAAGCGCTGTATCCACCCATTGCACGCATGCCCGAGATAGCGGTCGCGAGCCCCGCGCTCGAGATCGACGCGCGCCTGCCGGGACGCGACGAGCCGTTGCGTGTGGTCGGCCTGGATGCGATGCGTGCCGGACGTCTGCAGCCCGGACTGGTTGGCGAGGGCGGGGATCGGCTCGACACGCTCCGCTCCGACCGGGTCTTTCTCAGCCGGGGCGCCGCCGACTGGCTCGGGCTGAAGCGGGGGGATGTCCTGGAGGTCCAGGTCGGCCTGGACCCGGTTCACCTGCGTGTTGCGGGCTGGCTGGAAGACGGCGCTGCGTCCCAGCGTCTCGCCGTGATGGACATCGCGGCCGCGCAGTGGCGCCTGCAGCGCCTCGGCCGCCTGACGCGGATCGACCTGCGTCTGAGGCCGGGCGTGGATTGGGCTGCGTTCCAGTCACAGTTGCAGAGCCAGCTTCCGGCCGGTGCGTTCGTCGAGCGCCCGCGATCCACGGTGGAATCCAATCTGCGGCTATCCCGCGCCTATCGTGTCAACCTCAACGTACTGGCGCTGGTGGCGCTGTTCACCGGTGCGCTGCTGGTGTTCTCGACGCAGGCCCTGTCGGTGGTGCGGCGGCGCGCCGAGCTGGCGCTGCTGCGGGTACTGGGCATGACGCGGCGGCAGTTGGTACGACTGCTGGCGGTGGAGAGCGCGCTGATCGGTGTCATCGGCGCGCTGCTGGGCCTCGCGATCGGACATCTGCTCGCGGCCGGAATCGTGGGCGCGGTCGGCGCGGATCTCGGCGGCGGGTTCTTCGCGGGCGTCCAACCCAAGCTTCGGTGGGATCTCACCGCACTGGCACTGTTCTTTCTCGCCGGTGTGATCGCGGCACTGGCTGGCGGTCTGTTGCCCGCCATCGAGGCGGCCCGCGCGCCGCCGGCCCGCGCTCTCAAGGCCGGTGACGAGCAAGCCGGATACCGTCGCACCCAGTCGCCCTGGCTCGGATTGCTGCTGATGTCGAGCGGCGCCGCCGCGACGCAGCTTCCGCCGGTGAATGGCCTTCCGCTGTTCGGTTATCTTGCCATCGCGCTGCTGTTGATCGGAGTCATTGCGCTGATGCCCTGGCTCGCCGCGCTCGTATTCGCGGTACTGCCTCTGCCGAGAGCCGCTTCGCGCGCGCTGGCGGTCGCGCAGTTGCGCGGGGCGGCGGCGCAGACGGGTGTGAGCCTCGCCGCCATCGTCGCCGCGGTTGGACTGATGGTCTCCATGGCCATCATGGTCGCTTCGTTCCGGAGCTCGCTCGATGCCTGGCTGCACCGGATGTTGCCCGCCGACGTCTACCTGCACGCGGGCAACGCCGGCGACACAGGGTTTCTGGACGCGGCTGCCCAGGAGTCGATCGCGCGGCTGCCCGGCCTGCAGCGGGTCGAGTTTCTCCGTGTGCAGCAGATCCTTCTCGATCCCGCGTTGGCGCGCGTGACGTTGCTGGCCCGTGACCTCACTCCCGCCCGTGCCGAAGCCGTCTTGCCGCTGGTCTCTGCTGTGGTGCGGCCCGGCCCCGGTGATCCACCGCCTGTCTGGATCACGGAGCCGGCGGCAGACCTGCTCGGCCTGCGTCCCGGGTCGCGTGTCGCACTGCCGCTGGCGGGACGGAGTCTGCCCTTCACCGTGGCAGGCATCTGGCGCGACTATGCACGGCAGAACGGCGCACTCCTGATCGAGCGGGCGTTGTACGTCCAGTTGACGGGCGACCGCGTGGCAACCGACGCCGGGCTCTGGCTTGCACCCGGGATGGACGTGGATCGACTGAGCCGGGCGTTGCGGGATAGCGTGCCGAACGGCGAGCGGATCGAGCTGTCGGAGCCGGGCGAGATCCGTCGGCTGTCGCTGACCATCTTCGACCGTGCCTTTGCCGTCACCTACGCGCTGGAGGCCTGCGCCATCCTGATCGGGCTGTTCAGCCTGTCCGGCAGCGTGGCGGCATTGGTGCTGGCACGGCGCCGCGAGTTCGGCATGCTGCGGCACATCGGGATGACCCGGCGGCAGATCGCCGCCATGCTGGGTGCGGAGGGCCTGCTGTCCAGCGGGCTCGGTCTCGCGGTGGGGCTGGCTCTGGGTTGGCTGATCAGCCTGATCCTGATCCACGTGGTCAATCGCCAGTCGTTCCATTGGAGCATGGAGCTGCATGTCCCGTGGATGGGGCTTGCGCTGTTCTCGGTGGTGATGCTGGCGCTGGCGACGATCACGGCCGCCGTGAGCGGCAGGCAGGCCATGGGCGGGGACGTCGTCCGGGCGGTGCGAGAGGATTGGTGAGACGCCCCGTCGCTTAAGCTACACTTCCGCGCTATACCTAAAACAGGGGAGGCTCACCGTGAAGGCAACAATTCTGGCCGTGCTGGCGATGGTGTTCGCGGCGTCCGTGCAGGCCGCCGACAAGGTCAAGATCGGCTTCGTCAGCACGCTGTCCGGGCCCGGCGCCGCTATCGGCACCGACATCCGGGACGGCTTCAACCTGGGACTGAAGACGAGCGGCGGGAAGCTCGGCGGACTGCCCGCCGAGGTGAGCGTCAACGACGATCAACAGAACCCGGACGTGGGCCGCCAGGTCGTCGACAAGTACCTGAAGCGGGACCACGTCGACTTCGTTACCGGCATCGTGTTCTCCAACGTGCTGCTGGCGGTCGCGCCCGCGGTGTTCGAGAACAAGACCTTCCTCATCAGTGCCAACGCCGGTCCATCGCTGCTCGCGGGCGCGCAGTGCAGCCCGTGGTTCTTCAGCGTGGCCTGGCAGAACGACGGCACCATGGAAGCCGCGGGCAAATACACCGCCGACAAGGGCTTCAAGAACGTCTTCCTGGTGTCACCGAACTACCCGGCCGGCAAGGACATGGTCGCCGGATTCAAGCGCTTCTACAAGGGGGCCGTCGCCGACGAGGTCTACCCGAAGCTCGGGCAGCTCGACTTCGCGGCGGAGTTGGCGCAGATCCGTGCCGCGAAGCCCGATGCGGTGTTCTTCTTCCTGCCCGGCGGGATGGGCATCAACTTCATCAAGCAGTTCTCCGCGTCCGGGCTGGGCAAGCAGGTCACGCTGATCAGCACCGCGTTCTCAGTGGACGAGGACATCATCCCGGCCGTCGGCGAGCCGATGCTGGGGATCTACAACACCGGCTTCTGGAACCACGACATGGACAATCCGGAGAGCCGGGCGTTCGTGGCCGCCTTCGAGAAGGAGTACGGGCGGCTGCCGAGCGGCTACGCGGCGCAGGGATACGACGCGGCGCGGGCGATCGACGCAGCGGTGCGCGCGGTCAACGGGAAGGTCGAGGATGCCGAGGCGGTGCGCAAGGCGCTGCGGGCCAACGATTTCAAGTCCGTTCGCGGCCCGTTCAAGATCAACCGCAACGGCTTCCCGATCGAGAACTTCTACCTGCGAGTGGTGGAGCGGGACAGCAAGGGCCGCATCACCAACAGAACGCTGAGCACGGTGCTCAAGGACCACCCCGATGTGTATGTGGAGCAGTGTCCGTTGAAGTGAGAGCGTGAAGGTGAAGAGTGAAGGGTGAAGGCGTGAAGGAAGGGTGAAGGGCAAACAGCGGCCCCCTCACCCTAACCCTCTCCCGCAGGGGGGGAGGGGGACTAGTTCCCTCTCCCCCGCATCGAGGGAGAGGGGGCCGTAAGGCGCGCTGTGCGTGAAACGATCCCCTCTCCCCCTGCGGGAGAGGGCTAGGGTGAGGGGGGCTCACGCATTCACCTCCTTCACCCTTCACCCTTCACCCTTCACCCTTCACCCTTCACCCTTCACCCTTCACCCTTCACCCTTCACCCTTCACCCTTCACCCTTCACCCTTCACCCTTCACCCTTCACCCTTCA
>JBGPMS010000320.1:0-6574 GCA_041487115.1 Gammaproteobacteria bacterium
GGTGAGAGGGAAAAAATCCTGCCCCGGCTTGGCGTCTTTCTTGCCAACCACGGTGACGAGGACACAGGTGTCGTCCAGGGTCGCCATGACCGCGCCATGTGCCTGCCGCGCGATCTCACCCGTCTCGAGCGTGAGCGTGTGACGACCGAAGGAGATCGATTTCTTGATGGGAGTGATCGGGTTTACGTCCATATTTGAGAGGACAGGAGGGTACGTCCGGAAAGGGGTGGATGTGCGAGCCGCCTGCGGACTAGCCGCCTGCGGACTTAAGGGCGTGCGCTACACCCGACGCTGTTTACTTGCGCAATCCGAGCCGGTCCAGAATGCTCCGGTATTGCTCGGTGTCGGAGCGCTTCAGATAGTCCAGAAGCTTGCGCCGACGGGAGACCAGTCGCAGCAGCCCCCGCCGGGAATGAAAATCCTTTACGTGCGTCTTGAAATGCTCCGTCAGCTCGTTGATGCGCGCGGTCAACAGCGCGATCTGAACTTCGGGCGAACCCGTATCGCCCATGGCGCGCTGGTAGTCGCCGACGATACGGGCCTTCTGGTCGGTGGTAATGGCCATTAGCTATGTCTCCGAAAAAACGCGCTATTTTAACGTTGTACCGGCCTTTTGCTCAAGCGGCATCGCAGTCCGCCACCGCCGGCACCGTGGCCCGGCTGGCGCGCATCCGCTTGGGCGCGAGCTGGCCCTGCCCATCTCCGGTTCCCAGGCCCAAGAAGGTGCCGTCTTCACCATAGACGCGGACCGGTCCCAGGGGCAGCCCATCCGTCACTAGGACCGGCCGTCCTTGCAGTAGTGCCTCCGCTCGGGTTCTATCCAGGACCACGGCCGGTAGATCGGTGAGAAGCAGGTCCACGGGCCGCAACCAGCCCCTGCGCTCCGCGTCGGGAAGCGCCTCGAGCGTATCCAGCCCGACCGCCTCGTCGACCTGGAGGCGGGCGACCCCGGTGCGCCGGAGCGCCTTGAGGTGGGCACCACACCCCAGTCGCTCTCCAATGTCCTCGGCCAGCGTCCGGATATAGGTTCCCTTGCTGCACTGGACACGAACGCTAAACTCTTGTTCCGAGATCGAAAGAAGCTCCAGGCCTCGAACCGTAATGCGCCGCGTCTGGCGTTCGACGTTTTCTCCTGCCCGCGCATAACTGTAGAGGGGTCGGCCATGGTGCTTGATCGCGCTGAACATTGGGGGTAGCTGGTCGATTTCTCCGGTAAAGGCAGCGAGCATTCCGGTCACTCGCTCACTACAGCCGCTCACGTCACGGTGGAACAGCGGCTCCCCCTCCGCATCGCCGGTCGTGGTAGCCACTCCCAGCTGGATCACCGCCTCATAGGTCTTATCCGCCTCGAGCAGACCGCCGGCGAACTTGGTCGCCTCGCCCAGGCACAGCGGGAGCAGGCCGGTCGCCAGCGGATCCAGCGTCCCCGTGTGCCCTGCCTTGACTCGCCCGAACAGCCTACGGACGGCCTGAAGTGCTGCGTTGGAGGTCATGCCGCCAGGCTTGTCCAGCAGGACGACCCCCTCGACTGGGGCAGTGGAGCCAGCGGCAAGGAGAGGGTCAGTCCTCATCGCTGTCACGCGTGACCGGACGCGTTTCGCCGCTGGAAACGGCTTGATCGATCAGCTGAGAGAGCCGGGCGCCGCGCTCCACCGAGACGTCGTAGACGAAGTGAAGTTGCGGAATACTCCGGATCTTCAACGTCTGCGCGAGTTGGCTGCGCAGGAATCCGGCGGCGTGCTGAAGCGCTCGAACGCTCTCGCCGCCGGACTCGCCGCCGGCCAGCGAGCTGACGTAGACTTTGGCATGAGACAGATCGCGACTCACCTCGACCGCGGTGATCGTCACCAATCCGATCCGCGGATCTTTGACCTCCTGGCGGATCAGCCCGGACAGGTCGCGCTGGATCTGGTCCGCGACCCGAGCGGCGCGAGAAAAGTCCTGAGGCATGGCAGACGCGGCACGGCAGCCGAGCGGACGCTGATGGCGCCCGCCGACTACAGCGTGCGTGCGACCTCGACCACCTCGTAGGCCTCGAGCTGGTCTCCCACCTTGAGATCGCTGAAGCTCTTGACCGAGAGGCCGCACTCGAAGCCTGCCTTGACCTCGCGCACATCGTCCTTGAAGCGCTTGAGCGAGTCGAGCTCACCGGCATGAATGACGATGTTGTCGCGCAGGACCCGGACCATCGAGCCGCGCTTGACCACCCCCTCCAGCACGTAGCAGCCGGCCACCGTGCCGATCTTGGAGATGTGAAATACCTGTCGCACTTCGACCAGGCCGGTAACGGCTTCTTTTTTCTCCGGGGCGAGCATCCCGGACAACGCGGCTTTCACCTCGTCCACGGCGTCGTAGATGATGTTGTAGTAGCGGACGTCTACACCGTGAGCGCCGATGAGCTTCTTGGCGGTGGCGTCGGCCCGGGTGTTGAAGCCGATGACGACCGCATTGGAGGCGAGCGCCAGGTTGATATCGGACTCGGTGATGGCACCCACGCCGCTGTGGATCAAGTTCACCTTGACCTCTTCGGTCGACAGCTTCTGCAAGGCGTGAGACAGGGCTTCCTGAGAACCTTGCACGTCGGCCTTGATGATGAGCGACAGCGCCTTGCTCCCGCCCGGCGCCATCTGGTCGAACATGCCCTCGAGCTTCGCCGCCTGTTGCTTGGCGAGCTTCACGTCTCTGAACTTACCCTGCCGGAACAAGGCAATCTCGCGCGCCCGGCGTTCGTCGCCCAGCACGATGACCTCCTCGCCAGCCTGCGGGATGTCGGAAAGACCCTGGATTTCCACCGGGATGGAAGGCCCGGCCTCCGGCACCGGATGCCCGCTCTCGTCAAGCATGGCGCGCACCCGGCCGAATACCGCGCCGGCCAAAACGATATCACCTCGCCTCAGCGTACCCGACTGGATCAGCAGGGTCGCGACCGGACCGCGGCCCTTATCCAGGCGCGACTCGATCACGATGCCTTTCGCCGGCGTCGTCTTCGGCGCCTTCAGCTCCAGAACCTCGGCCTGGAGCAGCACCGACTCGAGCAGGGAGTCGATACCTTTACCGGTCTTAGCCGAGACGTCCACGAAGATGGTGTCGCCACCCCACTCCTCCGGCACCACCTGCTGAGCAGCGAGCTCCTGGCGGATCCGTTCGGGATTGGCTTCGGGCTTGTCGACCTTGTTTACCGCAACCACCAACGGGACTTTGGCCGCCTTCGCGTGGTGAATGGCCTCGATAGTCTGCGGCATCACACCGTCGTCGGCTGCTACTACCAGGACCACAAGGTCAGTGACCTTGGCTCCGCGCGCGCGCATCGCGGTGAAGGCTTCGTGGCCCGGGGTGTCCAGGAACGTAATCATCCCGCGCGGTGTTTCCACGTGATAGGCACCGATGTGTTGCGTGATCCCGCCGGCTTCGCCGCTGGCCACGCGCGTGCGGCGGATGTGGTCGAGCAGTGAGGTCTTGCCATGATCGACGTGGCCCATCACGGTGACCACAGGCGCCCGCGGTTCGGAATTTGCAGTCACTTCGGGCTGCGAGTCGGCCAGCAGCGCTTCCGGATCGTCGAGTTTGGCGCGCTTGGCGACATGCCCCATATCCTCGACCACGATCATGGCCGTGTCCTGGTCCAGCACTTGATTGATGGTTACCATGGTGCCGAGCTTCATCAGCGCTTTGATCACCTCCGCCGCCTTGACCGACATCTTCTGGGCGAGGTTGGCGACGGTGATAGTCTCGGGCACCAGGACCTCGTGCACGATCGGTTCGGTAGGCAGCGAGAACGCATGTGCCGCCGTGGCACTGGTCTCCGTCTTGGCCCTCGCGTGTCGATCCTTGCGGGCGTGCCAGCCTCCCGCAGCGCCTTCGTCGCCGCGCGTTTTGATGGTCCGTTTCTTCGCGCTCTCGTCGCGCCACACGACCTGCTTGACTTGCTTCTTCGCGGGCTTCTTGTCGGCGGTCTCGCCGGGCCGGGTCGCCGGCTTGTGCAGGGTTCCAACGGCCGGCGCTTTGGCCTCCGCTGCGGCCGCTGCCTCGGGTGACGGGGGAGCGGCGGCGACTGGCGCGGCTGGCGCTTCCACCGGCCTGGGCTCGGACGCGGGCGGCGGCGCAGCTTCAGCCACCGGTTCTTGCGCCTCCTTGCGCTTCTTCTTCTGCTCTTGCTTGGCGACAGCGTCCGCGGCCTGACGCGCGATCAGCTCGGCTTGTTTGCGCGCCTCCTCCTCGCGGATCGCTGTCTGCTCGGCGTTGACCGGCGGAGGTGCCGGTGTCGGCACCGGCTCCGGCGCGACAGGTGCCGCCGCATCGCGCTTCACCAGCACCCGCTTCTTGCGCACCTCGACCTGGATAGTCCGGGCCTTACCGGTGCCGTCTGCTTTCTTGATCTCGGTGGTCTGACGGCGCGTGAGGGTGATCTTGTTCTTGGTCTCCTTGGTGCCGTGCACCGCGCGCAGGTACTCGAGCAGCTGCGTCTTGTCCTGCTCTGTCAGCAGCGTGTCGTCCACCAGCTGCTTGTTGACGCCGGCAGCCTGCAGCTGCTCCAGCAGCAGCGATGACGGTACTCCCAGCTCCTTGGCGAACTGGGTGACGTTTGACTGTGCCATCTATCTGCCTCTCATCCCTACCAATGATATGCGCCTATGCGAACCAGGGCGCGCGAGCCGCCATGATCAGGGTCTTCGCGCGCTCCGCGTCCATGCTTGTAAGTTCTACCAGGTCGTCCACGGCCAGCTCCGCCAGTTCCTCCTGCGTATGGATACCCTTCGCTGCGAGCATCCGTGCAGTCTGGCCATCCATACCCTCGAGCGCCTTCAGGTCGGAGGCGACCTCCTCCACTTTCTCTTCGCTGGCGATGGCCTGCATCAGCAGCGCGTTGCGGGCTCGGCTGCGCAACTCGTTCACGGTATCCTCGTCGAACTGCTCGATCTCGAGCATCTCGTTGATGGGGATGTAGGCGACCTCTTCCAGAGTGTTGAATCCCTCTTGCACCAGGATATCGGCCACCTCTTCGTCCACATCCAGCTTCTCGATGAACAGCGCCTTGATCGCGGCGGACTCCTCCTGGGTTTTCTTCTGGGACTCTTCCTCCGTCATGATATTGAGCTCCCAGCCGGTCATTTCGCTCGCCAGCCTCACATTCTGCCCGCTGCGGCCGATGGCCTGCGCCAGGTTCTCCTCGTCCACCACGATGTCCATGCTGTGCCGGTCCTCGTCCACGACGATGCTGGTGACCTCGGCTGGCGCCAGCGCATTGATCACGAACTGGGCAGGATCCGGCGACCACAAGATGATATCGACCCGCTCACCGGCCAGTTCGGAGGTTACCGCCTGCACCCTGGAGCCGCGCATCCCGACACAGGTACCGATCGGGTCGATGCGCGGGTCGTTCGACTTGACCGCGATCTTTGCCCGGGAGCCCGGATCTCGCGCCGCGGCCTTGACCTCCAGCAGGCCCTCTTCCATCTCCGGTACTTCCAGCTCGAACAATCTGATCAGGAACTCGGGGACGATGCGGGACAGCACCAGTTGCGGTCCGCGGCTGCTGCGGTCGATTTTCAGCAGAAACGCGCGCACGCGATCGCCCACGCGCAGGTTCTCTTTCGGGATCATCTGATCGCGCGGCAACATCGCCTCGATGCGGCCCGATTCGACAATCGCGTTGCCGCGCTCGATGCGCTTGATCGTCCCGGTTACCAGATGCTCCTTACGCGCCAGGAAGTCGTTCAAGATCTGCTCGCGCTCGGCGTCGCGGATCTTCTGCAGGATGACCTGCTTGGCGGTCTGTGCACCGATGCGGCCGAACTCGACCGGCTCGAGCGGCTCCTCGACGTACTCGTCGAGCTGAATGTCCGCAACGATCGCCCGCGCCTGCTCCAGGGTGTACTCGCGGTCGGGCGCCTCGAGCACCTCGTCGGGCACCACGTGCCAGCGGCGGAACGAGCGATAGTCCCCCGTAGTGCGATCGATCTCTACGCGAACCTCAACGTCCTCGCGGAAACGCTTCTTGGTCGCCGATGCCAAAGCCTGCTCGAGGGCACCGAACACGATGTCTTTGTCGACATTCTTCTCCCGGGCCAGGGCATCAACCAGAAGCAATATTTCTCGGCTCATTCTCGGTCTCCGCTATACATTTGGCACCAACCGGGCCTTTTCAACCTGGGCCAGTTCCAGGGACAACAGAGCGCCGTCCACCTCCAGTTTCAACTCCGCGTCGCTGGCCCCCCTGAGGATGCCTATGAAATTCTTGCGTCCCTGCACCGGCACCCGCATTCGCACCTGCGCCCGCTCCCCCTGGAACCGGCGGAAGTCCTTCAGTTGCCGTAACGGCCGATCCAGGCCGGGCGAGGATACTTCCAGCCGGCTGTATTCCACCGCCTCGACGGCAAAAAGCCGCGTGAGGTGGTTGCTGACAGCAGCGCAATCCTCCACGTTCACGCCGCTGGCGCTGTCGATAAACACGCGGATCAATCCGCCCCCACGGGGTACCTCGGCATCCACCAACTCGAAGCCAAGTCCGGTTACCGTCCGCTCCAGCAGCGCAGCTAGTTCCTTTTCGCCCATTACAAGCGCCCATCACAAACAA
>JBGPMS010000321.1:0-6552 GCA_041487115.1 Gammaproteobacteria bacterium
AGAGGGGCCGTTTCTCCTCCGCCCATGCCGCTGCCGCCTCGGGCACTGCGGCACCCGCGAGCTGTGCCCCCAATGAACGCAAGACCTGACCGGCCTCGCGGACGGCCTTCTCCACCTCGCGGTCGACGCCGTCGAAGAAAAGCGTCTCGCCGAACGCGATGCGCAGGCCCTTTACGCTATCCTTGAGCCCCCGCAAAGCATCGTGCGAGGTGACTCCGACTGTGGAGTCGTCGCGCGGGTCCGTCCCCTGGAGCGCCTGATAGACGTGCGCCGCGTCCTCGACGGATCGGGTGAGTGGCCCTACGCTGTCGAGTGTCCAGCACAGCGGGTAGACCCCGGCACGACTGATTCGTCCCACCGTTGTCTTCAACCCCACGATCCCGCACAGCGCCGCGGGCACGCGAACCGATCCACCCGTGTCGGTGCCCAGTGCCATGGGCACCAAGCCGGCTGCCACCGCCACGGCACTGCCGCTCGAGGAGCCGCCCGGCGCGTGCGGCATCGAATGCCAGGGGTTGTGCGGCGTCCCGTGATCGTGATTGATCCCGGCGGCGCCATAGGCGAACTGCACTGTGTGGGTCTTCCCCAGAAGAACCATCCCGGAGGCGCCGAGCTTGCGGACGACCGTGCAGTCCTGCCCCGCGACGTTACCCGCCAGCAGGTGCGTGCCGGCGGTCGTGGGCACGCCCTTCACGTCGAAGAGATCCTTCGCCGCGTAAGGGATGCCGTGCAGCTTTCCCAGATCCGCGCCGCTCTTCAACGCGCTCTCGGCCGCCTGAGCTTGCGCCAAAGCCCGTTCCGGCATCACCCGGATGAACGCGTGGAGCCGCCCGTCCAGCGCAGCGATTCGGCCGAGCAGTTCCTCGGCGCATGTCACCGGGCTGAGGCGGCCGGCGCCGATGCGGGCGGACAAACTGGTGATAGACTCGAATGCAAGCACGGCGTCGGTCATGGTCGTCCTCGAGGATTGGGATTGCACCGTACCACGCAGGCTCTGAGGACTCAAGGCAGGGTGAGGCAGGTCGGAAGAGCAACAAATGCGGCCCTGCGCCGAGCCCAGTGTACGATGCTGGAGCCGCTCAACCTGCCTGACAGTTGAGCGGCAGGTAGTTCGCCGGGATATCGGTTCGGTTTTCGCCTTTGGCCGTCATATTGCCCGGCACGCGCGCATAGCCACACACCCATGCGACCGGAACGATAGGCGCCTCTTCGACGACGGCCGGACGAAACGTAAGGACTTTGCCCTGCAGGAGCTTGTTTGCGCGGTTGCCGAACGTGACATGGATCGCACCGGCCTCGACCGCTACTGAACCGACCACGTTGCTCACCATTTTGTCCGGGACGGGCAGTTCGGCGCTCGGATTGTCGAGCGGAAGCGTGTGCGCATTCGCCCACGCCGCCGCGATTTGCTTCTTGGCGACGTCGATCAATGGCCCCGCTTCCAGAACTTGCCCTCTGACGATCCTGCTCTGATAGCTGGGGATCGCGAGCAGCGCCAGAATGGCGATGACCGCCATGATCGCCAGCAGTTCGATCCAGGTAAAGCCCTTGCTCGGTGCTTCCAGGCAAACGAGTGTCGGGGGGTGTTTCATTCGGATAATATCGACACCAATAGTTTGGCCCGGATAGAATTGATTTGGTCTTGCTCAATCGTGGTCAGCAATGAACAGGCACGCGCATCTGTGCAGCGCACCGCTCGCAGGAACACTAACACGGAACACTGACACTGACAGGGCTGAACAAACGATGAGAGCTTACCCGCACGAACGCTTCACGTCCGAGATCACGCTCACGCCCACGGCAGTTCGCGAGTACGCCCTCGCGGTTGGCGACACCAACCCCGTGCACCATGACCCCGAGTTTGCAGCGGCGAGCCGGTACGGCCGCCTCATCGCGAGCGGCACCCACACGACCGCCCTTCTTCTCGGTCTAACGGCGTCGTATTTCTCGAAGAAGGGATCGATGGTCGGCCTCGAGTTCTGGGTGCGCTTTCGCCGGCCGGTGTTTGCCGACGAGACGATTCGGCTCGAATGGTTGGTGGTGAAGGTGACGCCCAACGACAAACTCGATGGTGAAGTCGTGGAGCTTCGTGGACGCGTCAGAGGGCAGGACGGAAAGACCGCTCTGGGTGCGAAGGGGCGAGTCTTGGTCACCGAACGCCTTTAGCCATCACCTATGCGCCAGGTGGCGAACCAGGCTCCAAGGGCGGATCTCAGCTTCGCATAAAAGCCGAACCCCAAAGGTTCAGCGTGCGCTCCTCGTGCTTCCAGGAGCGTTTCACCACGTCGTCCGGCACGATCTCCAGCTCGGCGGAAATCTCGATCAGGTAGCCGTGCGGGTCTTCGATCATGAAGAATAAATTGTTGCCCGGGCCGTGTCGTCCCGGTCCCCACCATAGCTTGATGCGCAGCGTCGCCAAGTGGTCCGCCCAATCCCGTATGTCGTTCCAGCAGGTAGCTTCGTAGGCGTGATGGTCTGGCCGCGTCTCAGGGCAACGGAATGCGGCGAAAGTGTGGTGTTCCGGATCCGAGCGGAAGAAGCCAACCGTCGGCTCGACTCCCGCGTCATCCTCATAGACATAATCCGAAACGACGAACCCCAAGTCTTCCTCGTAGAAGCGCAACATGGCGGGGAGTGACCTGGAGGCCACGACGACGTGTTGCAGACGCGCCGGCAATTTCGCAGCGGGCAAATCGCCGGCTTGTTCGGGTACCGGGAGGTCGGCGCGTGGCAGCCCGAACACAGCCAAACGCCCGTCGGGATCGCGCACTGCAAACGCTCTGGAGGCAAAGATTGCGCTGGGGCTGGCGAGCGGTTCCAACCCTCGGCTTACGACATGCCGTCGCAGGGCGTCGAGCTGATGGTCCGTCTGTACTTTGAACGCCATGAACGGCTGCGCTCCGGAAGGCCCTGGTCCGATGAGGATCCTTCGCGCTGGGGCCTGCATCAGCACAGTGCCATCGTCGAGCTCGATCGGAGTCATGCCCAGCGCGCGGCGATAGAAACTGATCAGCGACGCAGGGTCGTCGCTATCGATACGGATGTGATCCAACTGGGCAGGCCATAGCGGGCTTCTATCGATCACTTTCTCCTCCGACACTTGTCTCGCAAGCAATCTCGAGAATTCCCTCCAAGGCGCCCTGCTTCGAGATCACCGATGGCCTGCCCCAGTACGAGCAACGCCCTGGGCCCGGTGGCGCCGGCTGATCTCCGGGGGCCATGCGCCGATCGCATCAATCGGCGCGGAACTCCCACTCCAGCTTCACGATCCGATCGTCCTTGAAGTGGATGCGCGCCGTGCCGATTCCCATGGAGTGGAAATACTCGACGAACCCGGGCTGCATGCCGTCGGGTTGACCCAGCTTGTCCTCCAGCGCCTTGCGGGTAGTCCCGAGGTTGAGGCCGAACTTGGCCTTGTAGCGGGACCGGGTGATCGTGACTTCCTGCAACAGATACGCGTTCTGTTGCCTGCCGGGAAACAGCGCTTTGACGTACAGCCCGTCCGCGAAGAAGAACTCCCGGATTTCGTCGGTGCGCCCGTCCACATGCGGGTTCTGCAGCAGGGTGACCTTTTCGCGCTTCACCGGACCGAGCGCCCGGATCGTCTGGATACCGCGCAGCCCGAGCTTGAAGGCCCAGCCCTGTTCGGTGAAGATGTTCACGCGCTTCTGCTGCTGCGCATCGCGTGAATCCAGCGAGAGCATCTGGTGCCGGCCTAGAAACCGCGCCACCCAGGGCCAGCTCTCTTCGAGCTCCTCCGGCGTGAACTCGTGTGTGGCCTCGGGCAGAAGGTGCAGCTCCGATTGCTTGCCCGCCGCCTGCAGCGCAGCGTGCATGAGCTCGCTCTGGGACGATGGTATCCGGTCGTCGGCCGCGCCGTGGATGAGCAGCACCGCCGCGCTGATCGAGGCGACGCGAGCCACAGGCGATACCACCCCGGCATGGCGCGGATCGCAGTGCGTTGCCACGTACACCCGCACCGGGCCGTAAGCCGTCGTCTCTCTCAGCCGGCGGGTGTCGGTGACTGGATAGTAGGCGACTACCGCACGCGGCAGCGTGGTGTACGAGGCGGCGAGCAATGCCACCTGCCCGCCTTGCCCGTAGCCGATCATACCCAGCCTGCTGGCGTCCACACCGGGCTGCCGTGCCAGCCAGTTGAGCGCCTCGACAGTGTCGTCCGCTTGCCGTGCCCCGCAATCCTCCTGACCTTCGGAGCCGCGAGATCCACGCAGGGTCAGCGCCAGTGCGAAGTAGCCCTGCTCCGCCAGTACCCGCGCCGTATCCGCGAGATCCTCCGCGTTGCCGCCCGCAGCGTGCAGCAGCAGCACGGCGGGAACCGCTCGCGTGCGTCGGGCTGGTCTGAACAGGTAGCCTCCGAGCGAAACGCCCACGCCCGGGACCGAGACAGTGGCTGCACCTGCGATGTCCGGAAGCGGTTCCGCGGCGCCACGCGCGGGCGCGGCCGACAAGACGAATATCACGGCCAGCAGCGCGCGCCACGCTGCGCCAGAAGCGGCTCCGCTCACAGAGCGCCGCTCCGCGGACACGGCCTCACTCCCCCGCTTCCACCAGGGCGGCGGCGATCGCCGCAGTGGATGTCCAGCTCTCCACTACTCGTGATCAACTTTGAGCGCTTCCAGGAAACGCGATACGAGGTTGTAACCGGCAATGGTCGCCGTGAGCTCGACCGTCTGGCGCGGATCGAAGTGCTGAGCGATCGCTTCGAACACCGCGTCCGGCACGTGGACGTCGCGGGTCATGGATTCGGCGTAGTCGAGCACCGCACGCTGGCTGGCATCGAACAGGGACGACTCGCGCCAGCGCGGCAGTTCTTCGAGCTGCGCCGTGGTGAGCCCGGCCGCACGCGCGAACGGTACGTGATGCCGGTATTCGTAGTCGGCGCCATTGATCACGGCGATGATCAGGATCGCAGCCTCGCGGTACTGGGCCGGTAACTCGCACTGCTGGCGGATGACGGTGAAGAACTGGAGCCAGGCCTCGGCGAGCTTGGGGCTGTTGAGCAGCACACGGTAGAGGTTCAGGACCGATCCGCCGCGCTCGGCGCGGATGCGGTCCGCTACCGGCTTCAGCTCGGGATTCGATCGGTCGTCGACGTAAGGGACTCGGGCCATTTCAGTCGTTGTGTAACCGCGCCGTGAAACCGGCGCGCGCCAGGGCTTCGATCACCTGCTGCACGTGGTCGTGGCCACGGGTCTCGAGTACGAAGTCCACTTCCGCGGTACGCACCGGCACGTGAGTGAAAGCGCGCTGGTGGTGTACCTCCTCGATGTTGGCGTTGGCCTGCGCCAGGCACGCCGTCACCTCTGCCAGCGAGCCAGGCAGATCGCGCAATTCGACCTGCAGCCGCGTGAGCCGTCCGGAGCGCACCATGCCCCGCTCGATGATGTCGGACAACATGAGCGGGTCGATGTTGCCGCCGCTCAGTACGAGGCCCACTTTCCTGCCCGCGAAACGCTCCCGATATCGCAGCAGGCAGGCGAGGCCCACCGCGCCGGCACCTTCGACCACCGTCTTCTCGATCTCCAGCAGCAGCACGATAGCCTGCTCGATGTCGCCTTCGTCTACCAGCAGCACGTCGCTCACCAGCTCACGCACCACCGGCAGCGTGAGGCGACCGGGGCTCTTCACCGCGATGCCATCGGCGATCGTGGTGTTGCCGAACTCGGGCGTCAGGCCTTTGAGCGCGCAGTACATGGACGGGAAGCGCTCGGTCTGAACGCCGACGACCTCGATGCCAGGCTTGACACCCGTGGCGGCCAGCGCCATGCCGGAGATCATCCCGCCGCCGCCGATCGGCACGATGAGCACGTCCAGTTCCGGATGCGCTGCCAGCATCTCCAGCGCGATGGTGCCCTGCCCGGTGATCACTTTCTCGTCGTCGTAGGGATGCACCATGGTCAGGCCACGCTGGTCCGCCAGGCGGGTAGCATGCGCCCTGGCGTCGTCGAACAGCGCGCCCTCGAGTACGACTTCGGCGCCGAAGGCACGCGTTGTCTCCACCTTTACGGCGGGCGTGTAGCGCGGCATCACGATAACCGCAGGGATGCCGAGGCGCCTGGCATGGTAGGCGACACCCTGTGCGTGGTTGCCGGCCGAGGCGGCGATGACGCCACGGGCGCGCTGTTCTCCTGTGAGCGACAGGAGCTTGAAGAGTGCGCCACGCTCTTTGAACGAGGCCGTGAACTGATGGTTCTCGAACTTGAGGAAAACCTGCGCGCCGGTGATCTCGGACAATGTCCGCGACCACAGGCAAGGGGTGTCGACGATCGCGCCTGCGATGGCGGCGGCGGCGGCACGAATGTCCTCGAGCGAGACGGGCATGGATCCGATAGAACGCGGGTAACGGCGCAGCGCGTAGATTACCAGAGCGGGTTTGAGCGTTCAGGGATTCGGAAAACAAAACTTGATTGCGTACGAGCCAGGTTGCACCGAGCGGCGGTAACCACCCCGTCGCATTCGCGCCACCCCTCCTTGAAAAGGAGGGGAGAGAAGTAAATCCTCCCCTCCTGCCCGAGGAGGGGTGCCTGCGCA
>JBGPMS010000322.1:0-6475 GCA_041487115.1 Gammaproteobacteria bacterium
CTCGGTGCGGTGAGGGCGCTGACGGTGAAGGATGGCCCGACGTTCACCGAGGAGTTGCTCGCGCTCAACGACGCCAGCATGGCTTTCACCTACGACATCATCGAATCGCCGCTGCCGCTGGACCACTACCTGTCGACCATGGCGGTCAAGCCGAATTCGAACGGTGGCGCGACCGTCACCTGGATCGGTACGTTTGTGCGCAAGAATCCGCGCAACAATCTGCCGGAAGGCGAGAGCGATGCCGGGGCGGTGGGGTTCATCACTGGCGCCTATGCAGGCGGTCTGCAGAACCTGAAGAAGGTCATGGAGAGCAAGTAACTCCAAACAGCCGCCAGCCGGCGATGTTCGAGCCGCGCGGCCCGCTGTTGGCCGCGCACCGGCGCGATCTCGGCGCATCAGCAGTGCCGCACGGGGATTGACCGGACGCGGGCCAAGCCGATCGGCGACGGACCAACAAACCAAGACCCGCCCGCGTGGCGGGTCTTGGTTTTGTATGGACGCGGAAGGTGGCGGGCTCCTCTGCCCCCGACCTCAGAAGGCCGGGCTTCCGGAGTCGGTTGCCGGGCGGGCCAAAAAGGCATCGCTCGAGCCATCGTACGCTGACGTGAGCGCCAGCTCCCACGCCCGCAGGTCGGCATCCACCGGCTGCCGCCGACGCTCTTCGTTGCGGCTCCCATCCCGCTGCCCGCGCTCGCGGCGGTCCAGGACGACTTTGATGCCCCGGGTTCCGGTGAACTCCTGTGCCAGGAACTCGTACAGCTGGGGATTGGACCGCGCCACGATGTAGAGATGGCCGATTTCTCTGGGGTCCGACGGCGAGTGATCGTACCAGGGACGCATGTCCATCTGCCTGAACAACTGCCGCGCGAGGCCAGTCTGCTCCTCCGCGCGCACCGACTCCCCGGCCGCGAGGAGTTGGCGCCCGAGGTCGAGATGCGCCTGCGCGGCCAGAGGAAGCATTCCCAGCTCGAGCGCAATGCTCAGCGCTTTTTCATAGGCGCCCGACGCCTGCTGAATCCCGCCCAGCAGCCACAGGGCGTACGCCTCGTGACCGCGCTCGCCGGTCTCCCGCGCCAGAGTGAGTGCTGCTTGAGCCGTGGCCAAGGCGTCCTCGCGCTGGCCGGCCGCGAGCTGGCCTTCGGCGAGGTTCACCGTCCACTGCGCCAGATAGGCATTGACTCCGAGCTGCCGGCTCATGGCGACACTGTCCTCCAGCAGCCGCAGGCCTTCCTGGTCGCTGCCGAGCCGGACCAGGGTCAGGCCGAGCAGCGAGGAAGACACCGGATGCCAGACCGTCAGGCCACGCTTGCGGCAGATCTCGAAGCTGCGCTGCAGCGGCAATACGGCACGGGCGACCTGACCTCGGCGCACCGCGACCAGACCGGCAAAGGTCAGCGCGATCATCTGGTTGTAGACGTGACCGCTGGCCTCCGCCGCGTGCTGCGCGTCGTGCGCATAGCGCGCAGCGGTTTCGAACTCGCCGCGCTCCGCCAGGCTCCAGGCGAGCCAGGCGCAGGACGAAACGTAGGGCGTGATATTGCCGGACGGCGGAGAGGCGCCGACGTTTCGTTCGAGCTCGCGCTCGGCCAGCCGATACTCTCCGCGCGCGTGGTGGCTCTGCCCCATGTATTGCCGCGCGAGCGCCTGGATCGCCGGGTCCTGACAGGCCTCCGCGATCGCAATGCAGCGTGTGCCGTAGTCGATGGTGAGCGCTGTCTCGCCCTTGAGATAGTGATAGTTGATCAGATAGGTGTAGGCGCGTGCCAGACGCTGCTCGTCCCCGAGCAGCAGGGCCAGCTGCTCGACCTGCCTGGAGATGGCTAAGACCTCGTCGAGCCGGCCGAGCTGGAGCAGCGCAGGGCGCAGCGCGCTGCGCAGGTCTATCTCCGCTTCGGTGGTCGCGCGCGTGGAGGGCAAGCGCGCGAGTGCACGCAATGCCTCCTCGAAGCAGCTAACCGCTTCGGGATTGGCCGCGCGCTCTTGCGCCCGTATGCCGAGCTGGCGGTTGTACGCGACAGCCTTCTCCCAGAGCTCCCCGCGCACGGCGTGGACGGCCAGCTCGTCCAGCTGCGAGGCCAGGCGATCACCGTACAGCCTCTCGATGGCGACCGCCGCCCGTGCGTGGAGCGAGCGTCGCTGCTCCTTGAGCAGGGTCGAATAGGCAACCTCGCGCGTCAGGATGTGCCGGAAGCGGTACTCGAGGTCGGGGAACAGGTTGGTCTGGTGGATGAAGCCGGCCGTCTGCAAGGCGCGAAGCGTGCGCCGCGCGACCTCGTCTGGCAGCTCGGTCACGGCTTCCAGCAGCGCCAGCGGCACGTCGGTTCCGATGACCGACGATTGCTGGAGCAGCAGTTTCTCCTCGCGCGTCAATCGGTCGATGCGGGCGGCAAGGACGGCCTGTACCGTCGGCGGCACGTGCAGCGCATCCACCTTGGCGACCAGTCGCCAAGCGCCCAGCTCACCGACGATCGCCTTGGTCTCCGCCAGCGTTCGGACGATCTCCTCGAGGAAGAACGGATTGCCGTTGCTGCGCTCGATCAGCAGGTCGTGCAGCGGCGCGAGCGACCGGTCCTGGCCGAGCAGGGTACCCAGCAACTCACGCGCGGCCGGCGGCGCCAGCGGCTGGAGCGAAATCTCGCTGAAGCCTTCGCGCCCGTCCCAGTCGTGCTCGAACTCCGGCCGGTAGTTCATCACCAGCAGCAGGCGGCTGCGCGGCAGCTGCGACATGAGCGCGTCCAGGAAAGCGCGGCTCTCCTCGTCGATCCACTGCAGGTTCTCGAACACGAGCAGCAGCGGTCCCTGCTCGCTCTGGGCCATGAACAGCCGCGTCTGGGCGCTCAACAGGCGTTGCTTGCGGTCGCGCGCATCGAGCAGTCGGAAGCTGTCGGTCTCGGGCAAGGCATCGAGCAGAGAGAGGATCGGGGCGATGTCGCCTTCGAGCTGGCGATCGAGGGCACGCATTCTCGCGCTCACCTGGGCCAGGATTTCCTCGCCCAGGTGGTGGCTTTCCACGTCGAAGTAGGAGCGCAGCAGGTCGATCACCGGCGCCCAGGACGCGGCATTGTCGTAAGACAGGGCGCAGCTGCCGAGAACTCTGCAAGGCTGCGTGCTGATGAACTGGTAGATCAGGCGCGACTTGCCCACGCCGGCCTCGCCGACGATGCCCACGGCCCGCCCGGCCAGGCGCTGTGCCTCGTCGAGCGCGCTGTGCAACTGCGCCAGTTCGGCCGCCCGCGCGACGAAGCGGCTCGATTTGTGGACCGCGGCAACGCGCGCGATGGAGCGAACCGGCGTCGCGCCGACCAACTGGTAGACCTCGATCGGAGCGTCGAGGCCCTTGACCGGCCTCGGGCCGAGCGGCTTGACCGCGACCGATGGGCCGGCGAGGCGTAGCGTGCTGGCGGTGATCAAGGCGCACCCGGGTTCCGCCATCTGTTCCATCCGCGCGGCAAGGTGGGTGGTCTGGCCCACGGCGGTGTAGTCCATGCGCAGGTCGTTGCTGATCGTCCGCACGACCACCTCGCCCGAGTTGAGCCCGATGCGGATGTGCAGCGGCAGGCCGCGCGTGCGCCGAAGCTCCTCCGCGTAGCGCCCGAATTCCTCCTGCATGCGCAGGGCGGCGAAGCAGGCGCGCACGGCGTGGTCCTCGCAGGCCAACGGCGCGCCGAACAGCGCCATGATGCCGTCTCCCATCACCTGGTTGACGGTGCCTTCGTAGCGGTGCACCGCCTCCATCATGCGCTCGAGCACCGCATCGAGCAGTTCGCGTGCCTCTTCCGGGTCGCGGTCCGCCAGCAGCTCCATCGACCCTTTTACATCCGAGAACAGCACGGTGACCTGCTTGCGTTCTCCCTCGATGTGGCTACGGGTGGTGAGAATGCGTTCGGCCAGGTACTTGGGCGTGTAGATCTCGGGCTTCGTGGCGGGTACGCCGGCGTCCAGCGGCGCGCCGCACCCGTTGCAGAACCGGGCGCCGCTCGGGTTCGTTCCTTGGCAGCGAGTGCATTGCATGACGTCAGCTTACCATCCTGCGGCGGCCGGGCAAGATATCCTTTCGGACTACAAAGGCCAGCACGAAGCGGGATGCGCCCGGGGCCGCGGAAGGTAGCGCTATCGCGCGGTTCGACGCTTCCGCAACTGTGAACCGAGCGTTGCGGCGCGCGTAGTGACCCGCCGGGTGTCCTGTTGGCGGTAGGCTGGCCAGGGATCCCGCATGGCCGACGGAAAAGAGGCGGCGTATGATCACCGCACGCGCCGTTTAACAAATCGGCGATGACCCGATCCGGCCTCGGCAAGCCGCCCCACGCTCCTTCGTTGTCCTGCCCCGGGAGCGGGTCTACCGGGTGACGTATCTGCAACCGACCGAACGGCCGGCTGCGCAGAAGCAAGCACAAGGAGGAGAAGCCATGACGCCCGACCGTCTTGCCGGTATAGCCTTCGTGGTCTTGTTCTCTACCGTCCCGACCGCTCTCGCCCACGAGGCCGGGGAAACGGCCGAGCCGGCCGGAAAACTCGGCATCGTCCATTTCCAGACCTCCTGCGCGCCGGATGCGCAACGCCAGTTCGATCGGGCGCTGGCGATGTTGCACTCCTTCTGGTACCCGGAGACAGTGAAGGCTTTCACCGCGATTACACAGGCTGATCCAAACTGCGCCATCGCCTACTGGGGCCTCGCGCTGAGCCATCGGCCGAACCCCTTCGCACCGCCCGACGCCGCGTCGCTCCAGCGCGGGTGGGATGCAGTTCAGCGCGGCCGGGCGCTAGGCACCGGCACGCAGCGGGAAAAGGATTTCCTCGCCGCTGTCGAGCCCTACTTCAAGGACTTCCAAACCCTCGACCATCGCACCCGGTCGCTCGCCTACGAGGAAGCAATGAGGCGATTGCACGACGCCTACCCGACAGATTCGGAAGCGGCGGTGTACTACGCACTGGCCCTCGACGAGGCCGCGTTGGCCACCGGGGAAACCAACCTGGCGCGCCAACTGCAGGCGGCGGAGATCCTCGAAGCCATCTGGAAGCAGCAACCCGACCATCCCGGGGTTGCGCACTATTTGATTCACACCTACGACGATCCGCGCCTGGCGCGGCGCGGGCTGGACGCCGCCAACCGCTACGGCAAGATCGCGCCGGCGGCCCCGCACGCGCTGCACATGCCCGCGCACATCTATTCGACTCTCGGGATGTGGGACCAGTCGATCGAAGCGAACCGGGCGTCGATGGAAGCGGCGCGGGCATACGGACGCAAGAACTCGCCCGGCAGCCACGATCCCTATGAGCTGCACGCCATGGACTTCATGACGTTCGCCTATCTGCAGCTCGGGCAAGACAACGATGCCCTGGCGCTGGTGGAGGAGCGCTACCGCGTGACCAGGCTCGTCGCCGATCGGGTTAGCGTGGGCATCATGCTGTCCATCATTCCCGCCCGCTACGCCATCGAGCGGCACGATTGGAAGGAGGCGGCCGCACTGGAACCGCGCGGTCCCATCGCAGAGAAATATCCTCAGGCTGAGGCCATCACATGGTTCACCCGCGGCGTCGGCGCCGCCCGTGCCGGTGAGCTCGACCGCGCACGGGCAGCGGTCGTGAAGCTGGGTTCGCTCCGGAGCGCCTTGGAGCGCTCGAACCAGCCATTCTGGGTCGCGCAGGCGCAGATGCAGATCGACGCCGTGAACGCCTGGATCGCGCTGGCCGAAGACCGCAATGACGACGCGCTTCGCTTGATGCACTCGGCTGTAGAGATCCAGGCGAGGGCCGGACACCATCCCGCGATCGAGAACCGGCTGGTGCCCATGCGCGAGCTGCTGGGCGACATGCTGATCGCAATGCAGCGCTACCAGGAAGCCGCAACCGAGTTCGAGGGATCACTGATCGATGATCCCAACCGCTTCCGCGGCTACTACGGCGCCGCCGCAGCCTACCGGCTGTCAGGCAACCGGCAAAAGGCCGCGGAGTACTATGCCAAGCTGCTTCAGCTCACTGCAAAAGCAGACACCGTCAGGCCCGAGATGGCGGAGGCGCAGAGTTTCGTCGACTCGATGAAGACGGCTGGGAATCGGAACTAGCTTGAGCGGCAGAAGCTGAGGGCAGGCTCCCACCACCCCGCCTGCTGCGCAGGCACCCCTCCTCGGGCAGGAGGGGAAAGATTCGTTCTTCTCCCCTCCTTATTCAAGGAGGGGTGGCGCGAACGCGACGGGGTGGTTTGCACGCATACTCATGGACTGAACCCTCAGTCCAGCAGTCGCCTCAACTGGTAGAGCAACTCCAGCGCGTCGCGCGGGCTGAGCGTATCCGGCTCCGCGGCACGCAGCGCTTCCAACGCGGGGTGCTGGGGTTGGGGAGGCGCGTCCTCCGCGTTGCCCGGCGCGCTGAACAGGTCCGCCTGCGGATTCGTGCGTGCCGCCTGCGTCTCCAGATCCGCCAAGCGCTTCTTGGCGGCGCGGATCACCCCCGACGGGATGCCCGCGAGCTGCGCCAC
>JBGPMS010000323.1:0-6451 GCA_041487115.1 Gammaproteobacteria bacterium
GTGACATGCTCAAGCTGGAGGGCTTCGAGGTCGGCCGCAAGCACGTGCGCACGCTGATGGGCAAGATGGGACCAGGGCAGCGAATTCACGAGCGAGCAGTTCACCCAGGTTCTCGCAGCCCATGGCATCAAGATCAGCATGGACGGCAAGGGGCGCTGGGTCGACAACGTGTTCGTCGAGCGGCTCTGGAAGAGTGTCAAGTACGAGCATGTCTACCTTCATGCCTACGAGAGCGTGGACGAGGCGAGGCGGCAACTGGCGAGCTACTTCACGTTCTACAATTCCCGCCGTCCTCACTCCTCGCTGGGCGGGGTGACACCGGACACTGCATACTTCGGCAGATTGGAGACACAAAGCGCAGCATCACGTTGACTCATCCCACCCTCCGCGCACAGCGCGGAGGATCGATAACCGCAGGAACTTCACTTAAGAAACCGCAAAAACTGTCCTAACAAACGGGGCCACCTCTCTTTGGTTGTGGAGACCTTTAGTCAGCGCTGTCCGATCCATGCGCCTTCCACGCCGCTTGGCTCCTCCGGTTGAGAAAGCTGGGCTGGGGTGCTATGTTTGCATACCGAATACGGAATACGGAATACGGAATTCACGCTGCGGAGTACCTTCTCTTAAGTCGGTCCATATAAATGGATGATTATAAAACTCTTTTTTTGAGCTAATTTCGGGCGATCTGGGGCCGCCGTCCGATTACTTCGCTAACCCCGAAGGACTTTTGGGGCGCATGGAGGGCAAAGTGAGCGAGAACATTCGAGTGATGTTAGCCAAAGTCGGTTTGGACGGCCATGACCGGGGTGTGAAGATCGTCGCGCGCTGCCTGCGCGACGCCGGGATGGACGTGATCTACACGGGATTGCACCGCTCCCCGGAAGAAGTGGTCGAGGCGGCCGTTCAGGAGGACGTCGATGTTCTCGGCGTAAGTCTCTTGTCTGGGGCGCACATGACCATCTTCCCCCGAATCATCCAAGGGCTGAAGGGGCGTGGCGTCGACGACATGATCCTGGTGGCCGGCGGCGTCATGCCCGATGAGGACGTGGTCGAGCTCAAGCGCATGGGGGTTCACGAAGTCCTGCTGCAGGACACCCCGCCACAGGCGATTGTCGATACGATGCGCAGGCTGGTGCAGGAGCGCGGCCCGCGTTAAGCGCCTGCCCGACTGGGAGGAGGGGTCAAGAGTGAGCGACATGGAATACTGGTCCTGGCCGCCCCGTTACGACAACGCCTACCGGCCCGAAGCGGGGAGCCGTTACTGGTTCCCGAAGCGGGAAACGATGGACTCCGGCGAGCGGGAGCGCGCGATCCTGAAGCGGCTACAGGAAGTGTGCCGGTATGCGTTCGATCATTCCCCGTTCTATCGAAACAAATGGAACGAAGCCGGCTTTTGCCCCGATCAACTGAAATCCTTCGAAGACTTCGAGGAGAAGTGTCCGGTCATCACCAAGGCGGACCTGCGCAAGGCTCAGGAGCGGGTGCAACCCTTCGGCGACTATCTGTGCGTGCCGCACACGGAGATCTATCATATTCACGGCACCTCCGGCACCACCGGGCGGCCGACGGTCTTCGCCATCAGCCGTAGCGACTGGGACAACATGGCCAACGCCCACGCCCGAGTGATGTGGGGCATGGGCATCCGGCAGGGCGATATGGTCTTCGTCGCAGCCATCCTGAGCCTCTACATGGGCAGCTGGGGGGCGCTCGCCGGAGCCGAGCGGCTGGGCGCGAAGGCATTTCCCTTCGGGGCAGGGGCGCCGAGCATGTCATCCCGCGCGGTTCAGTGGTTGAACCAGATGCGGCCGCAGGCCTTCTACGGCACGCCATCCTATGCCCTCTACCTTGCGGAAGTGGCGCGCAAAGAAGGGCTCGAGCCCGCGGCTTTCGGTCTGCAGCGGATGTTCTTCTCCGGCGAGCCCGGCGCCTCGGTGCCGGGTGTGCGCGACCGCATCCGTGACGCCTACAAGGCCGAAGTCTACGACTGCGGCTCGATGGCCGAGATGTCGCCCTTCATGAATGTCGCCGGAACGGCGGAGACACCCGAGGGCATGCTCTGCTGGCAGGACATCTGCTACACCGAGGTCTGCGACCCGAAGACGTTCCGACGTGTCCCCTACGGAGACCGCGGCACCCCCGTGTATACCCATCTTGAGCGCCTATCCCAGCCAATGATCCGACTGGTATCGGGCGATCTGACTCAGTGGGAGAAAGGCCCTAATCCCTGCGGGCGTACCTACCCCCGGCTGCCCAACGGCATTTTCGGGCGCATCGACGACATGTTCACGATCCGTGGCGAGAACGTTTATCCGAGCGAAATCGATGCTGCCTTGAATCAGGTCGCGGGTTACGGCGGCGAACATCGCATCGTGATTACGCGGGAGGGACAGATGGACGAGCTCGCGCTGCAGGTCGAACCGGCGTCGGAGATCGAGGCGCAAGGACCTCCGGCTGTCATTGTATTCAAGGACACCGTGGCGAAACGCATCCAAACCATGCTCGGCCTGAGGGCGGCGGTGGAGGTGGTTCCGGCGGGGACTTTCCCGCGAACCGATTTCAAGGCGCGGCGCGTGATCGACGACCGGGAGGTCTTCCGCGAGTTGAATAAACGATTGGTCGGGGAGCGGCGCTGATGGCAGGATTCGTTCACTCCTGCGAGCTGTTGCCGCGGGTGTTTGCCGGCGAGGTGTCCGCGATCGCCCGCCTGCTGAGTCGCGCGGAGAGCGCCGATTCCGAGTGCCGGGAAGCTTTGGCTCGTATCTACGAGCGCGCTGGCCAGGCCCACGTCATCGGGATTACCGGCGTGCCGGGGAGCGGGAAGTCAACGCTGGTCTCGGTGCTTGCCGCCCGCTTGCGCGCCGACGGACGCAAGGTCGGCATCATCGCGGTGGATCCATCGAGTCCCTATTCCGGCGGCTCGATCATGGGCGACCGGATACGTATGTCAGATCTTGCGGGAGACCCCGGCGTGTTCATCCGCAGCATGGCCACGCGCGGGGCGATGGGCGGCATGGCGCGGGCGACCCTGGATGCGGTCGATATTCTCGACGCCGCGGGATTTCGCTGCATCCTGATCGAAACCGTGGGCGTCGGCCAGGACGAAGTGGAGATCGCACGGGCGTCCCACACAACAATTGTGGTTTCGGCTCCCGGGCTCGGGGACGAAATCCAGGCGATCAAGGCGGGCATCCTGGAAATCGCCGACATCCATGTGGTCAGCAAGTGCGACCGCTCCGACGCGAACCGAACCATCACCGACCTGAAGGCGATGCTGACGCTTGGCACTTCCCTCAAGGAGCGCAGCTTGTGGAGGCCCGCCGTGGTTCCTACAAGCTCAGTCAAAGGAGAGGGATTCGCCGAGCTGATCGCGGCCATGGAGAGCCACAAGTCGTACCTGAACGGCTCGGAGGCGGGCCGGGTGCGGATTCGCCAGATCGCCGAGTTTCGGATGCTCAAGACCGCGGAAGAACTGCTGCGCCTGCGCTTCATGAAAAGCCGTGCCGGACGCATCGGCGCCGTCGCCCAACGCTTGGCGGAGCGCCGGATATCGCCCTACGCGGCTGCCGAACAACTGCTCGATGGAACTGTTATTGGGACCTGAACATGACGACCAAACTGCAACGGAGCCCCCCTGAACTTCTGGAAAACGAGCTGCTCGACTGGGAGGGCCGCGAAGTCGCCGCCTTCCTCGCCAAGCAGCGCGAGAAGAAGGAGCAGTTCTACACCTTCGGCGGCTTTCCGGTAAAGCGCGTCTACACGGCGATCGACCTGAAGGACATTCCGGTTGAGGACATCGGTCTACCGGGACGCTATCCCTACACCCGCGGCCCCTATCCGACCATGTACCGCAGCCGCAACTGGACGATGCGCCAGATCGCCGGCTTCGGCACCGGGGAGGACACCAACAAGCGCTTCAAATACCTGATTGCCCAGGGGCAGACGGGGCTGTCCACCGATTTCGACATGCCAACCCTGATGGGTTATGACTCGGACCACCCGATGAGCATCGGCGAAGTCGGCCGCGAAGGGGTGGCCATAGACACTCTGGCCGACATGGAAGCGCTGTTCGACGGCATCGATCTGGAGAAGATCTCTGTGTCGATGACCATCAACCCGAGCGCCTGGATACTGCTCGCAATGTACATCGTCCTCGCCCAAAAGCGCGGCTTCGACCTGAACAAGCTCTCCGGCACCATCCAGGCGGACATCCTCAAGGAGTACATGGCGCAAAAGGAATACGTCTTCCCCATTGAGCCCTCTGTACGCATCGTGCGCGACTGCATCACCTTCTGCGCCCGCAACATGAAGCGCTACAACCCGATCAACATCTCGGGCTACCACATCTCGGAAGCCGGCTCGTCCCCCGTCCACGAGGCTGCCTTCACCCTGGCGAACCTCCTCGTTTACGTTCAGGAAGTGAGCAAGACCGGCATGCACGTGGACGAGTTCGCGCCGCGGCTGGCCTTCTTCTTCGTCTGCCAGACGGACTTCTTCGAAGAGATTGCCAAGTTCCGGGCCGTGCGCCGAGTCTACGCGAAGATCATGCGCGAGCGCTTCGGCGCCCAGAATCCGGAGTCGATGCGGCTGCGCTTCCACTGCCAGACTGCGGCGGCGACGCTGACCAAGCCCCAGTACAAGATCAACATCGTGCGCACGGCCCTTCAGGCCCTTGCGGCGGTGCTCGGCGGCGCCCAGAGCCTGCATACCAACGGTATGGACGAAGCGTTCTCGATTCCCACCGAGGAAGCGATGAAGATCGCGCTACGCACCCAGCAGATCATTGCCGAAGAGACCCACGTCACGGACGTGGTAGACCCGATGGGCGGCTCCTATTTCCTCGAGTCGCTCACAACACAGTACGAGCGGGAGATCTTCAATATCCTCGATGAGGTCGAGCGGCTCGGCGGCACGGTCAAGCTGATCAAGGAAGGGTGGTTCCAGAAGCACATCGCCGACTTCGCCTACGATCAGGCCCTGCGTAAGCAGAGCGGGGAGAAACCCGTGATCGGGGTCAACCTGTTTCACGAACCGGACGAGGTGCAGGACCTCGAAACCCATCCCCACGATCCCACTACGGAGCGCCGGCAGATCGAGCGACTGCAGCGGATCCGGCGCGAACGCGACAACAAGAAGGTCGCCGAGCTGCTCGACAAGATGGTGGAAGTCGCCCGGGACGAGTCGCAGAACATCATGCCTGTCACCATCGAGCTGGTGCGGGAGGGCGCGAGCATGGGTGACATCGTCGAGCGTCTCAAAGTGATCTGGGGGACCTACCGGGAAACCCCCATCTTCTGATCTCCAGGAAGGAGCAAGGCAATGGCAATGGGTGCTGCATCGGGATACCTGACGCGCCCGCAGATCCGCGCGCTCAAGCAGCGCGTCCAGCAGCTGCGGGATGCGGACGCAGCGATCCAACTCTTGGCCGACAGCGTCCGTAAGGGACACGATACGTTTGCCTTGCACCGCTCTTGCCTTGCTCTCATCCTAGACGAGGCCTGCGGCAACCGTTTCGCCCCGTGTTGTGCACGCGTCGCGGCGTCCCTGCCGCCTGTAGAGCTGGAGCGGATCGTCGATCATGTGAGCAGGGAGGCCGCGATGGGACTCGGCATCACCGGAGGCGGCCGTGAGCGCATCTGAACCGGCGACGGCAAGCCCCATTGTCCTGCCGTTTCTCGAATGGACGCCGGCGGTCGGTTCGGGCCTGGAGGCACGGCCCGGTGCAAGGATCATCGGGCGCAGCCGGCTCGGCCGCGGCTGCTTTCTCGACGCATGCGCGACCATCCGGGGCGATGGAGAGCATATCTATATCGGCGACGACTGCTGGTTCGGCGAGCACGCGACGGTGCATATTGTGCATAAGACCTTTCCGGCGCGGATCGGAACGGGCGTCACGGTCGGGCACGGGGCGGTGGTGCACGCGGCGGTAATCGGCGACGGGACGGTCGTGTGCGCGGGTGCCATCATCCTGGATAACGCGCGCGTCGGTCCGGCGGCAGTTGTTGCCCGCGATACCGTCGTGCCGCCGGGGAAGGCACTTGCAGGCGGCATGCTGTACGCCGGCGTGCCGGCCTTAGCGGTGCGTCCACTGAATCCGGGCGAGCTCGCACAACACTGCCTGGAGGAGCGCATGCTCGGAGCCGATCGCGAAAAGCGGCGAACGGAGAAGCATGAAAAGCCCGCTGCAATCACATGGTCGGGCGGCGCCCCGGTCCTAGTGTGCGACACCGTTTGCGCCGATGGTGCCATCCGGCTCGATGGCGGGGTGAGCATATGGTTCGGCACTAACATCTTCTGCCCGAACGGCAAGGTGGAAATCGGGGCGCGCTCGAACATCCAAGACAACACGTTTGTGTTGGTCAAGGGGGAATCTGCCTTGGTGATCGGCCGCGGCGTCACCGTCGGCCACAACGCGACGTTGGAAGCGTCCCGCATCATGGACGGCGCTCTGGTA
>JBGPMS010000324.1:0-6411 GCA_041487115.1 Gammaproteobacteria bacterium
CGAAGTGCAAGTGGCTTCGCCCTTCACGTTCAGATTCCGCGAGCCGGTGCACGCGCCGCAGGTCCTGCTCACCCTGGACCAGCTGGACGCGGGCTACTCCGGGACCGCCGTGCTGCAGAACGTCGAACTCAGCCTCCACGCTGGCGCGCGCATCGGCCTGCTCGGGGTCAACGGCGCCGGCAAGTCGACGCTGGTCAAGACCCTGGCGGGAGAGCTTCCCCCGGTGGTCGGCGAGCGGCGCGCAGGTAAGGGGCTCGCGATCGGCTACTTCGCCCAGCACCAGCTCGACCAGTTGCGTCACGACGAGTCGCCGATGCAGCACTTGAGCCGGCTCGACCGCCGGGCGCGGGAACAGTCCCTGCGCGACTTCCTGGGCAGCTTCAACTTCCGCGGCGACATGGTGGAAGCACCGGTAGGCCGGTTTTCCGGCGGCGAGAAGTCGCGCCTGATTCTGGCACTGGTGATCTGGCAACGCCCCAACCTGCTGCTGCTGGACGAGCCCACCAACCACCTGGACCTGGAGACGCGCGAAGCACTCACGATCGCCCTGCAGGAGTTCGAGGGGGCGGTGGTACTGGTTTCCCATGACCGTCACCTGTTGCGGTCCACCGCCGATGACTTCCTCATCGTCGCCGATGGCCACGTGGCGGCCTTCGACGGCGACCTGGAGGATTACCGCGGCTGGGTTGCCGCACGGCGGCGGAGCCAGGAGGCGCCCCGGGACCGCGGCGCCAGCCCTGCAGTCGACCGGAAGCAGCAGCGCCGGCTCGAGGCCGAGGCCCGCAACCGCCTCTCGGCCGAGCGGCGGCCGATCGAAAAGCGCATGCAGGCGCTGGAGGCAGAGATCGCACGCCTGGGCTCGGAACGGGAGCGGCTTGAAACGCTGCTGGCCACCCCCAATCTCTACGACGATCAGAGCCGTGACAAGCTGAAGACTTCGCTCGCGGAGCGGGCGCGCGTGAATGCCCGCCTCCAGGAAGTGGAGGACCAGTGGCTGGAACTGCAAGCGCAGTTGGAAGCGCTGGAGCCGCGCCGGGCGTGACGGTGCGTGGCGCGAGCGTGGCCGGAGCTCGTCGACTCGGCAATCCAAGCCCCGGCTCGGTGTTTTTTTAGCTTTGAGGAGGAAAACTTGTTCAAACGCATCAGCCTGTTTCTGATTACCAACCTGGCGATCATCCTGGTGCTGAGCTTTACCGCCCGGCTGCTGGGTGTGGATCGGTTTCTCACGGCCAACGGCCTGAACCTGGGCGCATTGCTGGTCTTTGCCGCGGTGTTCGGCTTCGGCGGTTCGCTCATCTCGCTGGCGATTTCGAAATGGATGGCCAAGCGCGCTACCGGGGCGCAGGTCATCGAAAACCCGGCCAACCCCACTGAGCGGTGGTTGGTCGACACAGTGCGCCGGCACGCGCAGCTCGCCGGTATCGGCATGCCTGAAGTCGCCGTCTATGAGGGGCCGGAGATCAACGCCTTTGCCACCGGCATGAACCGGAACAACGCCCTGGTGGCGGTGAGCACCGGGTTGCTGCAGCAGATGACGCCGGATGAGGCCGAGGCAGTGCTGGGGCACGAGATCACCCACGTCGCCAACGGCGACATGGTGACGCTGGCACTGATCCAAGGCGTGGTCAACACCTTCGTGATCTTCGTGTCGCGGGTGGTCGGCTACGTGGTGGATCGGGTGATACTCAAGAACGACCGGGACTCGGTCGGTATCGGCTATTGGGTCACCTCGATCGCAGCGGAGCTGGTTCTGGGCATCCTCGCCAGCATCATCGTGATGTGGTTCAGCCGGCAACGCGAATTCCGCGCCGACGCGGGCGGAGCGCAGCTGGCCGGGCGCGACAGGATGATCGCCGCGCTGCAGCGTCTGAAACTAGCGCACGAGCCTTCGACGCTGCCTCAGCCGGTCGAGGCCTTCGGCATCTCCGGCAAGGATGGCGGCGGTCTGGCGCGCTTGTTCATGTCTCATCCGCCGCTGGATGAGCGCATCGCTGCGTTGCGTGCGGGTGCCGAGGCCTCCGGGCTGAGCGTGGCACGATAACGGTGTAGTAAAAGGCGTGACCGGTAGTCCCGGGCACGCCTTTTTTCTTTATCGCGGCTCTACTTCGACCGCCAGGGTATTGCCGCTCGCATACTCCAAAATAATCGTCGCGGCGGCTGGTCGCGCTAACGCGTGCAGCAGCGGCAACGCGCGCCCGGTCGGGTTGCCGGCGCGGAGCGCCTCCAGCCCGTGGTTCTGCATGTGCGAGGGCGGGGTTGCGCCGGCCTCGATGCGCAGGTCGATTCGCGCGAACGCCTGCGTGCTCGGCTCCGGGGCCAGCAGCAGAGCGGCGCCCAACGTGCCGAGCACCGGGCGCGCGGCGTGCAGCGGCTCGGGGTAGGGCAGTTCATAGGACACCAGCAGCACCGGAACGCCCTCGGTCACGCACTGTGCGCCGGCTTCCAGCAGGCCCGCCGCGAAGCTCCAGTCGTAGCAGCACAGACTGGTGGACGGTGCGTGCGAGCGCAGCGCGATGCTCCAGTATCCGGCCGGCGCGTTGTGGACCGAATTGTGAAAGCGCGTGGGCGAAACCTGGCGCTCGGCGCTGGCCAGCGCCTCACACAGCTCATGCAGGACCTGGCCGTCGCCCCCGGAAGAGGTGAACACCGAAGCCAACGCCTCGTCGCGGCGCGTCGAGTGGGTGAGGGCATCCAGCCCCACGTTCAGCGCCAGCCTGACCGGCAGGCCGGTGCGGCGGCGTTCTGCAGCAGGCAAAGTCTCGGGGGCGGACAGGAGCACTTCGGCCGGCGCATACGGCGCTGCGCCCAGCAGCACCGCGCGACTCGCTGACCAACCGCTGAGGCCCGGGCCGAGCAGCCCGACGCTCTCGACGAAGACCCGCATCAGTGTGCTCGCCCCAGCACCAGGCTGCAGTTGCTCCCGCCGAAACCGAAGGAATTGCTCATCGCCCGCTCCGGTGCTTCGTCCGCGTTGTCCAACAAGTAGCGCACATGGAGGGTCGGATCGGGCTGCTGCGTGTTGGGGCTGCCGGGCAGGAACTTCTCCCGCATCGCAATAGCGCAGATCAGCGCTTCGGTGATGCCGGCGGCGCCCAGCAGGTGTCCGGTAGCGCCCTTGGTCGAACTGCACGGCGTGTTGGCTCCGAACACATCGAACACGGCGAGATCCTCGGACGCATCGTTGGTCCGCGTCGCGGTCCCGTGCAGGTTGATGTAGTCGATGTCGCCCGGCGCCAGGCCGGCGCTGCTCAATGCCCGCTGCATCGCCGTGCGCGCGCCCAGGCCTGTCGGGTGGGGCGTCGACATGTGATGCGCATCGCTGCTTTCGCCTATCCCGAGCAGTCGAATCGTGCCCGGCGCCTCTGCCGCCGGGGCGCGCTCCAGCAATGCGAACCCGGCGCCCTCGCCGATGGAGATGCCGCTGCGCTCCGCATCGAACGGCCGGCACGGCGCGCGCGACAGCAGCTCCAGCGAACTGAAGCCGTAGAGCGTGGTTAGACAGAGGCTGTCGCCGCCGCCGACCACTGCCGCGTCGCACACTCCGGCTGCGATCATGCGCGCGGCAGAGGCGAACACCTTGGCGCTGGACGAGCATGCTGTAGAAATTACAACCGCGGGCCCGGCGAGCCCGAGATGTGCCTGGACGAACCGGCCGAGAGAGAAATTGTTGTGGGTGCCGGCGTAATTGAAGTCCTCGGGCAGTGCCCCGGTGCGCGCGTCGCGACGCCGGTACGCGATCTCGGTTTGTAGCATTCCCGACGTGCTGGTGCCGAGGAACACGCCGATGCGGCCGGGGCCGTACCGGCTCCGCGCCCGCGCCACGGCGTCCTCGAAGCCGTCCTGCGCCAGTGCGAGCAGCACGAGCCGATGGTTGCGGCAATCGTAGGCGGCCAGCTCGGGGGGCAGCGGCGCAAGCCGTTCATCCGGGACCTGGCCAACCCAGGTGTCGAGCTGGGCCGACTCGAAGGTGCACGGCGCGAGCCCCGAGCGCCGGGCGAGCAGCGCTTCCACGTGGGCGCGGAGCCCCGTGCCAAGGCTGGTTGTCAGGGTGAAGCTGCTCATGCTCAGCGGGTTCATCGTTTCCTTACGCACGGTCGGCCTGCGCGCCGCTATAATAACCGGCACAAACGGGAGCCACCGCAGCATCGGGCGAGAAGCCGGCGATGGATAGAGCAAAAATGATGACTACGCAAGAGGGGGAGCTGGCGGAACTTATCGTCGCTACCCTCAACCTGGAGATGCCTGCCGGCGACATCGATCCGGATGCGCCGCTCTACCGCGAAGGGCTGGGCCTGGATTCCATCGACATCCTGGAAGTTGCGCTGGCCGTGTCTAAGACCTACGGCTTTCAGCTTCGTTCCGATGACAGCGACAATGTCAGGGTGTTCAGCTCGTTGCGCAGCCTGAGCGAACATGTCCAGCTCAGCCGCACGAAATGAGTCGGGCAAGCTGCGCCGAGGTGTCGTCGCGGTGGCGCTGGCCGCCGCGCTGATCGGCTACGAAGCGGCTGCGCACTGGGCCGCCGTCGGGGGCCAGGGTACCACCCTTGGCGCATTGATCGCGCTCGGCCCGGCGTTGGCCGCCTTGCTATTGGTCGTACTGCGCACGCGCCGGTTGGCATGGCTCGCGCTGGCGGCTGGCATCGTCATAGCGCTCGCGGTGCTGCTCGCGCGGCGAGGGGCGGCGGCTCTCACGCTGCTGTACCCCCTGCCATCAGTGACCATCTACCTGCTCTTGCTGTGGTGGTTCGGCCGCACGCTGGCGCCGGGACGCGAGGCGCTTGTCACCGGGCTTGCGCGGCACGTCCACGGTACGCTGCCGCCGGAAATCGAAGCCTACACGCGCCGCGTAACCTGGGCCTGGTGCGTGTTCTTCGCCGCGATGGCGTTCACGTCCGTTGCGCTGTTCACTTTGGCTCCTCTGGAGGCGTGGTCGCTTTTCGCCAACGTGCTCACCGGGCCGCTCGTCGCCCTGATGTTCGTCGGCGAGTATGTTTATCGCGTGTCGCGCTACCGCGATTTCCCTCACGTCTCGCTGTTGACGGCAGTGCGCGCCTTCCGCGATCGAGGTCGCGCTGCCGTTTCGCCCGGGCGCGGCGGCTAGCAGCCCGGACGCCGTGGCGCTGCGGCTGCATGAGTCGCGTGCGTGCCAGGCGCGCGCCCCAGCCATGAAGCCTTAGAGCATGTCAGCGACCCCGTTCCTTGGCCACCAGGAGTTGTCGGCGATCGTTGCCTGGCGCGGCCGCGAGGCGCTGCGGGTCGCCGACTTCCTCCACGACGTAGCGGTCGTGGCCGACGCGCTGCCCGCCAGGCGCTACCTCGTCAATCTATGCAGCGACCGCTACCGCTTCGCCGTTGGACTGGCAGCCGCGCTGTCGCGCGATCAGGTCAGTCTGCTGCCGCCAACCCACACGCCCGAGCTTCTGCGGACATTGAAGCAGGGCTACGCCGGGCTGTATGCCTTGTCCGACGGCGCCCAGTCGGCGGACGTGGTGGAGACCTTCGTGTTTCCTGCAACCGCCGCGGCTCCCGGCGCGCCACTCGAGTTGAGCTTCCCCGACTCGCAGCTCGCCGCGATCGCCTTCACCTCCGGCTCCACGGGTCAGCCGGCACCGCATCCGAAGAGCTGGGGCCGGCTGGCGTTCGGCGCCGTGGGGGAAGCGCGCGCTCTCGGCTTGACTGGCGTGGCGGACGCGGTGCTGGTCGCCACCGTCCCGCCACAGCACATGTACGGACTCGAATCGAGCGTCCTACTCGCATTGCGCGGCGGGCTCGCCCTGCATGCCGGGCGGCCCTTCTACCCGGCCGACATCCGTGCCGCCTTGGAAGCGGTTGCCGGCGAGCGTGTACTGGTGACCACGCCCGTGCACCTGCGTGCGCTGCTGGCGGAGGAAGGTCGACTGCCGCCGTTGCGGCTGATCCTGTCCGCGACGGCGCCGTTGTCCGCGGCGCTCGCCGCAGAATCGGAGGCGCGCTATGGTGCTCCGCTGCACGAGATCTATGGTTTCACCGAAGCCGGCATGGTCGCCAGCCGGCGTACCACGCAGGGACCGCAATGGCATGCGCTGCCGGGTGTGCGGCTGTGGCGAGAAACCGGTGGCGTCAAGGCCGGCGGCGGTCACGTGCAGACCGACGCCGTGTTCACCGATGTAGTGGAGCTCGAAGACGCATACACATTCGTCCTCCACGGCCGCAGTGCCGACCTGGTCAACATCGCCGGAAAGCGCACGTCGCTCGCTTATCTCGACCAGCAGCTCGCCAGCATCGAAGGCGTCGAGGATGGTGTGTTCTTCATGCCCGACGAGGCGGCCGCCGGGATCACTCGCCTCACCGCCTTCGTCGTCGCCCCGCGCCTGTCGCGCGAGGCGCTGTTGTCCGCATTGCGGCAACGCATCGACCCTGCGTTCCTGCC
>JBGPMS010000325.1:0-6354 GCA_041487115.1 Gammaproteobacteria bacterium
CCGTCACGCGCGTGCCGATGCGGCTCGAAGATCAGCGCTGGGTGTGGGACTTCGAGCGGCTGGAGGCTTCGATCACACCGCGCACGCGCTTGCTGCTGCTGTGCAATCCGCACAACCCGGTCGGGCGCGTGTTCTCGCGCGACGAGTTGGCCGAGCTCGCGCGCATCGCCGACAAATACGACCTGATCATTTCCTCGGACGACATCCATTGCGGGCTCGTGCTCGACGCGGACAAGCCTCACCTACCCATTGCCTCACTGGGACACGAGGTCGCAGCGCGGACCATCACGCTGATGGCTGCGAGCAAGACCTTCAACCTTCCGGGACTAGGCTGCGCGTTCGCAGTGGTATCGAACCCTGCACTGCGAGCGAAGCTCGCGCACGCCGCCGCCGGAATCGTGCCGCGCGTCAACGCGATGGGCTTCGCCGCAACCCTCGCGGCCTACCGGGACAGCGCCGACTGGCACCGCGCGTTGATCGACTACCTGCGCGGGAATCGCGACTTCGTCATCGATCGCATACGCGCGATTCCCGGGCTGTCGATCATTCCGATCGAGGCAACCTACCTCGCGTGGATCGGCCTAGAGCACCCCGGGATTCCCGATCCTCCGGGCTTCTTCGAGAAGGCCGGCGTGGGCCTCTTCGACGGCCGTGTATTCGGAACCGAAGGCTTCGTGCGCCTCAACTTCGGCTGCCCGCGGTCGCAGTTGGAGCGGGCCCTCGATCGCATCCGCGCTGCGATGACGACGACCTGACCCTGTCAGCTCAAGCGCGGTACTGCACCAGCTTCGGCAACCTCACCCACGAACTTCGTGTATCGAGTTCGACGTTGACCGATCTCGTGAGACGTCGTTGACAGTCGTCATATCGCCAGATTACATTCCGTAGCTGTGAAGCCTTGGCGTCTGATCCTGTTGTATGGTCTGCTGGTATTGCTGCCGATCGCGCAGCAGACCGCGCTGGTATGCTGCCTCCCCTGCGTTCTGCGTGACCACGCGGGGGGCGAGCAGAGCAACGCGCAGAACGCACAGGACCAGCATGGCGAGCATTCGAGCTCCGAGTCGGCGTGCGAAACGTGCGGCTCGTGCGGGTCCCTGCTCGCCGCCGCACCGCCCTCTCTCCCCGCTGTGGTCCGCTGTACACACAGCGCCACACATGAGAGTTGGTCACTCCATCCTTACCTTTCCGCCCCTTCCGTTCCTTTCGCTTCCCGCGCACCCCCTCCGACCCTGACTTGAAGAGCGACTCAGAGGCTGCGCACGAGCAGCCCGGTTCGATCGTTCTCTTGGGGAGGAGACAGCATGCAGTCCCGCTACGACCGTGGCGCGCACGCCGCGCCGCGCATCCGCAACCGTTTGGCTTCGCCGAATGGCAGATCGTGCTTGGCCCGGAATGCAGACGATGGCCGGCTTAAGTTCAGAATCGGCGCCCGCGCATTTGTTGCGGCGCTGAGCCTCGGCGTGGCTTGCATCGCTCGCGGAGCCGATGTCGACAGCGGAGCGAGCCCCGAAGTATCGCACCGGGCCGCGACGGATGTGCCGGAGGTGCACAGTGAGACCATCGAGGTGGTCGCCGAACGCTTCGACAAAGCACGCAATGCCCTGTCGCCCAAGACTGGGAGCAGCCAGTTCGTGTTCGACCTGCAGGAAATGAAGGAGCTTCCGCAGGGCGAAAGCACACCCATCAACCAACTGATGTTGCAGGCCCCCGGAGTAGTACAAGGCGACTACGGCGAGTTGCACATCCGCGGCGAGATGACCCAGCCGCAGTACCGCATCAACGGCACCATCGTCCCCGAGGGCATCAGCGGATTCGGACAGGTCTTCGACTCGCGCTTCGCCCAGCGCATCGAGTTCATCACCGGCGCGCTGCCCGCGCAGTACAACTATCGCACCAACATCATCGACATCGAGACCAAGCAGCGCTTCGACAACGGCGGCAAGGTCAGTCTGTACGGGGGCAGCTACGGCACCCTCAATCCGACGGTGGAGCTCAGCGGCGCGAAGGACAAGTTCACCTACTACTTGATCGGCAGCTACTTGCAGGCCGAGAACGGAATCTTGTTCCCGACCGCAGACCGCGAACCGATCCACGACGACACGACGCAAAGCAAGGGCTTTGCCTATGTGTCCTTCCTGCCCGACCCGCGCTCCCGGTGGAGCCTCATGGTCGGGGCGGCGCAATCGCAGTTTCAGATCCCCAACGTGCCGGGCCAGACACCCACCTTTCCGCTCGACGGCGTGAGCTCCTTTCCGGACCTGCCCTCCGCCAACCTGGACGAGAACCAGCGCGAGCTGAACCGCTACGCGGTGATCTCCTACGAAGGCACGAACGGCGCGAATCTCGACTACCAGGCGGCGTTCTTCACGCGCTATTCCAGCGTGCTGTTCACGCCCGACCCGATCGGTGACCTCATCTATCGCGGCATCGCATCGCGCGTGGAACGGCGCAACGCCGCCAACGGGGTGCAGTTCGACGCGAGCCTCGAGCGCTCGGAGACGCATACGGTGCGTGTCGGGTTCTCGGCCAGCCACCAACGCACCGACAGCGACAACAACTCTCAGGTATTTCCGGCCGACTCCGACGGCAACCAGATCCCTGGGGCGCCGTTCACGGTGGTCGATTCCCGCTCGATCACCGCCAATCTCAGCGGGGTGTACGCGCAAGATGAATGGCGGGCCACGCAGCGGCTGACCTTCAACTACGGCCTGCGCTTCGATTATCTGGACGGCCTGACCCAGAACAGCCAGCTCAGTCCGCGCTTGAGCGCGGTGTACAAGTGGGACGAGCGCACTGCGCTGCACGCCGGCTACGCGCGCTACTTCGATCCGCCCAGGCTGGAGCTGATCGGGCCGGAAACGATCTCCAAATTCGCCAATACCACCAACCAGCCGGAAGTGCAGCAGTCCTCACCGGTGTTGCCGGAGCGCATCCACTACTTCGACGTCGGATCGACGCATCGGTTGACACCCGACGTGAACCTCGGACTCGACGCCTACGCCAAGTATGCGCAGGACCTCAACGACTTCGGACAGTTCGGACAGGCCTTGGTGTACTCGCCGTTCAACTGGACCGAGGCCAGGATCTACGGCATCGAGTTCACCGCCCAGTACCGGAAGGATAATCTATCGGCTTACTTCAACGCGGCTATATCGTGGGCGCGAGCCAGGGGCATATCGTCAGGACAGTTCAACTTCGGCCAGGACGAGCTGGACTACCTCAACAACCACTGGGTATACATGGATCACGACCAGCGGCTGACCTCCTCGGCCGGCGTTGCCTACCGGTGGTCCGAAATCCAGTTCCTGGCCGACGCCTTCTTCGGTAGCGGCATGCGGAGCACCCCCGAGGGCGGCACGCCCAACTCCGAGCATTTGCCGGCCTATGTGCAGGTCAACGTCGGTGTCGCGCGGGAGTTTCAGACCAAGTGGCTGGGCAAGCTGGGAGTCCGCCTCAGCATCGTCAATCTCTTCGACAAAGTGTACGAGATTCGCGATGGGACCGGGGTCGGGGTCGGGGCACCGCAGTTCGGGCCGCGCCGATCGCTCTATGCCACGGTCAGCGCGAGCTTCTGAGACGACTTCGCCGGAGCATCCGATGCGCCCTTCGCGCCGACGCCCTACCGTACGGCGCGCCGGAACGCGCGCAACGAACCTGCGCAGCTCGCCTGCAATCGGTCAGAATACGAGTCCACTCCATCGCATTGACCATTCCGCCATGTCAGTTGCCTTGTCGCCGGACTACTCAACATCCCGCCTTGGCTCTCGCCGAGGCAACGGGCGCCTTGTCGAGCATCTGCTGCTCGCTGCGGGATTCGCAATGTCCGCGGGTTGCTGCTACGCCGACGCAGAGCCGGCGCAATTGCGATCAGTGGCAACCTCCGGCATGGCCGTTCCTGGCGGCGGCACCTTCGACCGTTTCCAAGTGGAGGGGCAGCCCGCCATCACGCCGGTGAATGATCGCGGTCAAGTCGCATTCTTCGCCACGTTGGCGCGTGCTCGTGCCAGCGAAGGGATGTTCGTGGGAGACGGTGGCCGCATCGAAGTCATTGCCCTGAATGGCAGTCCGGCACCAGGGGGTGGAAAGCTGGTGAGCTTCGCAGCACACCCGGTGCCCGCGCTCAACCGCGCAGGAGCTGTTGCCTTCAGCGCCTCGGTCGCTGGAGGAAAGGCGAGCGAAGGCTTGTTTCTGTCCAGCAATCGCCGCTTGCGTGCTATCGCACTGTCCGGAAGCGCGGCGTCTGGGATCCCTGGTGGCGCCTTCAGCGAGTTCCAGGCGCCGGCACTCAATGACCGGGGGGACGTGGTTTTTCTGGCAGGGGTGCGCCGCCGCCGGGATGCGCTGGAGGCAATTTATCTTCACCACGCTGGCAAGCTGCGCAAGGTTGCGGCGACCGGAGATCCCGCACCCGAGGGCGGCAGCTTCGTCGCGTTCGGAGCACCGGCGCTCAACAACAAGGGGGAGATTGCGTTCGCCGCCGTCATCGATGACGGGCCCTACTCGGGGGGAATCATCGTCGTTTCCCCAACCAAGACGCGCTTGCTGGTGGGCACTGGAACGCCAGAACCCCACGGCGGAATCATCGCTCAATTTTCCGATCGGGTGAGCATCAACAACTCTGGCAGTGTGCTCTTCAACGCCGCGCTGAAGTTGGGGCCGGTAGCCCAGGCGCTGTTCGTCGTCGAGGGCGACAAACTCCGATCAGTCGCGAACGTTGTTAGTCAAGCGTCTTCGGCTACCAGCCACTTCTCGGCCCTTGGCTCGTGGACCGGATTGAGCGACGATGGCAGCGTAGCCTTCATCGCCGCCGCCGACGATTCCTCTGGAACGGTGGGCCTCTACCAGGCCGACTTGAACACACCCACGCGCCGCGCGGCGGTTGGTGACCCACTGGTCGACGGCGGCAAACTCGCGTCGTTCCCGCTCTATCCGGCGGTCGCCAGCAGCCCCCGTGGCGCACTCGCTTTCGCCATCGTCCGCGAGGCGTCGGGGGAGAGCACCGAGGCGATCGTGATTGCTCCACCGCCCGAGAAGCCAACTCCGTAGGGCGAGGAGCAGCTCAGTTCATGTCGTAGGGAGGGTATTCGCGAAACACGTTCATTGGCGTCACCAGCATGTGCTTCGTTTTGGTCTGCGCCGGCACCGCTTCCCCGCGCAGTATGCGCAGCGCCAGCGGCACGACATCGTAGCCGTAGCGATCCACATAAAAGGCAACCGACCCCAGCACGATGCTGCCGCGGTTGTCGAAGCTGATTTCCTTCTTCTCGTGCATGCCACCGTGGATCGAGCGATCCAGGCCCTGGCTGATGATCACGCAGTCGTCGGAACGACCGGCCGCCTCGATCACTTCCTTGGCATTGACCGCGCTACGATCATCGAGTGCGGCGACAAGGATCTTCTTTCCGCGCTGGGCGGCAAGGAACGCGGTCAAGTTTCTTTCCAGGCGCTCCGGACTCCCACCCTCGATCCGCGTGATGACGATCCCAGACCTGCCGCGCCGCAGTCCTGCGGTAATCCCTTTGACGCGTGTCTCGACGAGATCCGCAGGTGTAGTACCGCCGACAATCACCGCAACCACAGCCGCACCTTGCCAGTTCGCGGCCGCGAACTTTGTCAATGCTTCCCCTGCAATCGCCCCCGCCGCCGCATTGTCCGCCGCGTATAGCGGTGCCCCGGGGATTGGATAGTTGATCGCCAGCGCAGGAATGGCCGCCGCCTTCAAGCGAGCACCCGCCGCGGCGTTCACCTCGGGGTCGGGGTCGTATTCGATGAATAGATCCACCCGGTTGCGAATCGCATCATCGATATTCGACATCGCGATGCTGCGCTCGCCACGGTTGTCGTAGAAGCTGAGCTCGACCGGCTGGCTGCGCGCAGCGAGCACGAAGCTCGTACGCACATCCGCACAGGAAAAGCCCAGGCCCTCCAGCCTGATGGCGGGGTCGTCGCTCACGCACGCGACTGCGATGCGATAGCTGCGCTTGGCGTCCGGAGCGGCGGCCGAATCCAGGATCCAAGCGGCCGCCACTGCGCACAGCACACCCCAAAAAAACCGGCGCCTGGGGACAGGCGCCGATTGATCGATCCCGACGTGCAAAAGACTATTCTCTTAGCGGATGGCCTCGGGCGCGACGAAGGTGCCGGTCAAGCCGACTACCTTGGGCACCGTCATGGAGAAGAAGAAGGTCGCACGGCCGGTCGCGGCCGCTTCTTCGGCTATCAGGTCGGTCCGCGCGTTCTCGATGATATGAATGCCGTTGTCCGTGAGCAGAAACTTGTGCACCTGGAAAGCCAGCTTGGGATCTTCGCCGGGTATCACTTCGACCGCCCAGTTGTCCACCCCGACCGCGACGA
>JBGPMS010000326.1:0-6344 GCA_041487115.1 Gammaproteobacteria bacterium
AGCACAAGGCCGCCGATGGTGTCGAATTCTTCGTCGCTGAACTCGGTGCCGAAGGTGGCGTTGAAGTCCTCGATCGGAGTCTGCGCCTTGATCCGGTACAGGCCGTTCCGATCCAGGAGGATGTTGGCCTCGGTCTCGTCGAAGTCGTACTCGTCCTCGATGTCGCCGACGATCTGCTCCAGCACGTCCTCGATGGTCAACAGACCGGCCACGCCGCCGTATTCGTCCACCACGATGGCCATGTGGTTGCGGTTGCGGCGGAAGTCCTTGAGCAGCACGTTGAGCCGCTTCGACTCGGGTATGAACACGGCCGGGCGCAGCATCTCACGCACGTTGAACTCCTGCCCGGCGAAGTAGCGCAGCAGGTCCTTGGCCAGAAGAATCCCGATGACATCGTCCTTGTTCTCGCCGATGACGGGGAAGCGCGAATGGCCGGACTCGATGACCTGGGGCAGGAACTTCTCGGGCGGCTCGTGGATGTCCACTACGTCCATCTGCGAGCGCGGCACCATGATGTCGCGCGCCTGCAGCTCGGACACTTGCAGCACGCCCTCGATCATGGCGAGCGCGTCCGCGTCCATCAGATTGCGCTCGTAGGAGGAATGCAGCAGCTCTACCAGCTGCTCCCGGTCTTCCGGTTCGCGCATCAGGATGGCGCCGATGCGCTCGAGGAGGGTCGGTTTAGGGTGAGGGTCCATGCGTTACGGGAAGCGCCCGGCGGAGATTGCCGGGGTTCAGGCCTGCGCCGCGTAGGGCTCAGGATACCCCAGGCGCGTTACGATTTCAGTTTCGAGCTGCTCCATCACCTTGGCATCACGGGCGCGCTGGTGGTCGTAGCCCTGCAGGTGCAACATGCCGTGCACCACCATATGCGCGTAGTGTGCTGCCAATGGGACACCTTGCGCTCTGGCCTCCTGCCGCACGACGGGTGCGCACAGCACGATGTCGCCGGAGACTGGTCGCCGCTCCGGATAGGCGAACGTCAGCACGTTGGTGGCGTAGTCCTTACCGCGGAAATCCCGGTTCAGACGCTGGCCTTCGGTCTTACCCACGATGCGCAGCGTAACCTCGACATCTTGCGCCAGTGCCGCCGCCGCCCAGCGGCGGAGCTGGCGGGCAGAGGGCAGGCCCGTCGCGCGCGAGGCGTACTGAACCGTGAGCCCGAGCCTCGGTGCACCGGTTCGAGGCATCGCAGCGATCAGGACTGCTCGCGCTTGGTGCGCGCTTCGTAGGCATTGACGATGCGTGCCACCAACGGATGGCGCACGACGTCCACACTGGTGAACAGAGTGAATACGATACCGCGCACGTCATTGAGCACCTCGCGCGCGTCTACCAGCCCGCTCTTCTGCCCGCGGGCGAGGTCCACCTGGGTCACGTCGCCAGTGATCACTGCCTTGGTCCCGAAGCCGATGCGCGTGAGGAACATCTTCATCTGCTCGGGCGTGGTGTTCTGCGCCTCGTCCAGAATGATGAAGGAGTGGTTGAGCGTACGCCCGCGCATGTAAGCGAGCGGTGCGACCTCGATGGAGCCGCGCTCGAACAACTTGGCGACTTTCTCGAAGCCCATGAGATCGTATAGGGCGTCGTACAACGGCCGCAGGTAGGGATCGACCTTCTGCGCCATGTCGCCGGGCAAGAATCCCAGCCGCTCGCCGGCCTCCACCGCGGGCCGCACCAGCACGATGCGTTTGATCGCATCGCGCTCGAACGCGTCGACGGCCGAGGCGACGGCGAGATAGGTCTTACCGGTGCCGGCCGGACCAATCCCGAAGGTGATGTCGTATTCCTGGATGCTGCGCAGGTACTGCGCTTGATTCAGTGTGCGGCCGTGCAAGTCGCGCCGGCGCGTGATGAGGATCGGCTCCCCGTCGGGGGAGGTCATCGCCTTGACCGGGTTGGCTACTTCGATCAGGCCGAGCTGCAGATCTTCCACCGAAAGGTTCTCGCCGGCGGCCTGGTAGAAGCGCCGCAGCGCCTCGGCCGCGAGGCGCGTCTGCCCGGGCTCGCCGGACACGGAGAAATTCTCGCCGCGGCGGGAGATGCTCACGTCGAGCGCCGCTTCGATCTGCTTGAGGTTTTCGTCCAGGACGCCGCACAGGTTGGACAACCGTTCGTTGTCCACCGGGGTGAAGGAGATCTGGACCGGATTCAAGGAGCGCTACTGTGTGACGACTTCGCCGCGCAAGGAGTGCGGGAGTGCCGCAGTGATGGCGACATCGACGAACTGGCCGACCAGCCGCTCGGCGCCGGGGAAGTTGACGACCCGGTTATTCTCGGTCCGGCCGCTCAGCTCGGTTGCATCCTTCTTCGCGGTGCCCTCCACCAGCACGCGCTGGCAGGTGCCTACCATCGTCTGGCTGATCGTCTGACCCTGCTGGTTGAGCTGGTCCTGCAGGGACCGCAGCCGCTCCAGTTTGACGTCCCGTGCCGTGTCGTCGGGCAGGCTGGCGGCCGGCGTTCCGGGGCGCGGGCTGTAGACGAAGCTGAAGCTATGATCGAAGCCGACGTCGTGCGCGAGCCGCAGGGTGGCTTCGAAGTCGGCCGCGGTCTCGCCCGGAAATCCTATGATGAAATCCGACGAGATCGAGATCTCTGGACGGATCGCGCGCAGCCTGCGAACGATGGCCTTGTACTCGAGAGCGGTGTAGCCGCGCTTCATGGCCGCTAGTATTCGATCCGAACCGGACTGCACCGGCAAGTGCACGTGGCCCGCCAGTTGTGGCACTTTGCCGTACGCCTCGATCAGGCGCTGGGTGAATTCCTTCGGATGCGAGGTGGTGTAGCGGATGCGCTCGAGCCCCGGCATCTCGGCTAGATATTCGAGCAGCAGCGCCAAGTCGGCGATCTCGCCTTCGCTGCACTGTAGATCTCGGCTCAGTCGGCCGCGGTAGGCATTGACGTTCTGGCCCAGCAGCGTGATCTCCTTCACGCCCTGGTCGGTGAGCTCAGCGACTTCGGTCAGCACGTCGTCGAGCGGGCGCGAGACCTCCTCGCCCCGGGTGTAGGGCACCACGCAGAAGCTGCAGTATTTGCTGCAGCCTTCCATGATCGACACGAAGGCGGTCGCGCCGTTTACATGGGCCGGCGGCAGGTTGTCGAACTTCTCGATCTCCGGGAAGCTCACGTCCACCTGTGGCTCGCCGGTGCGACGGCGAGCCTTGAGCAGTTGCGGCAGCCGGTGCAAAGTCTGCGGTCCGAACACAACGTCGACGAAAGGAGCTCGCTCGACGATGGCTCGCCCCTCCTGGCTCGCCACACAGCCCCCCACGCCGATAAGCAGATCGGGCTTGCGCTGCTTCAGGTGTTTGATCCGCCCGAGATCGGAGAACACCTTCTCCTGCGCCTTCTCGCGCACCGAACAGGTGTTGAACAGGATCAGGTCGGCCTCTTCCGGGTTCTCGGTCGCCTGCAGACCATCGGATTGCGCGAGCACGTCCGCCATCTTGCCCGAGTCGTACTCGTTCATCTGGCAGCCGAAGGTCTTGATGTATACCTTGCCGGCCATGTTCTCTAGTTCTTATCGCTTGTTGGCGTACACCTGAGTCTCCTGGTCCGTGAGGATCCAGACCAGGGAGACCTCGCCGTTGATGTCGGTCTTGTACACGACGTTGGCCTTTGCCGGCGCGGACGCGGGCATGAGGATGCGATTGTTCGCATCGTATATCCGGCTTCCCACCGCCAGGCGCAGCGTCTTGTCGCCAACTTTGAGGATGGGGTACTTGAAGGCCACAGCCTTGGCGAACTTCGCGTCCGGCGGAAGCGTGCGAGCGGCCAGGGCGATGGAAGCGCAGCTGAACAATGCCAAGACAAGCGCCAGCGCACCAGCCCGGCGGCGCAGAAGGATCGAGGAGACTACCCGGAACAAATAGGTCACGTCGAGGCCGGATGCGATGGCGAATCGGGGTGGCTGAGCGCGATTCGCAACCTTTTAAAACAAAGAGTTAAGTTGAAAGCCGGAGGCGAATGTTAGCACCGTTCCTCAGCACCGTCCACGTCTCCGGACAGGCCAAGGGGCCCCCACCCATGCGCCGGTGCAGGACTCGAACCCCGTACCAAAGGATTATGATTCCTCCGTTTACCAGATCGATGCAACCTTGGACCGTCAAACCGGCAGTGAGCACCCTCGACTTCGATTGCGTGATCGTGGGCGGTGGCTTGGTCGGCCTCAGCCTCGCCCGCGCGCTCGCGGGCAGCGGTCTGCGACTGGCAGTCGTGGATGGCAGCCGGCCGGCCGCTCTCGCAGTCGACAGTTGGGACCCGCGGGTGTACGCGATCAGCCCAGCTAGCGAGGCGTTCCTGCGCAGCCTGGGCGCGTGGCCGCAGTGCACGGAGCGCCTCACCCCGGTAACGCAGATGCGGGTTTTCGGCGACCGGGTGGGAAGCGAGCTCAGTTTCAGTGCTTATGAGGCGCATGTGGCCAGGCTGGCGACGATCGTCGAGAGCTCCGCGCTGGTCACCGCGCTTCACAGCGTCTTGCACTGCCAGCCGGATCTCACTTTGTTCAGTCCCGCCCGCTGTGCCACGGTGCTATGGGGCAGAGACTGTGCCGATCTGCGGCTCGATAGCGGCGAAACGCTGCGAGCCAGGCTCCTGGTGGCGGCCGATGGCGCGGATTCCTGGCTGCGCGGTCAGGCGGGGATTCCCGCGGCGGTGACCAGCTATGGCCAGACCGCGGTAGTCGCCAACTTCTCGATCGAGCGGCCGCACCACGGCACTGCATTTCAGTGGTTCCGTACCGATGGTGTGCTCGCCCTGTTGCCGCTGCCGGGAGATCGGGTGTCCCTGGTGTGGTCGGCGCAGCAGGAGTTGGCCGATCGGCTGTTGTCCGTCGATGCCGCTGACCTGGCAGCCGAGGTCTCCGCCGCCTCGCGAGGCGTGCTCGGGCGGCTCGGTGTCATCACGCTGCCGGCGGCGTTTCCACTGCGTTTGACCCGGGTGCGCAGGCTGGTAGCCTCTCGCCTTGCGCTGGTGGGAGACGCCGCGCATAATTTCCACCCGCTCGCCGGTCAGGGCGTCAATCTCGGCTTCCAGGATGCGCGCGAGCTGGCTTCGGTGCTGGTCGCTCGCGGTCAGCAGCAGGATGCGGGCAGTTTGCCGTTGCTGCGCCGCTACGAGCGGGCGAGACGCGAGCCCATCCTGGCCATGACCGCAGCCACCCACGGGCTGCAGCGCCTGTTCAACAACTCGGTTACCCCGCTGGCGTGGCTGCGCAACCAGGGGCTCGATCTGACCGACCGTCTGGCTCCGATCAAGTCCCTGCTCGTCAGGCACGCGCTCGGATGAAAATCGATCCACCACCCGTCTTCGAGGATTCCCATGCTGAAACGAATCGCCTACCTGACCGCCACGCTGTTGCTGGCCACCACTGTCGCGTGCGCCGACGAGACCAGCATCCGCAAGGCGGTGCAGGGGAAGTTCCCGCGCGCCAACGTGCAGACCGTCACCAAGCTGCCCTACCTCGGACTCTACGAGGTGGTGGTCAACGGCGAGATCCTGTATGCCGACGAGAGCTTCGACTACATGATCTACGAAGGCAACATCATCGAGACCAAGTCCGACCGCAACCTCACCGAGGAACGCAAGCGCAAGCTGGCGATGATCCCGTTCGACGATCTGCCCCTGGACCTGGCGTTCAAGAAGGTGAAAGGCAAGGGCGAGCGCAGGATCGCGGTGTTCTCCGATCCGGACTGCCCGTTCTGCAAACGTATCGAGGGCGATCTGGCCAAGCTCGACAACGTCACCATCTACATGTTCCTGTTCCCGATCGACGGCCTGCACCCGAAGGCGAGCGACAAGGCGAAGCGTATCTGGTGCTCGCCGGACAAGGTGAAAGCCTGGGACGATTACATGAGCAAGGGTGTTACGCCGGCCGCTGCCCCCACCTGCGACAACCCGGTGGATAAGGTGGTCGATTTCGGCACGAAGCACGGAATCAATGCCACCCCGACGCTGGTCTTCGCCAACGGAGAGCGCGTGCCCGGTGCCATCCCCGCGACCCAGATCGAGAAGCTGATGTCCGGCGTCAACTCGAACTGAGGCGGGTCGCAACGGCGTTTTCAAGGCGGCACCTGCCTCGCCGTCTACCGCACATGGGGCGCGAAGCTGGCCTGCGCTTGGTTGCTGCGCTCGTATTGTCCGCGGCCTTGCACCTCTCTTTCATCTACGGCATCGCCATCGGTCCAGTGGGGCTAGCCGCCGCGCCGACGATCGTGGCCCGGCTGGCGCCGCAGCCTCCCGCAACCGCGGCTTTGCCTCAGTCCCGCAGGGCGCCGCGAGCGGCGGCAATTCCCGTCGCGTCTGGAGCTAGAGTCCAAGCAGCCGAGATCACGGATGTGTGGCCT
>JBGPMS010000327.1:0-6328 GCA_041487115.1 Gammaproteobacteria bacterium
CTCGGCACCAGCGGGATCGCCCTTGGCTTTCTCCTCGATCACGCGCTCGAGCATGCTGGCGATGAAGGTCACTCCGCAAGCACGCACCGCTTGCAGATCGACAGGTGAAAGAAAGTACGGGCGATTCGGGTCGCGCCGGTCGGCTGCCGAATTGGCCAGCATGTCACCGACCAGCCCCACCGGCGTAGCGCGCCCGGTTTTGACCGCCGATCGCGCGAGGTCGACCGGGTCGCGGCTGTTCATCAGCTCAGCGCTCGTGGCCACCGCTTGCGACAGATCGTACGCCGCGCCATCCCGGACCAGCACAGGGCTCGGTCCTGCGAGCGGCCCCGGCAACCACGCACGCCCGATCAAGGTCGCGCGCTCTTGGTCGTCCGGCAAGGCGCTGCGCGGGTCGAGCGCGAGCTGCGGGGCCGCGCTCACGGCTGGCTCCGATCAGCAAAGACGATGAGACACGCGGCTGCCACGAGCAGCCGGAAAAGTGCAACGGACATGGGTCCTCCTCCTGCGAGTCCTGGCAAATCTTGTTCTGGTGTAGCCAAGCGGGTCGATTATACATCCCGCTGCTCGCGCCTCCAGTGTCGTGAGCCTCCGCGCTTGACATCCTCAGCCATCACCTCGCCGCAAGCACGTCCTCGGGGTAGCTGCCATCCCTCTTGTCACTCCGAGGGCGCGTGCTGTAGTGTCCGGGATACACGCTTGTCCAGGACGAAACGATTGCTTCCGGCAACAGTGAAATGACGCTTTGGTTTCCAACGGGTCGGCCTGGATCGCTATCCGGACCAGGGCTCCCGGATCCCATGCATGTTTGAGCCTCGCGTGGTCTTTCTCGACCTCGAGACCACGGGGGCGGCCGCCGACCGCGACCGCATCACGGAGGTCGGACTGGTGGAGGTGGCCAACGGCGAATTCGTGGATGAGTGGTCGACGCTGGTGAACCCGGGCCGCCCGGTTCCGTCCCTCATCACATCGCTGACCGGCATCACCGACGACATGGTGGCCGGAGCACCGGCCTTCCCGGAGATCGCCGCCGAGCTGCTCGACCGCCTCGAGGGACGCCTGCTCGTGGCCCACAATGCGCGCTTCGATTACGCGTTTCTGCGCGCCGAATTCCGTCGCATCGGCATCCGGTTCCGTGCACGCGTGCTGTGCACCGTACGCTTGTCGCGCACTTTGTTCCCCGAACATCGCCGCCACAATCTGGACAGCGTGATGGAACGCTTCGGGCTCTCCTGCGGTGCACGCCATCGCGCCCTGGGCGACGCACAAGTGCTGTGGGCCTTCGCGCGCGAGCTTCGGCGCAGCGTAGAGCCCGAGCGCCTTGCCGCCGCAGTGGCTGCCGTCACGCGCATCCCATCGCTGCCGCCGGGCCTGGATCACGAACGCTTCGAGGACCTGCCGGGTACGCCCGGCGTATATGTGTTCTATGCACCGGACGGCTCCCCGCTGTATGCAGGAAAGAGCCTGAACCTGCGCTCACGCCTGATCGCACACTTCGCCACCGATGGCGACCTCGACCGCGAGCAGAGAGTGGCGTTGCAGAGCGCGTCGCTCGAATGGACCGAGACCGCGGGTGAGCTGGGTGCGGCGCTGCGGGAGATCGCGCTGCTGCGCGCGCTGGCGCCGGTGTACAACCGGCGGCGCGCGCCGTCGGAGCCGTGGTCCCTGCACTGGACCCCGGGCGGCAGCGTGGAGCTGGTCGACCTGCGGGACGAAGAGGGCGCGCTGCGCGAATCGCACTATGGCGTGTTTCGCAACCGCGGCGACGCACTCGCCGCACTGCGCGGCGTAGCCCGCGCCGAACAGCTTTGCCGCACCCTGCTGGGATTGGAGTCGGGGCCCGGGCCCTGCTCCGCACAATCGCAAGGTGGCTGCCGCGGCGCCTGCGTGGGGATGGAGACGAAGGCGCAACACCTGCTGCGCCTGGCCAGCGCGTTGGCGCGGCTGCGGCTTGCGCCCTGGCCCTTCCCCGGACGCATCGCGGTGCGCGAAGCCGATCCTTACCGCGCACTGGCCGAGATCCACGTGCTCGACCAGTGGCGCTACCTCGGCTCGGCGCGCACCGAGATCGAGCTGGCGGCGTTGCTGGAGCAACGCGAGCTGCCGGCCTTCGACATCGATCACTACCGGCTCCTGAGCCGGTATCTGAGAAACGCCCGCCGCCCGTTGCCGGTGGTGGATCTCGAACAGCCGGGCGCCAGCGCTTCCGTTTGGTGAGCCTGCACAGCGCGTTTCGTGTGACGCGAGATAGACGCTGCCGCCCTCGGATCGGGCTTGAGCCGCACAGGTAGACCGAGGCTGGAGACCGGCTCGCGATACAATCCGGACCGGTATCGCGTTCCTCCCGGCCCCTGACCGCCGTCGGCGCTTCGCTCCGGCGGCAGGGGTAACAGGCGGAACACGCACCCATCTTTTCGGAGCCGCGTCATGCCAGAGCCGGAACACCGCACGCCCATTCCGAAGACGCCTTTGTGGCTGGGCACGGGCGGGCTGATTCCCTTCATCATGCTCGCCGGCGCCACCTGGGCGATGCCCGAAGCCTACACGCCCACTCTGCTGTTCTGGCTGACCTCCTACGCGGCGGTGATCCTGAGCTTCGTAGGCGCGGTTCACTGGGGCATATCCCTGCTGCACCCGGACATGAGCGAGCAGGACCAGAGCGTGTTCATGACCTGGAGTGCGGTGCCGGCGCTGGTGGGGTGGGTTTCCTTGCTGATGCCGGTGAAGACCGGCCTGCTGTTGTTGATCGCCACCTTCATCATCCAGTACGCGGCCGACCGCCAGCTCGCGCAGCGCTTCCGTGTCTCCTACTGGTATCTGCGCCTGCGCACCGGGCTCACCACGGTGGCGGTGTTGTGCCTGGCGCTGGCGCTGGTTCATCTGGCGCGGGGCTGAGGCCATCCCCCGCTCAGCGGCAGCGCGGCGCGCTCGGCTCGAGTAGACACGACGTCCAGGCGCAACCCAATGATGGCTGAAAAACTCGCCCATGTCGGTCTCATCGCGATAGTCCTCGCAGGGAGCGCGCCGGCTGCCGAGATGTGCGTGGGTGCGGGCCAGTGGGCGCTGCCGGGGGATGCCACGGTTCGCGGCGTTGCGCCCGACCGGCTCTTCGCGGACCTGGCCCGCGGGCGCGTGGTGCTGCTGGGCGAGACGCACGACAACCCGGACCATCATCGCTGGCAACTGCAGACCATCGCCGGCCTGTACGCCTTGCATCCGAAGCTCGCCATCGGCTTGGAGATGTTCCCGCACCGGGCGCAGAAGGTGCTGGATCAGTGGGTCGGGGGCGAGTTGTCCGAGGCGCAGTTTCTGGAGCGCAGCGAATGGCGCACGGTATGGGGCTACGACGCCGAGATGTACTTGCCTATCTTCCAGTTCGCGCGCATGAACCGCCTGCCCCTGCTGGCCCTCAACGTGGATCGCGGCCTCACGCGCAAGGTCGGCGACAAGGGCTGGGCCCAGGTGCCGCCGAGCGAGCGTGAAGGTGTGAGCGACCCCGCGCCGGCGGGACCGGAGTATCTGAACGTCCTATGGGACTCTTTCCGTCAGCATGCGAGTGCGGGCCAGCCGAGTCCGCCGCCGACGCCGGACTTCGAGAATCCCGCCTTTCTCAGGTTCGTCGACAGCATGCTGCTGTGGGACCGCGCCATGGCCCAGGGCCTCGCGGAGCGCGTCTTGCGCGATGACGGCACGTTGGTGGTAGGCCTGATGGGCAGAGGTCACCTGGAAGACGGACAGGGCGCGCCGCGGCAGCTGGCGAACCTCGGCGTGAGCGACGCCGCCACCCTGCTGCCCTGGGATACCGCGAGCGGCTGCGATGAAGTGACGCTACGGATGGCGAGCGCGCTGTTCGGCGTCGAGCCGCGCGAGCCAACCAATGAGGACGAGCGCCCACGGCTGGGCATCGTGCTGGAGCAGGCTGAGGACGGGATACGCGTGCAGAAAGTGGTCGACGGGAGCATCGCGCAACAGGCGGGGCTGCACCAGGACGACCTCATCGAGAGCATCGCCGGCCAGCGCGTAGCCGATACCGGCGATGTGATCGGCGCGGTACAGCGGCAGGCGCCGGGCACCTGGCTGCCAATCGTCGTACGGCGCGGTGCGCAGACGTTGGATATCGTCGCCCGCTTTCCGCCTCGCGCTCGGAAATGAACACCCGCACCTGGCACGCGGTCGCAGCCGGCGGTGCGCCACTGCTGCTCGCGCTGCCGCTTTGCGGCCTGTCCAGCGAATCCGTCGCGTCACCACCGCATATGGATCTGAGCGTCCGGCTCGATCCCGGGACGCGGGAGTTATCCGCGCAAGGCGCGATCACGCTGCAGGCAAGCGGAACGCGCCAGCTCGCCCTCGGCGCGCAGTTCGAGGCGCTGGAGCTGAAGGTGGACGGACGGGCGATCGACCGCGCGAGCGTCCGCGACGGCGAGCGGCAGGTGTGGGCGCTGGACCTCGGCGCGACGGCCGATGCCCACCGCATCGACCTGCACTACCGCGGCCGGCTGGCGCCGCTGGCGGAAAGCGATTCCCCGGGCGTTCTCGGGGGCCTGCCCCCGATGGCGGATGAGCGCGGCAGCTTTCTCCCGGCTGGCAGCGGCTGGTATCCCGAGATGGGCGCCGAACCATTCACCTATTCGATGCAGCTCGAGTTGCCCAAAGGCCAGCGCGGTCTCGTCCCCGGCCGGCTGGTGAACGAGGAGGCAGGCGCGGAAAAATATCGGGCCGACTTCCGCTTCGACCAGCCAGCGGAGGGCATCGACCTGATGGCCGGACCCTACCGCGTGCGGGAGCGAGCGCTGTTGCTGCCCACTGGCGCAAGCGTGCGGCTGCGCACGTACTTCCACGCGGAGATCGACAGCCTGGCGGCCGGTTATCTGGACGCCTCAGCGGGGTACCTGGAGCGCTACAGCAAATCGATCGGGCCTTACCCCTATTCCGAGCTCAGCGTCGTGTCGAGCCCACTGCCTACCGGGTTCGGCATGCCTACGCTCACCTATCTGGGCATCGACGTGCTGCGGCTGCCTTTCATCCGCACCACCTCGCTCGGCCATGAGGTCCTGCACAACTGGTGGGGCAACGGCGTGTACGTGGACTGGGAGCGCGGCAACTGGTGCGAGGGTCTGACCACCTTTCTCGCCGATTACGCGTTCAAGGAAGACGAAGGTGACGAGGCCGCGCGGGAAATGCGCCTCGGCTGGCTGCGCGACTACGCTGCCGTGCCGCCGGCGCGCGATCAGCCGCTACGCGCCTTCACTTCACGCACCCACGACGCGTCGCAGATCGTGGGTTACGGCAAGGCAGCGTTTCTGTTCCTGATGCTGCGCGATGAACTGGGACGCACCGCCTTCGCGGCCGCGATCCGGCACTTCTGGGAAGCGGAGCGCTTCCGGCGGGCAAGCTGGGCGGATCTGCAGCGCGCTTTCGAGCAGGCGAGCGGGCGCAACCTCGATGCGTTCTTCGCCCAGTGGCTCGACCGCACAGGCGCACCGTCGCTGGCGGTCGAGAAGGCCGGCATCGACTCGGCCGAAACCAGGGTGCGCCTGCACGTGGTGCTGGCCCAGAGCGAACCCGCCTATCGTCTGCAGGTGCCGCTGGCCCTGACGACCGCTACCGGTCGCGAGGAGAAGACGGTCGACCTCGCGTCGGTACGCCAGGAGTTTGCCTTCGACGCTGCAGCGCCGCCACGGACGCTGGCCATCGATCCGCAATATCGACTGTTCCGGCGGCTGGACGCTGCGGAGATCCCACCGATCCTGCGCCAGGCCACGCTCGACCCGGGCATCGTGATCCTGTTGGCATCCAGCGGTGCGGAGCTCGGCCAGGCGGCCCGCGCACTGGCGGCGCGGTTGATGGACACGGAACCGAGTTTCGCCGACGATGGCAGGCTCGGGCCGGATGCCTCAGCAGTGATCATCGGCCTAGGCAGCGATGTGGACGCCCTGCTCGCCCGTCTCGAGTTGCCGGCCCGTCCCGCCACCGTCGGCAATAAGGGGACCGCACAGGTATGGACCGCAACGCTGACAGGCGGCAAAGTTCTGCTGGTCGTCTCCGCCCGCGACGCGCAGTCCCTGCAGGCGCTGCTGCGCCCGCTGCCCCACTACGGACGCCAGAGCTGGCTGGTGTTCGACGGCGCCAAGGCCATCGAACGCGGCGTGTGGCCTGCCGCGGCAGTCTCGTGGCGGTTCGAATAAATCTACTTCACGCCACCGAGAAAGCGAAGCAGCGCGGTGTTGAAAGCTGCAGGCTGCTCGAGGTTGGAAAGATGGGAGGCCTCGCGCAGCACGACCAGCTCCGATCCCGGAATGGCCTTCTGGATCACCTCCGACATGGCCAC
>JBGPMS010000328.1:0-6282 GCA_041487115.1 Gammaproteobacteria bacterium
ATTGTTGTCCCGCGTCCCGAAGAAGCGGGCACCGAACGGCTGATCCTGGAACAGGAAGCCGCGGAAATCCGCGGTGAACGGCTGAATGCCGAAGCGGACGCTGTCGAAGTCATAGCGATCCGACACGTTCCGGAGATGCTTGTCCACGAACAGCTCCTGCACGCCGACGAACGTGTCGGTACGGTTGGTGCCAGCGCCCGGATCGGCGTTCACCGCTCGCACCTCCTTCGTCAGCACGCGGTTGTAGTTGATCACCGGGACGAAGCGGAACTCGAAGTCGGGCGGACGGAACACGGTATCGCCCTTGATCACCGAGAAGCTGAGGATGCCGGTTTCGGTGAACAGCAGTTGATTGCCCTGGCCGAAGGCGCCGTTGGACCCTGCATTGCGCGTCGACTGCGCTCCGACCGGGGTCGGCAGCTGCCGTCCTTCGAGCAGCGTGTCCGATATCGCCGAGATGTTCAGGAACAAGTCGTCGCCGAGCTTTTTCGGCTCGTACGGTAGATCGCCCTTGATCACGTTCGGGTTGTACGGGTCCCAGCGGTTGTACGGCAGCATGCCGAGCGCCTTGATGATGCGCCAGCGGTCAGGGACCGGGACGACGTCGCGCGGCGCGTAGCGCGCAGGGGGCGGGACTTGTGCCGGATCGATCACCGGCAGCCCCGCCTCGATCGGCTCGCCCTGGGGGCGCCGGCGCGCGACGCCGCCATCGTCGGGCTGCGGCGGTGGCGCGGGGCCGTCTGCCGATCCCGCGGCGGTCGCTGGCACCGGCACCGTGATGTCTCCGGGCGCAGGTGGACGCTGCATGCTGCGGCCGGCGGGGAACGGGACCACCGACAGCGCCGTCCCGGTCTCGGTCGGTGCGTTGCGCAGCCACGCTTCGGCGCCGTTCGCGAGCTTGATGCGGTACCACTCGCCGCGCTTCGCATCCGACTCGAACTGGGCACCCTCCTCGAGCCGCGCCACCACCGGTCGCGCCATATCGGGCCCTCTGTGCGCCCACAGGATCGGCACTGCGACCTGCACGAGGTAGCGCTCCGCTGTCGGCTGCGGCGCCGTGCTCTCGGCGCTCTCGGCGTTGCCGATCTCCGGTGTCGCGTCGATCGTGCGCAACAGCGCGCTGCTGATCCAGCCTTCACGCGGCGGCCCGTTCTCCTCCGAGCGCCGCACCTTGGTCCAGTCTCCTTCGAGTCCAAGCACTTTCACGCGCTCGCCCGGCGCGAGGACGGCACGGATGCGCTCGTGCTTGCCGGGCCCGGCGCGCAGATTTGCGCGCACCTTGACCTCCGCCTGCGCATCGCCTGGCTCTGCGAGCGCCAGCTCGTGCAGAACGAGATCCAGCGCGCAGGCGAGAACGGCAAAAGCGATCCAGTGGCCACCGTAGCTCCAGAATCCCGTGCGCCTAGAAGTTGCACACATCGGTGGCGTTAGTGTCGAGGAACGGCGCGACGGGACAGCTCACATAGCGCAACTGGCCGCCGGGAATCCCGCCGATCTGGTCGGCACGCCGGCCGGCTGGCGCGTTGGCGATGCCGGTGCCGAGCACGTTGCCGGCATTCGCGAGCCCCAGGAACGCAACCATGTCGTCCTGGTCGATGCCGTCGCCCGAGACGCCGATCGCGCCTACCAGCGTGCTGCCGCGAAAGATCGGCACGCTCCCCGGGAAGATCTGGATGCCGTTCGCCGCCACGGGACTGCAAGGCGGAGTGCCGCCGATCTTGGCGGCTACGAGATCGAGTTGCAGCCCGTCCGCGAACGGGCTCCAGCTGGCGAGAGGCTTCGACAGCGGGCCCGGGCCGCTGCCGTCGATGCCGTCCGGCAGGAACGGGCGAGCCAGATTGCCCACCGCACGATTGCTGTAAGCGATGCCGTTCGTCAGTGCGTTGGGGATCAGGCCCTGCATGTTCGTGACGTACGCGGCGATAGTCGGCGACACCCCCGACAACGCCGCGGCGGCCCCGGGGCTCGAGAACAGCAGCGCAGTGCGCGCCTTCTGCACGGCGACGTCCGTGCCGAATACCGGGGCGTCGGGTGTGCGAATCAGCCCCAGGACCACTCCGTTCGTGTCGACGACGGAAACCGAGACCTGCGCGGCCAGGCCGAGCGGAAGCCGGATCTGGGCGCGCGCGCGGTTGGCGATCTTGAGCCCTTCGGCCAGGATGCGGGTGACTTCCGCCGCCGTCAGCAGGCCGTCGGTTCCGGGCATGACAGGGAACCGGTTCACGCCGGCATCGTCGGCCAGCATGTAGGCGTTCAAGCCGGCAAAGGCCGGATTCGTGTCTCGAACGAAACCCGATGTCGTGTCGGCCCACGGTATTCCTTGGATCACGGCCGTCAACAGTGTCCCGGACCCGGCGAAGCTTGGCGCGGTGGCGGGATTCGAGATGATTGCCTCGGAGTCGACGTACCTCAAGCTGCGGCCATCGACCGTGATCCGATCGGCGCGCCGGTTGATCGGCGCATCGAACCCGCGCCCACCGGCGACCGCGATCAGCTCGTCGAGGTTCTGATCGACGTTGGCGATGTCGAGGTCGAGCCCGTAGATGCCATCGGCGATGACCCCGACGCCGCCTACGACCGTCCCGTTCTTGTACAGAGGCAAGCCCCCGGGGTCGGCGGACAGCCCGAGCGGCGCGCTCCTCGGGCCCGCCGTTCCGCCGCTGGGTCGGACGATGTCGGAGCACGACAGCGAGGAGAACTGGACACCGAACAACGGGCCGCCGGGTGCGTTGTGTTCACCTGGATTGAAATGCTCCTGCACGATCTGGCTGGCCGTGCGCGTCGAGAATGCGTTGCCCTCGGAGGAGAGATAGGCGCCCGTGATGGCCTTGCTGATCGCAGCTGAGTCGGAACCCACGGCGGCGCCTTCCAGTCCGCCGACGACTCCACGGCCGCCCGATACGGTTACTGTCGGCGCCGCGCCGTTCATTTGGAACACCGCGAGCACGTTGCCAACGCGGTCGACTACGGCGATCGTCGCGGGTGCGCTGCGCGCCTGCGCTTCCTGTACCGCCTGATTGACTATGCGCTGGACTTCGGCGATCGTGAGGAACGTGGGGGTGGTGATGGCGCAATTGCCAGCGCAGCCGGAGTCGTCGAGGCCGCCTCCCCCGCCGCACGACATCAGGACTGCGGTGAGTGCCAACAGCGCGATGCGCTTCATTTGCTCCGGTCCGCGTGGGCCGGGAGCTTCGGTGCTCCATGCCAGATTTCGTGGCCCGAATGGAAGTTGTGGCAGCGGGCGCAATCCGAAGTCACCTGGCCCAGCACGGGTTGCGCGCCGACGTGGCATTGCCTGCACTGCGCGATATCCGGCATGGCGATGTCTTCGGCCCGCTTCGAGTCGCGGACGTCGTGGCAGCTCGTACAGGTCTGCGTGGCGTGGTCCGCGTGACGGAACAGCGTATGCGGCATCCACACGCGAGCGATCCGCACCGGTGCGACGCGCCAGCCTGCGGCGTCGGCGCTGCGATTCACCTGGTGGCAGGTGGTGCACACGCCCCGCGTGTCGTAGAGCTCGTTCAGCACACGGTCGGCTTTCTGCTGCGCCAGGGCCAGCACGCGCTGGCGGTCCTCATAGGTCAGCACGGCGCCCGGACGCATGCGCGGCATATCGCTGGGTGGATGGATGTCCGGCGGAGTGTCGCCGAGCGCGAGGCGCGCATAGAACTCGCGCAGCGTAGTGGCCACCAGCTCTTCATTGCCGTGCGGCACCTGCCGCTGCGTGACTTGCGGCTCGAACGCCAGCGAATGGCACCGGCGGCAATGCTTTTCCATGGACACCGGCGCGACCAGCTGTCCGTCCTGTTCGACCTTGTGACAGCTCGGGCACGTCAGGACCGTCCGGTTGCCTTGTGCGTCGCGCATGCCGGCTGCGTCCCGTCGCCCTTCCGGGTCGCGCAGACCGTTGGGGTTGAGGTGCAGCGCGTGGTTGAACTTGAGATTCGAATGCTCGACCATGTCGGGCGAAGGCGGGTTCGCCTGCCGAACACGCTTGACTACATCGGGATGGTTCGCGTCGAGCAGGCTCAGGCGAAACTGCGGGTGGCCGGTGCGAAAGTCGGTCACGTTCTCGGACTGGGCCTTCACTCCGACAGTCTTGATGTCCCGATGACAGTCGGCGCAGCGATCCTGCGCGCGCGGGGCGATAGGCAAGCCCTTGTGCTCGCTGTGGCATTCCGTGCAACGCGCTTCGAGAAAGGCCAGCCCGCGTGCGCCCGTGAGCATCGAGCGCGCCACGTGCTCCTTCAGCGTCTTGTGGCAGTCGAGGCATGCCGCGTCGCGCACCGGTACGAACGGAATCTGATGGCACGTGCGGCAGCTCTCACCGAAGATCTGGTGACTGGGCGAGAGCGGCCCGGGCGTCCACGTCTGAGAGAAGCCACCGCCGAGCAGCGTGCTGATCTCTTTGACCATTGCGCGCTTGCCGCCGGACATGGGCAGATCGGCCTTCTTCTCCAGCTCGGGAAGGCTAGGGAGCACGAGGAAGATGACGATCACGCTGACGAAGGCAACGTAGGACAGGCGCCGCTTGGACAGTCGCGGCAGGCTCAGATACACCATCAGCAGCGCTTTGCGCAACCGCGAGATGCGCGGCTGCGCCAGGGTCACGGTCAGCGCCAGATCGACCCCGGCAGGAGGAGGCTCGACGCGCAGGAGGTACGGTCCGACCTCTACGCTGTCGCCGTCCGCGAGCCGCGAGGTTTGCACTTTCCGGCCATTGACTCGGAGCTCCCCTGCGTCGGCCACGATCGTCGCGCCCGCATCCGACACCAGCAGGTGCGCGTGATCGAGCCGAACCCGGCCGTCGGGCAGCTGGATATTCGCTTTCGTGCCGCGGCCGACGCTGAACGACGTTCCGGTGAGACGCCTCTGGTCGCGCTGCGGCTGACCGCGGGCATTCACACTGACGAAGGTAACCAGGATCATGGGCGGGCGCTCCGGGTTCTCACCAGAAGAAGAACTCGGACACGATATGGGCGATGAGCGCGGCGAGCAGGGCGAAGGACAAGGGCACGTGGACGTACAGCCAGCCTTTCAGCTTCGCGCGCAGGCGCATGTCGCGCCGGACCTGATCCACCATCACGCTCTTGCGCGTCATCTCGGCCAGCAGCTTCCCGTTCAACACCGCCTGCTCGCCCTTGAATTTCGAGCCGACTCGCCGCAGCGCCTTGACGGCGTCTCGCGCTGTGAGCCTTCTGGCGCCGCCCGGGAGGTTCCAGCGCGGTCGGCCCGGCTTGGTGTTCTCGCGCGGACCGGAGCGGGTGGACTTCGCCACGATGGCGTTCACCTCGTCGGGCAGGTCCAGCGCGAGCTGCAGGCACTTGCGGTCCAGATCGGCGATCTTCGGCAAGACGGTGTCGAGCGATTCCGCGCCCATGTTGTCCGTCATCAGCTCGGGATAGCGCAGATAGGCGTACACGCCGAAGAAGCCGCTCACGATCACCAGCAGCATCAGCATGTAGGCGAGCGTGTGCACGTTCCAGCCGAACTCGAACCCGCAGTGCAGCGACGCGATCACCAGCAGGCTGGTCCCGATGTAGATGTGCGCCGAGGTCCAGCCCTGCACCGCGCCTGCGCTCGAGCGGTAGCGACGCTTGCGCACGCCGAGCAGCATGAGCCAGAGGATCAGCACGGCGCCCACGGTTCCCAGCGTGTAACCGAGCCAGGTGCCGCCGCTGGGCTTGAGGTGGCCCGGGGGCTCATGCCAGACGTAGGCCGCGATCGCGGCCAGAGACAGGACCAGCGCGAGCTTCATGTAGCGCCCGCTCTTGAATTCGAGGATCGACTCGTGCCAACGCATGCTCGGGGAACCTGGAACCTAAGTAGATCGGCCACCTGCCGTGGTCTTATGCCCGTCTCGCTTGGAACTTGAAGCACGCGTAACGGCCCGTCCCGACACCGTTTTCGCACAGCCGGGAGACGCTGATCGAGGTCTATTGTCCCGCTTGCCCAGGGGTGGGTCGAATAGGCGCTAAGTCATAGGAATATGCCCGAAGAGTGGCAGGGAAACAAGCCGTTAGAGTTGACAATTGATAAATAACTGTAGCACGCGCGGCCGGGGTGGCCGCTTCTGACCCGGCGCATGGGGTGAGTGCACACTAACGCATTGATACAAAACCCCAAAAGCCGTTCGTGCTGTCGTCGCAAACGGACCGATGCTTGCCAAGGGCGCCGCCACGTGCGCTTGCCGCTTTGCGTTGTGAGTCAGGCCGCTTGTCCGGTGGCCACTGCGAAGATCTCGACGGTGGCGGTCTTGCCCTTGAAGGGCACGGCGCCCAG
>JBGPMS010000329.1:0-6272 GCA_041487115.1 Gammaproteobacteria bacterium
CAGCGTGTTCTTGAGGGCGTGGCCGAAGTGGATGGCGCGATCGCTCAAGCCCCGGGCGCGCGCGAACCGGATGTAGTCGGTGCGCAGCACCTCGAGCATCTCGGAGCGAACCAGCCGCATGATCAGGGTCATCTGGAACAGGCCGAGGGTGATGGCGGGCAGGATCAGCGCTTTGAGTCCCGATACGGTGAGCAGCCCCGTGCTCCACCACCCGAGCGCCACCGTCTCGCCGCGCCCGAACGACGGCAGCCACCCGAGGTTCACCGCGAACACGAGGATCAGGAGGATGCCGATGAGGAAAGTAGGCAGCGACACACCCACCAGCGACACGGCAAGCAGAACCTGCGACAGCCAGGAGCCGCGCCGCAGCGCGGTGTACACACCCATCGGGATCCCGGCCGCCAGGGCCAGGAGCGCCGCGACGAGGGATAGCTCGAGCGTGGCCGGCAGCCGCTCGCGGATGAGCGTGGACACCGGCCGGAGCTGCCGCAGCGACAGGCCGAACTCGCCACGCACCGCGCGCGTCACGAAATGGGCGTACTGAACGTAGAACGGCCGGTCCAGCCCCAAGTCTCGCGTCATCTGGGCGCGGTCTTCCGGCGTGGCGTCCTGGCCCAGCATGAACACCACCGGATCGCCCACGAAGCGGAACAGCGCGAACGCGATCAAGCCCACGGCAAGCATGACGACCAGCGCTTGCGCAAGCCGCTGTAGCACGAACGCGACCATCGGGCGGGAGATTCAGGGCCGATCGGCGGCCAGCACGGCGACCGGATAGGCGTAGTGGATGCGTGCCGCGTCGCGGCGGATGGGGATGCCAAGCCGGTCGTCGATGGCGGAACCGGCGAAGATCTCGCGTATCTTCACGTCGTCGCCGGGGTTGGGGAAGGATCGGCTCAGCAGGTTGTCCAGCTCGTCGCGCAACTCGTAGGCCGTTACGCGCGGCTCCGGTAGCCCGGCCGCGCGAAACAGGGCCTTCAGTTCGCCGCCGGGCATGGCACGGACATGCGACGGGTCGCGCAGCGTCTCCATCCGGTTGAACTCGGCGGCCTTGGCTGGATCGGCCGAGGCATCGACATCGACTACCACGACCCGACCTCCGGATGCGCAGACGCGCATCATCTCCTTCAGCACGGCCAGCGGGTGCACGAAGTGGTGGAACGTAAAGCGCGAGACGACGATGGAGAACGTGCCGTCGGGGTAGGGCAGGGACTCGACGTCGCCCTGATCCCAGCTCACGTTGGCGAGGCCCTTGTCTCGCGCCAGCGCGCGAGCGCGGTCGAGCATCGCCGGCGTCACGTCGATCCCCGTTGCATGCGCCGTGGCTTGCGCGAAAGCACAGACCACGAGCCCGCCGCCGCAAGCCACGTCCAGCACCCGGTCGTCCGGCCCGGCCCGGCTGAAGTCGACCAGCAAGCGCAGAGCGCTCTCGTCGGCGATCGTCTTGGCGGTGTTGAACGGGGTGGCCTGGCGAGTGAACTGATCGAGGATCAAGTCCTGATGCGTTGGAGTCATCTCATGCTCGATAGACGCTGGGGGAAAGGCGCATCATTGCACAAACCGGGATGCGGGCGAGCCGGCGGATGCGCCAGCCTCTCACGGGAACCCGACTCGGTCAGGCCATCGTCAGGGCTCGCCTAAGCACCGGAAGGGCTGAACTGGCATGATGCTTCGCCCCCGGCCCCAGCCGGCCGCGAGGTTCCGAGCGTGATTCGAAGCGTGCGATTTGTCACGAACATTTTCCGGTACATGCGCGTGCGGCCGCGGCTTTCCACCGCGACCGTCATAGGCATCGCGCTGATCGTGTTTCTGCCAAGGACGATATCGGGACCCACGCGCGCTCTGTTTACCTGGGACCTGGGTGCCGGGCTCTACCTAGGCCTGGCCTGGACCATGATGTTCCGCGCGAGCGTCGAGAAGATGCGCTGGCGGGCAAGTATCCAGGACGACGGCGCCGCGGTCATCCTGGCGCTCACTGTGGTCGCGGCGGTGGCGAGCCTGGCCGCGATCCTGCTCGAGCTGATCGGCATCAAGGGCCTGTCGCCGCGAGACCAAACTCTGCATCTTGGGTTGGCTGCGCTCACTATCCTGCTATCGTGGTCATTCGTGCATACGGCTTTCGCCCTGCACTACGCGCACGAGTTCTACGATGATCCCGGGAAAGACGGGCAGCCCTGCCTCGATTTCCCGGGAACCCCCGAGCCCGATTACGTCGATTTTCTCTATTTTGCCTTTGTCCTCGGCACCACCTCACAGACGTCGGATGTGACGATAAACTCCAGCCCGATGCGCCGGCTGGCGCTGCTCCATGGCGTCATTGCGTTCTTCTTCAACACCACGCTGCTGGCGCTGATGGTGAATATCGCTGCCGGGCTGACCTGATCCTGTGGCCAGGGCGCCCGGCCCAATCCCCCGCAACTGATTGGCCGCAGGGCATACAATTGCGTCCCTCAGCCGGAAGGCGTCAATCTACCCACCCGCTGCATCCAGTGGAGGAGAACCCCATGATCAAACTCATGACCGTGCTTGCACTGGTCCTGCCGCTCGCCGCCCATGCCGGCTTCGACGAGGGCGTCGCTGACTACTCTGTCGGTGACTACACCAAAGCGATGGAGGAGTTCAAGCCCCTTGCCGACCAGGGCGAGGTCCAGGCGCAGTACTTCGTCGGCTTCTTCTACTATCGTGGATACGGTGTCCCGGCGGACAATGCAGTGGCGGCCAACTGGTTCCGCAAGGCCGCCACCCAGCGCGACTCCCGTTCGGCCTTCTACCTCGGCAAGATGTACGAGAAAGGCGAGGGCGTGGAGCGCGACCTGACGCAGGCGCATCTTTGGCTCAGCCTCTCGGCAAAGAACGCCCCCAACGCGCGCGATGCGGCCTACACCCGTGAAGATATCGGGAAGCTGGAGCGCAGGATGACCCCGGAACAGATCGCAAGAGCGAAGGAGCTCGCGGCGCAGTGGAAGCCCGGGACGTAGATAGCGGGACTCCTCCATCCCGCTGCGCCGGCCGCAGTGGCGCGGTTACCCGCTCCGGTTGCGGGCCGTTGTCCGGTCGCCGGGAAACGCCGTAAAATGCGCCTGACTGCGGGCGTCGTATAACGGCATTACCCGAGCTTCCCAAGCTCGTGACGAGGGTTCGACTCCCTTCGCCCGCTCCAAATGAAACAGGGGCTCTCGGTGAGAGCCCCGCTTCGTTTGAGAAGGGAAGGAGCTGAAAATGGGCCCGCGTTCGCGGGCCCATCCTCGTTTGGCGGGTGCGTCCCGCCATAGCTATTACCAAAGGGGGATGCTGCCGGCCCGAATCCATTGTTAATCTGCGCACACCGCTCGGCACCGTCGACTCTTTGACGAGAAAAAAAGTGGCTCTGCTCTCCGGCGCTCTCGCAACGTACACCCAAGAAGGGGACCTCAGGGAACCCGTAACGCTCGTGGCCGCGACGCGCGCCGACATGCCTCTTGCCGGCATGGTCGCCCAGGCCATGGAGCATCAATCCTCATGTCGCGTGCGCGTCATTGCACCGCGGCAGATGACCAAGGGCGAGCCGTGCCACCTCGTGGTTACTGCGGCACCCGCCGAAAGCCTGGGCCCGTTGCTCGACACGATCCAGCAAGGTGCGTCGTGCATACCCGCCTCAGGCGAACCGTCGGCGGCCCAGTACCCTGTGCTGGTCCATCCCCGGCCGAATGCCGCGCACTATGCGCTGGCATTGCGCACGGGCATCGCCGAAGTGCTGACCTGGCCACAGGAGTTCGACCGCTGGCGAGCTGCCCTTGCCGGACCGAGCGGCACTCGTGCCGACCCCGCCGCTGGCGTCCTAAGCGTGGAGGAACCCGACGCGCACTTGCTGGGGCCGTCCGAACCGATGACCCGATTGCGGCGGCGCATCGCCCGCGTCGCCGCGTTCGACAGCAACGTGCTGGTGCTCGGGGAAACCGGCTCGGGCAAGGAGCGCGTCGCCCGTGCGGTCCATGGCCTGAGCCGCAGGCGCGACAAGCCGATGGTCAGCATCAACTGTGCCGCGCTGCCCGAGCATCTGATCGAGTCCGAACTGTTCGGCTACGAGCGCGGAGCATTCACCGGAGCGCAAACGGCCTATCCCGGAAAGTTCGGCTTGGCCGAAGGCGGCACGTTGTTCCTCGACGAGGTCGGCGACCTGCCGCTCGCCGCGCAAGCGAAAATCCTGCGGGCGATCGAGGGCCACGAGTATTTCCGCCTGGGCGGATCGCGACCGATACGCGCCGATATTCGCCTGGTCGCCGCGACACACCGCGATCTCGAAGGACTTTGTGCACGCGGCGAGTTCCGCCTCGATCTCTATTTCCGCCTCAACGTCGCCCGCATCGACGTTCCGCCATTGCGCGAGCGTCCCGGCGACATCCTTTTTCTGGCCGAACAGTTCGTCCGCGAAGGCTGCCGGTCGATGCGCAGGCCGTGGATCGCGTTCAGCCCCGCCGCGCGCACTGCGCTGCGCGCGTACGCCTGGCCCGGCAACGTGAGGGAACTGCGCAACGCGGTCGAAACGGCGCTCATCTGTGCCGAAGGCGATGTCCTGGAACTGTGCGATCTGCCGCCGCAGATTGTCCGTTCCGTCGAACGTGCCGCAACGCCACCAGACGAGCGGACCCTGCTCGTGTCCGCGTTGCGCAGTACCCGCTGGAACAAGTCCGAAGCGGCGCGCGAGCTGCGCTGGTCGCGCATGAAGCTTTATCGCAAACTGCAGCACTATCAGCTCGAGACCAGCCCGGGCCCGGACTGACCGGCGTGTGCGACGCAATCGGTTGTGACGGCGTGTATCAGGCGCTGTAACGCCGTGCGCAGCGTTCGTCCCGATGGATACGGCTGCTGATGGCCCACGGGAACCCGGCGAGCGCCTGGCGGACCCTGTCTCGTCGCCCTGTATCGCGCGCCGGGATGTGCTCGGTGCAAGTCGGAGATGCTGCTCTCAGTGGCCTGATTCGTAACGGCTTGTCGCTTCCTGGCATCGGCGTTGCGAAGGGTTCGGCATCACCCTCCGGAGCCCCTCCCATGCAACTCGGCGGCAACGCAATCGCGCTTTACGCCAACTTCTTTCGCGTCGGTCACAACGCCAGCGAGTTCGTCCTCGAGTTCTGCCAGTCGTACCAGGAGGGCGGTGAAGAGCGGGATAGCACGCACATCGTCGCACGGATCGTGTTGACGCCGGCTGGCGCGAGCGAGCTTCACGCCTTGCTCGGCGACAGCCTGGACCAGCTTTTGGGCCAGCGCGCGCTGAGCACGCAGAACAACCGCTACTGACGCGCGCCGGTAGCGGGATTCGCAGACGTCATCGCGCTCCGCCAGCCGGCGGTCGCGTTGCGCCGATCGTTCGCAGGTCGATGCAAAATCCCGGGAAGGCGTACTTTGCACGCAGCGTCGAAGCACGACCGAATCCCGCATAGCCGTGCTATCGCCGTTGCCCTGACGTCTGCGGGGTCATCGGGATGCCCTCACAGCATTTCCAGCGCACGCGGGCCGGTCGGGGCAGGGAACGCGCGGTCGAGCGCTTTGACATCCTGTTCCGTGAGGTGGAGGTCGAGTGCGGCGCGGTTATCCCGCACGTGTGCCGGCACGCCTGCCTTCGGGATCGCGATAAGCCTGTCGTGCCTGAGTACCCAGGCGAGGCTCACCTGCGCCGGCGTCGCGCCGTGTCCAGCCGCCACGCTCTGAAGCGCCGGGTGGTCCAGCAGCCGGCCCTGCTCGATCGGGGAGTAGGCCATGATCGGCAGGCCGTGTTCGAGGCACCAGGGCAGCAGGTCGTATTCGATACCGCGTCGCGTGAGGTTGTAGAGCACCTGGTCGGTCGCGACAGTCGATCCACCCGAAAGGCGGACGAGCTCCCTCATGTCTGCGGCATCGAAATTACTCACGCCCCAGTGCCGGATCTTCCCCGCGCGCGCGAGCTCGTCGAACGCCGCCAGGGTCTCGGTCAGCGGCGGCGGGCCGCGCCAGTGCAGGAGATAAAGATCGAGCCAGTCGGTCCCGAGCCGCTGCAGGCTGCGCTCGCAGGCGGCGATCGTCCCGCGCCGCGTCGCGTTGTGCGGGAGCACCTTGCTCACCAGGAAGACTTCGTGGCGCCGCCCGGCAATCGCTGCGGCAATGAGCTCCTCGGCGGCGCCATCGCCGTACATCTCGGCAGTATCGATCAAGGTCATGCCGAGGTCGAGACCGAGGCGCAGGGCTTCGATCTCCTCTTGACGGCGGCTTGGCTTTTCCCCCATGCCCCAGGTGCCCTGACCGAGCACCGGGACGGC
>JBGPMS010000330.1:0-6239 GCA_041487115.1 Gammaproteobacteria bacterium
CGGCACGCCGCTCGTATCCGAGTGGCCGTGCAGGACGCATTGCACCGGCGCGAGCCGGGAAAACGACAGGAAATAGGTGAACGGATCCATGCCGATGTCGGGGTAAACCAGGACGTCCAGCTCGCGCGCCTCGATCGTCTTTCTTGCCACGTCAAGCGATCGCCGCGACAGGACGACATGTTCGCGACATGCGCTCGCCACGCGGGCAAGTGTCTCGTCCTGGCGAAGACCGGCGCTAAACAGGTGGACCTCGAAATCGGGCTGCCTGGCCAGATGCTCGATGATCGGGTTGAAAAAATTGCCCACCGAGTGGTTGCAGAAAAAGCGCGAGACGAACCCGATACGGGTCGGCCGACCGGTGTCGCGAATCCGATCCATGTGCGGCGCCCGGTAGAGCAGCGTCGGGCAGCTTTGCGCGTAGAGACGGGAAATCTTCTCCAGGATGGCGCGGTCATTCATCCCATGATAGGCCAGGTAGAAGCCCGTATCCGGATACTTGAGCAGATCGTACTCGGTGGTCCGGCCGCCGGCGGCGATCAACTCGTCGATCCCCCGCTCGAGCCGGTGCCGACTCTCCAGCAGTTCATCACGGGAACCCGGTATCGGCGGCAGCATGGTGGCCGCCTTGATCCGCAGCGCGAGGCTGGGCACCAGGCGCAACGATTCCTGGTACCAGTGCCGCGCCGCGTCCAGCTCGCCCAGCCGTTGCATTGCGGCCCCGAGGTTGGCGGCAGCCTCCGGGAAGGCGGCCCGGCGTTCCAATGCGGAGCGGAAATGCGCCGCGGCGGACTCCACGTCGTCCATCTCGGCCAGCAGTAGGCCCAGGCCATTGTGCGGCTCGGCGAAGGCCGGGCGCAAAGCAATCGCTTCCTCGAATGCCGCGCGTGCTGCTTCGTGTTGCTCGAGCTGCGTGAACAAGTTGCCCAGGTTGTTGTACGCCTCGGCCAAAGACGGGTTGAACGCGACCGCTCGCTCGAAGCAGGTCTGCGCCTGGTGCAGGAATCCCTCCTCCAGGAACACCACGCCCACATTGTTGTAGGCCTCGGCGTAATTCGGATCGAGCGTCAGCGCGCGCTCGTAGCGCCCGATCGCCTGCTCGCGCTCACCGGCCTGCGCGAGCAGTACGGCGAGATGGAACTCAACCTGAGCCGACTGCGGACAGGCGCGAATTGCGTTTTCCAAGACCTTGCGCGCGGCCGCAGGATCGTCGCGATCGGTGGCCAGCAGCGAACCGAGGTTGACGTGAGCCGCGTCGAAGTCAGGGCGCACGGCGATCGCCTGTCGCAGCAGAGCTTCGGCACGATCCAGGTCGTTTGCGGCGCGCAGGAGATTGGCCAGGTTGTTGAGCGCTTCGGGAAAGTCGGGCTGCGTGGTCAAGGCGCGCTCGTAGGCAACCCTCGCATCGGCGGCACGCCCCTGCCCATCTCGACGCAGCCCGACCTTGAAGCATGCCAGCGCGTGCGGTGGGTCCAGCCGGCAGGCCTCGTCGTAGCTGGCGTCAGCCTCCCCTTGGCGGCCGCTGGCAGCCAGCACCTCGGCCAGGTGGAACCAGGCTTCGGAATGGCGGGGGTTGATTTCCAGCGCGCGCCGCAGGCGACGCTCCGCGTCCGGCTGGTCACCCTGCTGCACGCGCAATAGCGCCAGCAGGAACACGGGCTCGAAAGCGCGAGGCGACTCACGCAGAACGCGCTGGTAGAGGCGAGCCGCTTCGGGCAGCGCTCCCCGGTTGTGCAGGACAACCGCTTGCGCCAGCGTGCCACTCCGTCCCGGGCGCGCGTTCATCCGGCTGCCCCGGCGACGAACAACGGTGCGCGGATGCCCACGGACTGCTCGCCGCGCAAGTGCTCAGCCCACAGCGCTTCGTAACCGGCTTCCAGGGCTCGGGTTCCGCGCTCGGGGCGGAACAGCTTGGTCCGTGTCTGGGCCTCGGCCGAGCGTGCACGGATTTCGGCCATCCGGGTCCGATCGCCGGCCAGGGCCACCGCCGTCTCCTCGTACTCGGCGAGGCTGGACGCCAAGAGTTCAGGCAGATCCAGTGCGTTGAGCAGGCTACCGGCCATGCGTGACACGTACGCGTCCCCGATCAGGGTCAACAACGGCACTCCCGCTCGCAGCGTCTGGCTGGCAGTAGCACCGGCAGAATAGGGGAAGGTGTCGAGAAACAGGTCTGCGGCCGGCAGCCGTTGGGTGTGCTGCTCCACCGGCACCACTGCCGAGAACACAAGTCTTTTCGGGTCTACGCCATGGGCGGCCGCCTCGCGCCACAAGTTGCCCCTCGCCAAGGGATTGAACTCTGCCAGCCACAGTACGCTGCCCGGAGTTCGCAGGAGTATGTGCATCCACGCCGCGAACAGAGAGGGCTGGATCTTATAGCTGTTGTTGAAGCAGCAAAATACGAAACCGTCTTCCGGGAGCCCGAGAGCCCCGCGCGTCGGAACCGGTCCCACAGCCATGGCTTGGGGCTCGCTGTTGATCTGATAACACAGAGGCAGCAACACTAAGCGCTCGTCGTACCAGTGGCGCGAGGGTTCGGGCGTCAGAAAAGCGTCGGATATCAACGCATCCACCCACCCTGCCCCGAGCGTCCCCGGGAAGCCCAGGTAGCTCGCCTGAACCGGTGCCAGGCGCAGCGCCAGCACCTCGCTGCGACTGTGCTCGGTGTAGCCCGCCAAATCCACCAGAATATCGATGCCGTCGGCGCGGATGCGCTCTGCCAACGCGCCCGGCGACATATGGCGAACGTCGAGGAGACAGTCGAACCCCTGGACAATCCTGGCACGGGTCGGACTCCCGTCATCCGGGCCGCTCGAGTAGCCGAACACCTCGAATCGCGACCGGTCGTGGAGGCGAAACAAGTCGGCGGCCAGGTTGCCGACTGCGTGATTGCGCAGATCCCCCGACAGGTATCCGAGGCGCAACCTGCGCGGACCGTCGAGTGCGGTGGTGAGCGCGGCGAGCGGGCTCAATCGATGCGCGACGGGTTCCACCTTGTTATGGGTCCAGTTACGTGCACAAGCCTGCTGAAGCGCCGGGTCCCCGCTGATCTGCAGGAAGGAGAACGGCGCCACGGCCGCGGCCGGATGTTCCCGGACCAGCGCAGTGATCCGCTCCGTCACGCCGGCCAGCCCGTTCCACTCGCACGCCTTCAACTTGGCGCACGCGTACCCTACCAGGGCCTCGGGGAACCCAGGGCGAATGCTCAGCGCACGCTGGTAGATTTCGAGCGCAGCGGCCAGATCCACAGTCGCAGTGGCCAATCCGTACAACGCCTCGGCGTGGTCCGGCTTGAGCGCGATCGCAGCCGCGTAGCAGGCGCGAGCCTCGTGCTCGGTACCGGGACGGCTCAGCGCATTGCCAAGGTTGTACTGCGCTTCCACATAGCGTGGATTGAGCCTTACCGCTTGGCGCAACGCTGTCTCGCCCTCTTCGGCATCGCCCAGCGCACGGGCCGTGACGCCGAGGTTGTTCCAGGGCTCCGGCCAGTCCGGCTTGGCCGCGACAGCGAGGCGATAGTGGTCGCGGGCCTCCTTGAAACGGCCGTGGACCTGCAGCAGGCTGGCGAGGTTGGCCTGCGCCTCGGGGAGGTCCGGCGCCAGGTCGAGCGCATGGCGGTAGGCCTGCTCCGCCTCGGGACTGCGGCCCGCCGCTGCCAACGACAGGCCAAGGTTGTTCAGCCACCCGGGCTGAGCCGGCCGCCGCTTCAGGATGTCGAGCCAGGCCTCCGCCGCCAACGCGTGCCGCCCCGCCTGCGCGAGGGTATTCGCGATTTCGACCGGGATCTCGACCATTTCGGGCGCCAGCGCGGCGGCCTGGCGCAGGCACGCGACTGCCTCGTCACTGTGGCCCACCTGTAGCAGTACGCGCGCAAGCTGGACAAACGCAGGATAGTAGTCTGGGCGGGTGCTCAGTACGAACACCAGCAGGTCGCGCGCCTCGCTGAGCCGCCCCGCGTCCGCGTGCGCGCGGGCCAGCTCGCAGCTGCCCTCGGGCGCGATCGAAGCGGCAACGCTTGCCGCATGGGCAGGCGCCCTGGCAAGCTTTGCCGGTGCGCAGGCAGTTCCTGGGGTCATCGACGTGGATTCTGGGCTGGACACGCATGCTAATGCACGCGCCTTGCCAGGTTGTCGGACGCTTAGGGAAAAACTTGACGGCGGCAGACACGCCGGCGGCACATTCGAAGTCAGTCGTCGACCACCGGCTGATCGGGAAACAGCACGTCGTGGAAACCGAAGTTGCGCAGGTCGAGGATGCGCATGGGGTAGAGGATGCCGTCCAGATGATCGCACTCATGCTGAACGACGCGGGCGTGGAAGCCGCTCACGGTGCGATCGATGGGCTGGCCAAACGGATCGTACCCCTGGTAGCGCAGTGCCCGCCAGCGCGGCACCAGCCCCCGCATGCCGGGCACGCTGAGGCACCCCTCCCAGCCCTCCTCGATGTCCTCGGCCAGGGGTGTGATCACCGGGTTGATCAGGATCGTGTACGGAACTTCTTCGGCGTCCGGGTAGCGCGGGTTGCGTTTGAGCCCGAAGACGACCACGCGCAGCGGCACCTCGATCTGCGGTGCGGCCAGTCCCGCGCCGCTCAGCGCCTCCATGGTGTCGTGCATGTCCTGCAGCAGCTCGTGCAACTCGGGGGTGTCGAAACGCTCTACTTCCTGGGAGCGCTCCAGCAGCCTGGGGTCGCCCATCCTCAGCACCGGCCTAACCGCCATACTGCTCCACCAGCTTGTCGATGATCCCGCGCACCTGCTTGAGCGCGGTGCGCAGGGTGGCGTTGATGTCTTCCATGCGGACGCTTTCCCGGCTCTGTCCGCGCCCGGCGGCGTGATTCGCTACGACCGCGATGGCGGCATAGCACAGGCCCATCTCGCGGGCCAGGCTTGCCTCCGGCATGCCGGTCATCCCCACCATGTGCGCGCCATCGCGCTCGAGGCGATCGATCTCGGCCGCCGTCTCGAGCCGCGGGCCCTGAGTGGCCGCGTAGACGCCGTCCACTACCACGGCCTGGCTGGCTGCTTCGGCCGCCTTCAGGACGCGCCTGCGCATCCGGTCGCAATACGGGCGGGTGAAGTCGATGTGCACCACGGCGCGATCGTCCCCCTCGTGAAAGGTGGACCTGCGGCCCCAGGTGTAGTCGATGATCTGGTCCGGCACCGCGATCACGCCCGGGCCGAGGTCTGCCCGGATGCCGCCGACCGAGGCCACCGATACCACGCTGTCCACGCCCTGGGAATCCAGCGCCCAGATATTAGCCCGGTAGTTGACCGTGTGCGGCGGGATGGTGTGGCCGTGACCGTGCCGCGCGAGGAACACCACATCGCGCCCGCCAACGCGGCCAAACACCAACGCGGCGGAGGGCTCGCCGTAGGGCGTGCGCACGACCTGCTTGTGCGTCACCTCCAGGTTGGACAACTGGGTCAGGCCGGTGCCGCCGATGATCCCGAGCATTCCATCCACCTCACTTGCGCAACGCGCGCCTCAAGCCCGGCTCATTTCTTCAAGGCATAGATCGCCGGTAGATTGCGCCACGCCCCTTCCACGTCCATGCCGAATCCGAACACGTAACGGTCGGGCACACTCACGCCCACGAAATCGGCGCGGATCGGCTTGTCCCGTCCGATGGCCTTGTCCGCCAGCACGGCGCTGTAGAATTCCGTCGCGCCCGCCGCCAGGACCCGGTCGCGAATAGCCGCCATGGTATGGCCTTCGTCGAGAATGTCGTCGAGCACCAGCACGGCGCGCCCGCCCAGCAGCTTGCGCGGCTCGACCTTCCACTGGATCGTGCCGCCCTGGGTAGTGCCGCGGTAGCGCGTGACGTGGATGTAGTCGAACTCGAGCGGGAAACGCAGCAGCGGAAGGAGCTGGCCGGTAAAGACCACAGCGCCGCCCATGACGCTCAAGACCAGCGGCAGCCGCTCGCCCAGCTTGGCCGTGATCTCTCCCGCCAGACGCCGTACAGCCGCGGCGAGCTCCTCCTCGCTGCACACCAGATCGGCAGACTGGAGCACTCCCCAGGCCTCGGCGACAGCTCGCAGTAATGTTCCCCACTTTGTAAAAGGAGGGTTAGGGGGATTTTGCAGTAGGCGGCGAACATGATCGGCTCAGTGCTCCGGTCGAGCCGCCAGCGCAGACAGGAAGGCGGCGAACTCCTCGCCCACCTCGCGGTGCTTGAGCGCGTACATGACGTTGGCCTGGAGGTAGCCGAGCTTCGAGCCGCAGTCGTAGCGCGTGCCGAAG
>JBGPMS010000331.1:0-6228 GCA_041487115.1 Gammaproteobacteria bacterium
CACCACCGTGGGATTGCCCGAGTCGGCCTGCTCGCGGATGCGGATGTCGAGCGGCATCGAGCCCAGGACCGTCACCCCGTAGTCGCGCGCCAGCTTCTCGCCGCCGCCCGCGCCGAAGATGTGCTCCTCGTGGCCGCAGTTGGAGCACACATGGGTGCTCATGTTCTCGACCACGCCCAGGATCGGTACGTTCACCTTCTCGAACATCTTGAGGCCCTTGCGCGCGTCCAGCAGCGCGATGTCCTGCGGCGTGGTAACGATCACCGCACCGGTCACCGGCACCTTCTGCGCCAACGTGAGCTGGATGTCGCCAGTCCCAGGCGGCATGTCCACGACCAGATAGTCCAGATCCTTCCAATGCGTGTCGCGCAGCAGTTGCTCGAGCGCCTGCGTGACCATCGGCCCGCGCCACACCATCGGCTGCTCCATGTCGATGAGAAAACCGATCGACATGGCCTGCACACCGTGGGCGACCATCGGGGCCAGGGTCTTGCCGTCCGCCGAGGTCGGGCGCTGGCCCTGGATGCCCAGCATCATCGGCTGCGACGGTCCATAGATGTCGGCGTCGAGGATGCCGACCGTGGCACCCTCCGCCGCCAGCCCCAGGGCCAGATTGACCGCTACCGTGGACTTGCCCACCCCGCCCTTCCCGGAGGCCACCGCGATGATGTTACGCACGCCCGGCACGAGCTGGATCGCGCCCTGTACCGCATGGGAGACGATCTTGAAGCCGACGTTGACGGTGACTGTGCCGGCACCGGGCAGCGCCGCGAGCGCGCTCTGGATCTGCTGCCTCACGGCTTCGAGCTGACTCTTGGCCGGATAGCCGAGCACGACGTCCACCGAGACGTCGTCGCCGTTCACCTGGACCTTCTTGATCTCCTTACTAGAGACGTAGTCTTTTCCGGTCGTCGGATCGACGGTCTGCTTCAGCAACTCCTGCACTTGTGCTTCGGTGATAGCCACGGCGGATTACCTCTGACGAAGGCGGGGATTCTAGCATCGGGCGGGTTCCTGCCGGAGCGCCGCGTTTGTTAGACTCGGGTTTTGTCGCGATTCCGAAATGCCCCGCAAGATCCTCGTCACCTCCGCGCTGCCCTATGCCAACGGCAGCATCCACCTGGGCCACCTGGTCGAGTACATCCAGACCGACATCTGGGTGCGTTCCCAGAAGATGCGCGGCCACGAGGTGCACTACGTCTGCGCCGACGACACGCACGGCACGCCGGTCATGCTGCGCGCCGACAAGGAAGGCATCGCCCCCGAAGAGCTGATCGCGCGTGTCTACCAGGAACACACGCGGGACTTCGCAGGGTTCCTGGTCCAGTTCGACAACTACTACACCACCAACTCGCCCGAGAACCAGGCCTTCTGCAACGATATCTATACCCAGCTTCAGGCTAAGGACCTCATCGCCAGGCGCTCGGTGGAGCAGTTCTACGACCCGGTGAAGGAGATGTTCCTCCCCGACCGGTTCATCAAGGGCGAATGCCCCAACTGCCATTCCCCGGACCAGTATGGCGACTCGTGCGAGGTGTGCGGCACTACGTACAGCCCCACCGACCTGATCAACCCCTATTCCGTGGTATCGGGCGCCCCACCCGTGCGCCGCGCCTCCGAGCACTACTTCTTCGAGTTGAGCGACGAGCGCTGCAAGACGTTCCTGGCGCAGTGGACCCAGGGCCGGCTCACACCAGAGCATCCGCTTCAGCCGGAGGCGGCGAACAAGATGCAGGAGTGGTTCGCGGCCGGTCTGCAGGATTGGGATATCTCCCGCGACCCGCCTTATTTCGGCTTCCCGATCCCGGGCACGGACGCGAAGAAGTTCTTCTATGTCTGGCTGGATGCCCCGGTGGGCTACTTCGGCAGCTTCGAGCACTACGCTCAGAGGCTGCAGGCGCAGGGCAGGAAGATCGACGTGGACGCCTTTCTGCGGCCCGGCGGCGAAACGGAGATGGTCCACTTCATCGGCAAGGACATCCTGTACTTCCATGCGCTGTTCTGGCCGGCCATGCTGCAGTTCGCCGGCTACCGCACGCCGACCAAGGTGTTCGCCCACGGGTTCCTGACTGTAGACGGTCAGAAGATGTCCAAGTCGCGCGGTACTTTCATCACCGCCGAGAGCTACCTCGCGCTGAGCCTCAACCCCGAATGGCTGCGCTACTACTACGCCGCGAAGCTCGGCCCGAGCATGGAGGACGTGGACCTCAGCCTGGAAGACTTCGTCGCGCGGGTGAACAGCGATCTGGTGGGGAAATACGTGAACATCGCCAGTCGGACGGCCCCCTTCATCCACAAGGTTTTCAAGGGCACCCTCAGCGTCTCGTTGGAAGACGAGTGGTCCGGCGCCGTGCTCGACGATATCGCCCAGCACGCTATCGAAAGTGCCTACGACCAGGAGCTGGAGACCCTCGCTCTGAGCTTGACCAACGGACTCGAGCGCCCCGAGCTATTGGCCGTGATCGCCAGCAGCGCGAACGAGATCGCCGACTTCTACGACGCGCGGGAATACGGCAAGGCGGTGCGCGGCGTAATGGCTCTGACGGACTTGTGCAACCAGTATGTCGACCGCCTTGCGCCGTGGGATCTGGCCAAGGATCTCGAGCGCAACGCGGCGCGGATGCACATAGGCTGCTCGATTGCGCTGAATGCGTTCCGCCTGCTGACGCTGTACCTCAAGCCCGTTCTGCCGAAGCTGGCGGCCGACGCGGAGCACTTCCTGAACATTCCTCCGCTCGACTGGGCCGATGCGTCGACGCTGCTGCCCTCCGAGCACCGGATCGAGCCGTACAAGCATCTGATGACCCGCGTCGACCCGAAGCAGATCGCCGCGCTCGTCGCCGCCAACACCGAGAGCCTGCAGGCGACGCCGACCGCGAAAATTCCCCCTGGCCCCCCTTTGCAAAAGGGGGGGGCGCATGCAACGAGCAGGGGGATTTCAACCAACGCGTCGAAGGAGCGAAGTGTGACTACGACACCGGGCTCGCCCTCACCTCCGACCCCTCTGGGGGGAGAGGGGAGTAAGAGCGCACAGCCGTCCCAGATCACCATCGACGACTTCAACAAGGTGGAGCTGCGCGTCGCGCGCATCGTCAGCGCCGAGCATGTCGAAGGCGCCGACAAGCTCCTCAGGCTCCAGCTCGACCTGGGCGGCGGCGAGACACGCCAGGTATTCGCAGGCATCAAGTCGGCCTACGACCCCGGCACGCTCGCGGGCCGGCTCACGGTGGTGGTGGCCAATCTGCAGCCGCGCAGGATGCGGTTCGGCGAGTCGCAAGGCATGGTGCTGGCGGCCAGCGGCGACGGCCCTGGCATCTTCCTGCTCGGCCTCGACGACGGCGCACAGCCAGGGATGCGCGTGAAGTAGTCGCCCCGGTGAAGGTCACGAAACACCTGATCGTTCACGGCCGCGTGCAGGGGATTGGCTACCGCCAGTCGATGCGCATGGAGGCCGAGCGGCTCGGCGTGACGGGTTGGGTGCGCAACCGCCGCGACGGCACGGTGGAAGCGGTGGTGCACGGGCCGCCGGATGACGTTGCCGGAATTCTGGAGTGGGCCGGTCGCGGGCCGCCGGGTGCGCGCGTCGAATCCGTGGATGTCAACGAGGCATCCGGGGAGTTCGCCGTCTTCGAACACCGGCCGTCGGCGTGACAGCCAGCTAAATCCGTCGGAGGTTTGCCAGATATCCCGGGACGCGGGCGCCGTCCGTTGGTCGGAGCCGCCTTCCCTGCTCGGCCCATAACCCTCAATAGAGGATCTGAACGTTCTCCGGCTTGAGCCAGGCCCCGAGCGATTGGATCAACCCGTCGTCCAGCCTCACGCGCCACTCTTCACCCAGGTCGATGCGGCACTCCGCGTCGCGGTTGTTGTAGATCACGCACACCGGGCAGCTGCCGGATTTGTAGGGGCTCAACAGCTCACGCAGCATCGCGCCCTGGGATTGCCCGTTGCAGATCAGCTTGATGCCGCGGGCGAAGCGGCTGCGCGCGGACGGCAGATCGTATACTTTGTCGGCCGAGATGCGGATGCCGCCGGTGAACTCGTCGTTCTGCGGACGGCCTTCTACCACCAGCAACTGATCTTCCTTCAGCAGGTTGCGGCTGGCTTCGAACAGCTCGTTATAGACGGTCACCTCGACCCGCGCGGTGCCGTCGTCGAGTTGCACGACCGCCATGCGACCGCGCCTGCTCTGCTGCATGCGCAGCGCGTTGACCACGCCGGCCACGGTAACGCTGTGGCTCTGCGGCGTCAGGCTCGCCAGGCGCGTGCGCACCAGCGGCGCCACTTCCTGCGCGTAGCTGGAGAAGGGGTGCCCGCTCAGGTAGAACCCGAGCGCCTGCTTCTCTTCAAGCAAGCGATCCCTCTCGCTCCAGCGCGGCTTGGGCACGAGCTCCAGGCCGGCTTCCGCCACGCCCGAATCGCCGCCGAACAAGCTCACCTGCGCGGCCGCGCGGCTGGCCTGCTCCGCACCTTCCATGGCGATGCCGGCCGAGGCCAGCAGGCTGTGACGGTGATCGTCGATGCTGTCGAAGGCCCCGGCACGGATCAGCGACTCGAGCACGCGGCGGTTGACGACGCGCTTGTCCACCCGCCGGCAGAAGTCGAACAGGTCGCGGAACGCACCGCCGTCCTCGCGTGCCTTCAAGATCGCCCGGATGGCCGACTCGCCGGTGCCCTTGATCGCACCCAGTCCGTAGCGGATCGCCGTTTCGCTCACCGGAACGAAGCGGTACTCGGAGGCGTGGATGTCGGGTGGCAGCACCTTCAGGCCATTGGTAACCGCGTCCTCGTAGAACTGGTGCACCTTGTCGGTGTCGTCCATCAACGCAGACAGGTTGGCCGCCAGAAATGCCGCCGGATAGTGGGCCTTCATGTACGCCGTCTGGTAGGCGACCAGCGCGTAGGCCGCGGCGTGCGACTTGTTGAAGCCGTAGCCGGCGAACTTCTCCATCAAGTCGAACAACTGCGTGCCCTTGTCGCGGGGCACGCCGTTTTTCTCGGCGCCGGCGACGAAGATGTCGCGCTGCAGCGCCATCTCCTCCGGCTTCTTCTTGCCCATGGCCCGGCGCAGCAGGTCGGCGGCGCCCAGCGTGTAGCCGCCAATCACCTGGGCGATCTGCATCACCTGCTCCTGGTAAACCATGATCCCGTAGGTCGGGCTCAAGATGGGCTCCAGCCGCGGGTCGAGATAGTGCACGCGCTGCTTGCCATGCTTGCGGTCGATGAACTCCGGGATCAGCTCCATCGGCCCCGGGCGATACAGTGCGACCAGCGCGATGATGTCCTCGAAGCGGTCGGGCCTGGCCTTCTTGAGCAGATCGCGCATGCCGCGCGATTCAAACTGGAATACCGCGGTCGCATTGGCCGTAGCGAAGATCCTGTAGGCCTCGGGATCATCCAGGGGAATCTGCTCCAGATTGAAGGGCTCTTGTCCGCCCGCCTGACTCCTGACCCCCGACTCCTGTTGCCTGATGAACCTCACCGTCCAGTCGAGGATGGTGAGCGTGGTCAGCCCGAGGAAGTCGAACTTCACCAGGCCCACGGCCTCCACGTCGTCCTTGTCGAACTGGCTGATGACGTTGTCGGTACCGTCGGCGCTGTACAGCGGGCAGAAATCGGTCAGCTTGCCCGGTGCGATGAGTACGCCACCGGCATGCATTCCCACATTGCGGGTCAGGCCCTCGAGCCGCCCGGCCAGCTCGAGCAAGCCACGTACTTCCTCCTCCTTTTGCTCACGCTCGGCCAGCAGCGGCTCCATCTCGCGCGCCATGCTCAGCGTAATCAGCTTGCCCGGCTGGAACGGGATGAGCTTGGCCAGCTGGTCGCAGAAGTTGTACGGCATGTCCAGCACACGGCCGACATCGCGCACCACCGCCTTGGCCGCCATCGTGCCGAAGGTGGCGATCTGGGACACGCTGTCGCCGCCGTACTTCTGGCGCACGTACTCGATCACGCGGTCGCGCCCGTCCTGACAGAAGTCGATGTCGAAGTCGGGCATGGACACGCGCTCGGGGTTGAGGAAGCGCTCGAACAGCAGGTCGTAGCGCAGCGGATCGAGGTCGGTGATGCGCAGGCTGTAGGCCACCAGCGACCCCGCCCCCGAGCCGCGCCCCGGTCCGACCGGCACGCCATTGTGCTTGGCCCAGTTGATGAAGTCGGCCACGATCAAAAAGTAGCCGGGGAAGCCCATTTTGATGATGGTCCCGATCTCGAGCTCCAGCCGCTCGC
>JBGPMS010000332.1:0-6213 GCA_041487115.1 Gammaproteobacteria bacterium
CCGGGCTCGGCTGCGCAGTACCCACGTGATGGCAACGTTGATGCCCACCACGAGCAGCACGATGATGATGGTGCTGAGGAGCTCGGGCGCCATCATGAACCACGCCGTCAGGGTCTTCATGCTGGAAGAGTCGGTCGACAGGACCGGACAGTGTACCGCACCGGCGGGTGCAGCCTCCGCCTGAAGCCTCTGGCGCTGCGTCGCAACAACAGAGCCTCGACTGAGTCTACGTTGACCCGTCCCTTCCGAAACATGAAATAATCCTGATCGATCGTCGTGCTCTCACCCGGTGCGCGACGATGCGGGATCGGATACGGCCGCCCTTCTTTTACTCTTCGCGGCCTGCAACCGAAAGGGGCGTGGCAGCAACCGGCACCACCCGAAGCGACAGCGTGGAGGATATCCAGCATGACGCTTTCATTCCTGCTTCCTCAGGATGATCCGGGACAGATGTTGCGGTTTCGCCGCTATCTGATCGCGTCAGCGACCTCCCTGACGTTCGTGCTTCTGCTGGGCCTGTGCGTCTTGGAAGGTGTTCTGGCGGTCCGCCCCTTCGCCATCGCTTCGGGCGCCGTCCTCGCGATCATCGTCGGGTTCTACGCCGTCTTTCGTTCGGGGCTCAACAAGAAGGCGAAGGAGCGCAGCCTCACCATCCCGCTGATGCTTGCCGCCACGTGCGTGGTGACCTACGCGCTGTATTACGTGGGCCCGGCGCGCCCGGTGTTTCTGCTGATGTATCCGGTGATCCTGTTGTTCGGCGTATTCCGGCTCAACCGGACCGCCTTGCTCCTCACCAGCGCCCTCATCGAGGTCGGCTACGGCGTCGTCATCTCGATGCTGCAGTCGGATCCGGCGAGCCTGGATCGCCCGCACATCGAGATTCTCCAGTGGGCGGTGCTCACGGCAGTGCTGATCTGGTTTTCGTTCATGGGCGGGTACATCCACGATCTGCGCAGGCGTCTCAAGGAGAGCGAATACGACCAACTGACACGGATCTACACGCGGCGACGAGTCTTGGAGCTGCTGGCACGGGAGAGAGCTGCTTCCGACCGCGGCGGGGGCGACCTGTCCATCTGCATGATGGACATCGATCTGTTCAAGCATGTCAACGACACGCTGGGCCATTACGCCGGAGACGTGGTGCTGCAGACCTTCACGAAAGTGGCGCAGCGTGAGCTCCGATCGATCGACATCATGGGGCGGCACGGCGGCGAGGAGTTCCTGGTGGTTCTCCCTCAGACAGCGCTGGAAGGCGCACGGGAATGCGCCGAGCGCATCCGCAGGCAGACCGAGCTGGCGAAGACACCTGGTCCGGCCCGCGGGCGCCGCGTCACCGTTTCGATCGGGATTGCACAATACAAGCTCGGGGAGCGCCTTCTCCATACCCTGCAGCGGGCGGACGCGGCGCTCTATCGTGCCAAGGCTGCGGGGCGCAACCGTGTCGAGTGCGAGTGAAGCTCTCTCCCGGCCCCCGCGCAGCCGGACTGGGGACGGGGCACCTGCGCGACGAAGCGCGGTGCCAGCCGTCGCGGCACGCTAGCCGAAGCTGAATCCCGGGGTGCGGGTGTAGTGGTGCAGCCCTTCGTCCTGGATGACCAGTGCACGCATGCGCTTGCTGCCCCGGTTGTGGTGCGAATGCAGCGCGGTTGCCGGCGTGATCTGCGCCGCGCCCGTGACCCAGTCGACGCGCTGGCCGTCGATCATCGAATAGATGCCTTCTCCCTGGATAGCCAGCGTGACAGCGACGCCGTTGTGGCGATGCGGGCGCTGGTCGCACCCGGCCGGGAGCGTGTTGATCGCGACGTTGATGGTCGGGATGGTCATGTAGCTCGGCGCCAGCGCCGGGCTCGAGAACATCACCGAATCCCCGGTCGTGTCGTCCGTCCTTGGGCGCTGCCAGACCGCTTCGAAGCGCTGCTCGATCTCTTCCGCCGGCCAGTGGGTCGAGTCTATCCCCGCCTGCCCCGGCGCCGGTGGGCGCAGCCGCTCGAAGGCCAGAAGCGGCTCGTTGGTTGCCGCGAACAGCAGGCAGTTTGCAGACCCCGCCCGATGGACCGTTTCGCCGCCGCCCGGAAAGCAGAATACATCGCCCACTCCCCATCCGATGGTGTCGCTGCCGCTGCGGCTCTCTCCTTGGCCTGCCATGACGTAATAGATCTCGCCCGAGGCGGCGAACGCGGTGCGAAACTGCTCGCCGGAGCGGATCTTCAGGTAGCGCACCAGCAGCGTAGGCGTGGTAGCCGGATAAGCCGTGCCCAGGTCGCCTGAGGCATCGAGTGCGACCAGGCCGGTCGGCGCCTGCGGATCGAAGGCGCGATCCCGCTCGGCCAGGAATTGGCGCGCGGGCACCGGAGGCCAGGTGAATGTAAAAGGATTCGCCGAGGTGTGATACCGCGCCCGGCGGGCGTAGGGGGTGGCCGATTCGACTGCTGGCGCTTCGGCTTGTGCTTGTACGGTCATGCCAGGCTCCTTCCATGGACGCTCTATCCACTACTATGCAATCGTTCGCACAGGCAGCGCAACCCCCCCTCCCCTGGCGCGCTTCCAGGGCGGGGCGTGGACCACGTGTCAAGGCAACTGGGAGAGACAGATGACGGCGCCAACTCGCGCGCAGGCCAGACGTGCCGTGACCGCAGCGGTAGTGGGCAACGTGCTCGAGTGGTACGATTTCGCCGTGTACGCCTACATGGCGACCGTGGTGGCGAAAAAGTTCTTTCCTGCCAGCGACGAGGTCACATCGTTGCTGTCCACCTTCGCCGCCTTCGGCATCGGCTTCGTGGCGCGGCCGCTCGGCGGGATTCTCATCGGGCGGCTGGGGGACATCAACGGCCGCAAGGCGGCGCTGCTGCTCACTATTGCGCTGATGGCGGCCGGGACGGTCATGATCGGGCTCGTGCCCACCTATCAGACCATCGGCGTGGCGGCACCGATCCTTGTCGTCCTCGCGCGCCTGGTGCAGGGCTTCTCCGCCGGCGGCGAGTGGGGCGGTTCCACCGCGTTCATCGTCGAGTGGGCGCCAGCGGGGCGCCGTGGCTTCTACGGCAGCCTTCAGCAATGCAGCGTGGCAGGCGGTCTGCTGCTGGGGTCTGCAGTCGCAGCGCTGGTGAATACGCTCCTGTCGCCCGAAGCCGCGGATAGCTGGGGCTGGCGGGTTCCCTTCCTGCTCGGCGGCGTGCTGGGGCCAGTGGGCTTATACATGCGCAAGCATATCGGCGAGACGCCGGCCTTCGCCCAGCGGGGGCCAGAAGCTGCCGCTTTGACGGCGGAAGCAAGGCCGGGCTCGGCGGAACCGCCGTCTCCCGCGCAGGAGCGTCCGGTCGCGCCGATCCGGCTGGCGGCACGGGCCTTCGGTTTCACGGTACTGTGGGCGGTGTCCTATTACATCGTGCTGAGCTACATGCCGACGTTTCTGCAGAAGCAGGTGGGCGTCGCTCGCAGCCAGGCGCTGTGGGCGACCGCCGCCGGACTGCTCCTCATGGTCGTCGCGACACCGCTGATGGGTCTTCTGTCCGACCGCGTGGGCCGCAAGCCGCTGCTGCTGGCCGCGTGCATCGCTTCACTCGTGCTGCCCTATCCGCTGTTCAATTTGATGCTGTCCAGCCCGCCCCTGTCCACGATCTTCCTGGTCCAGCTCGCGCTGGCCTTCGTCATCGCCGTGTTTTCAGGGCCGGGGCCTGCCGCCATCGCCGAGATCTTCCCGACGCGCGGGCGATCGACGTGGATGTCCACCGGCTACAGCCTGGCGGTGACAATCTTCGGCGGCTTCGCGCCCTTCATCGCCACCTGGCTCATTGCGCGCACCGGAGATCCACTGGCGCCCAGCTACTACCTGATGGCAGCGGCCGCGGTGACGCTGATCGTGATTCTCCGGCTCGAGGAGACTGCGGGCGTGCCTTTGCGTTGAGTTAGACTTACCTTCGCATTTCGCACTCGTCGGAGAAAAAGATGGACTCACCACCCGCCGCACCGGAGCCATGGCAATGGCCCGAGGAGCAATGGCGTCGGATCGTCGCGCACGTGCGTGCCGGGCGCAGCCTCAGGCCGCGGGTCTGGAAGAACGGCGCGCGCTGCGCGGTAGCGCTGTCGTTCGACTCGGACCACGAGACCAACGAGTTGCGCGACGGCGGCAAGTCCATCGGCCGCCTGAGCTGGGGACAGTACGGTCACCGCGTGGGTGTGCCGCGCATCCTCGAGGTACTGGAGAAGTACGATGTCCGAGCGAGCTTCTACGTCCCGGCCGTCACCGCCCTGCTCTACCCGGACGAGCAGCGCGACGTGGCCGCGCGAGGCCACGAGATCGGCATCCACGGCTGGATCCACGAGCTCAATTCGACGCTGCCCTACGACGCCGAGCGCGATCTGATGCGGCGCTCGGCAGACGTGCTGGAGAAGACGACCGGTGCGCGTCCAGTCGGCATGCGCACACCGTCCTGGGACTTCAGTCCTCACACCCTTGCGATCGCACGCGAGATGGGGCTCGCGTACGACTCCTCGCTGTTTGCCGATGACGACTGTTACGAACTGCTGCTGGACGGCGAATCCACCGGTGTCGTGGAGCTGCCGGTCGAGTGGGTGCGCGACGACGCTGTCTACTTCTGGATGAATCGCTTCGCGTCCCACCGGCCCTACACGCCACCGGCTGACGTATTCGACATCTTCCGGCGCGAGCTCGATGCGGCCCACCAGGAGGGCGGTGTGTTCCAGCTCACCATGCATCCGCACGTCATCGGCTATCGCTCACGCATCTGGATCCTCGAGGAGATCATCCGGCACGCGCAGTTCAAGCAAGGTGTCTGGTTCGCCACACACGCGGAAGTCGTGGAGTGGGCGAAGGCGCACAGCGCGTAACACAAACCCCGTTCGTGCGGGCACCCCTCCTCGGGCAGACTCCCACCACCCCGCCTGCTATGCAGGCACCCCTCCTCGGGCAGGAGGGGAAAGATCTTTTTCTCCCCTCCTTCTTCAAGGAGGGGTGGCGCGAATGCGACGGGGTGGTTACGGCCGTTCGGCATGACCTAACTCGGGCTGAAACTTGTACGTAGTCGAGTAGAATTCACACATGGACACCCCCTCGGCCCCCAACCGCCCCTTCACCACCCGCCCGCTGACCCCGCGTCTCGGTGCGGAGATCATCGGCGTCGACCTTACGCAGGGCGTCGACGCTACGCTGTTCCGCAGCATCTACCAAGCCTTTCTGCGGCATCAGGTTCTGCTGTTCGGCACGCAGGACCTGCCACCCGGGCGCCAGGTCGAATTCGCGCGCCACTTCGGCGAAGTGCAGATCCACGTGATGAACCAGTATCACGCCGATGGGTACCCGGAGCTGTACCGGCTGTCCAACCTCGACGAATACGGCAACCCCACCGGCCACCATCCGGACAAGGGCACGCTGGCATGGCACACCGATGGCTCGTGGCAACGCGTCACCGGACAGGCCACCATCATCTATGCCGAGATCGTGCCGGAGGAAGGCGGCGAGACGCACTTCTGCGACATGTATGGCGCCTATGAACGGTTGAGCCCGGAGTGGAAACAGCGCATCGCGAAGCTCCGGGCCGTGCACAACCTCGATTTCTCGCGCACCCGGCGTCACGGCGAAGAGCCGATGACCGAAGCCCAGCGCAATGCGGTGCCGCCAGTGGACCAGCCCGTCGTGCGTACACACCCGGATACCGGTCGCAAGTGCCTGTTCCTGGGAGACCATGCGGAGTACATCGTGGGCATGGGCTACGACGAGGGCCGCGCGCTGATCGAAGAACTGAACGCGCTCGCGGTGCATCCCGACCTGGTCTACGAGCATCACTGGAGCCCGGGCCAGCTCATCGTGTGGGACAACCGCTGCCTCACGCACCGCGCTACGGACTACGACCCGGCGACGCAACGCCGTGTGATCCGCCGCTGCACCGTGCTGGGGGAAGTGCCGCAGTAAAAGGAACCGCCCCTCCCTTACTTCTTTAGACCCCCTCTCCCCCTGTGGGAGAGGGCGGGGGTGAGGGGAGAAGTATTCTCACACGCGCGAACCCACCCTCACCCTAGCCCTCTCCCCAGCAGACATAAGGTCCCTCTCCCTCTGGGCTGACTATTATTCACGCTGGACGCGGAGCCTTTGGGCACGAAAGTCCGTGGTTGTCACGCGTTGCATTAATTAGGGACCGCTGGTCATAACGCGCCACATGTCCGTCAGCGCATACAGCATCTGCATGCCACGCCAAA
>JBGPMS010000333.1:0-6178 GCA_041487115.1 Gammaproteobacteria bacterium
AGGCCGCCCAGGATGTAGGGCTGGGTAGCCACCTTCCAGCCGATGGGCGCGAGGTTGGCGGCGCTGAACTCGAAGTGCCCGATCGCATTGGTGCCGGCCTTCAGCAAGAGTTGCGCGGCGGCGTTGAGCAGCACGCCGAACAGCACCAGGCCAAAGCTCAACGCGTTCATCTGGACTCCGACGTTATCGGGTGCGAAATCATGGCGGGCTGCGACATCACCGCGTCTTGATGAAATAGCGGCGGTGGTCGTTGGCGATCAGCTGCATGGGTACGCCGGTGGCGGCGAGCTGCCGGTAGAGTTGCTGGTCTACCAGAGCCAATGCGTAGGGCTGTCGCTTCCAGATCTGCACCCATTCGTCCACGGTCGGAATGGCAAGCTGCGGCTCCTGCTGCAGGCCAAAATCGAGCTCGTCGCGGAACTGTACCAGAGTCACGGTGCGACCGAGGTAGAAGTCGAGCGTCTGGTCATAGGTGTACACGCTGTAGAACGGAATGTCCGGCTTCAGATACGGCTTTACCTGCTGCGCCATTCGATAAGCCGAGGTGGAAGGCGACAGCGTTTCGTGACCGGTCACGATGAGCTGCGCGCTGATCAATCCACCCAATCCGACTGCCAGCAACGCGCGCGACAGCCGGCCCGCGCGTGCCGCCAACATGGCGTAGAGCGCCAGAGCCAGCATCACTGCAGCGGCGGCGGCGATCCACCCTTTGAACGCCAGGATCAGTTCCACCGGGGTGTCGCCCGAGCTTTGGATGAAAGGCCAGGCGGCCAACGCCCCCACGGCGAGCAGCGCCAGTGGCGCCAGCTGCCAAGCCAGGGCCTTGCCCGAGATCGAGGTGAGGCGCCAGGCGGTCAACAGCGCAAGCGCGGGAAACAGGGGGAGGATGTAGGGCGGCAGCTTGGAGCCCGACGCGCTGAAGAACAGCAGCACGAACCCGCACCAGATCAGCAGGAAGCGGCGCGCCTGGAAGGTCTTCCCGGCTTCCGCTTTCCAGCTGTGCCAGGCGGCGTCGAGCATGACCACCGTCCATGGCAGCCCGCCTGCTAGCAGCAGCGGGATGAAGTAGTACCAGGGCTCCTCGCGCTGGTGGATCGTGGTTGTATAGCGCAGAAGGTGCTCGTGCACGAAGAAGAACCACGCAAACTCCGGGTTGCGCATCGACACCAGCACGAACCAGGGTGCGGCGATGGCCAGGAACAGGAGGAGGCCGGTGGTGAGGTGCAAACGGGGCCACAAGCGCCAGTCGCGCTGGACCAGGCTGTAGAGCACCAGGGTCGCGCCGGGGATGACGAGCCCGACCAGTCCTTTGCTCAACACGGCGCCGGCGGTGGCGGCCCAGGCCACATGCATCCATCGCGCGCTGTCGCGCTCGCTCGCTTCGTCCCGCCGGCCGAGAAGGAATGCGCACAGTGCCAGGAACAGAAAAAACGTCAGCCCCATGTCCAGCGTATTGAGGTGCGCCACCACCACGTACATCAAGCTGCTGCCCAGCACGACCGCGGCATAGACACCTGCCCGCGGGCCGAACAGCTGCCGCCCGGCGTACCAGGCCAGCACGATCCCGAACAGCCCGGTGAGCGCGCTCCACAGACGAGCGGTCCATTCGCGCTGGCCGAAAAGGTTGAACGCGGCGGCGCCGGCCCAGTAGTTGAGCGGCGGCTTCTCGAAGTACTTGATGCCGTTCAGGCGCGGGGTAACCCAGTCGCCAGTGACCGCCATCTCGCGCGAGAGCTCGGCGTAGCGGCCTTCATCCGGCTTGATCAGCTTGCGGTAGTCGAGGTTGCCGAACCAGATGACCAGCGCCGCCAGCGCGAGCACGAGCAGGCTGCGGGTGTCGAAATCGGAGGGAGAATTCATGCGGGCGCAAGTTTGAAACCGGCGCGCAGTATAACCCTACGAGGGGCGCCACACAGGACACAGGAAGATCAGGTGTTTTCGCTCGCAGCGGTGGGAGCGAACGAGTCCTCGAGCAACAACTGCGCGGCCTGGACGAAGCTGGCGTCGGTGTAGGACGCGATCTCGATCGTCTGCGCCCGCTGCAGACCGGGGTAGTGCGAAGCGATGGACCGGGTGTAGGCGGGATCGTAGTGGCGGTGGAGCAATTCCTGGACGAGATCGTTCCACTCGGCGTTCTCTGCCATGCCTTTCCAGCGCTCGATCACGGCCCGCCCGTGCATCTGCGTCAGACGGTCGAGCTGCTGGCCCAGCTCTGCCGGGCAGGCCAGAAAGTGCGCGTACTCGTCCTTGAGCAACTCCACGCGAGTGGCCGCGCGCGTCTCGATCTGCACGCACTCGCTTCCCCACATGGCTGCCATCAATTCGTCCGGCACGTGCAGCGTGCCGATGCGTTTGCTTTCCGACTCCACGAATACCGGACGCTTTGCGTCGAAGCCGCGCAGCCGCGACCAGATGCGGCTCTCGAACATTTTCTGGGCCGGCTGCGGTTCGTCCGGCAGATTGCCAAGCACCGATCCGCGGTGGGCTGCGAGCTTCTCGAGGTCGAGCACCTGCGCGCCCGCTCGGTCCAGCGTCTCGAGCAGACGGCTCTTGCCCGATCCGGTCAGACCGCACGCGACGCGCAGCCGAAAGCGTCGCGCGAGCTGCGGCAGATCGGCCACAACTGCGCGCCGATAGGCCTTGTAGCCGCCGTCGATGCGCTGAGCGTCCCAGCCGATCTGGCGCAGGATGTGGACCATCGCCGCGCTGCGTTGTCCGCCCCGCCAGCAGTAGACCAGCGGGCGCCAGGATCTGGGCTTGTCGATGAACGCGGTCTCGACGTGATGCGCGATGTTGCGCGAAACCAGCGCCGCACCGACTTTTCGGCCGGTGAAGGCAGACACCTGCTTGTACAGCGTGCCAACCCGTGCCCGCTCCTCGTCGAACAGCACCGGCCGGTTCTCTGCGCCCGGCACGTGGTCCTCGGCAAACTCCGAGGGGGTGCGCACGTCGATGACCTCGTCAAATTCGGCCAGTTGTGCTACGGTCGCAACGTCCTGGGCAGTCGCCAATGGTTTTGTCCTCGCGATGACAGAGCAGCAATTCGGCCCTGCCGAGATCTCTAGTTCACTTGCGCCAATCCTCTCCGCATCAGGCCTTCTACTGCCAGCTTGGCCAGCAGCGGCCGCAGCGGTTTCCAGACGCTGTCGAGCATCAGGGTCTGGGCTTCTACACCCGGGTGCAGCCCGTCCGCTTGAAACATTGCGCGCGTGTCGGCGAACCCCTCCAGGAGGAACGGCACCAGCGGGGCACCGGTGGCCCTGGCAACCACGTCGAACGTGGTACGGAACTTTTTTGCGTAGTCCGGGCCGTAGTTGGGCGGGACGCGCATACCCAACAGCACGACCTTCGCCTTCGCTGCGTGGCTGGCGCGTACCATCTGCATCAGGTTCTCGCGCATGGCGTCGAGCGGCTGGCCGCGCAGCCCGTCGTTCGCGCCAAGCTCGATGATCACCACGTACGGACAGTGCAGCGCGAGCGCTCGGGCCAGACGGTTGCGGCCGCCCAGCGTGGTCTCGCCGCTGATGCTGGCGTTGACCACCCGGTAGCCGTACCTTTGCTGTTCGAGCCGCTGCTGCAGCAGGTCGACCCAGCCCTTGCCCTTGGGCAGGCCGTAGCCGGTCGACAGGCTGTCCCCGAAGACCATGATAACGGGCGCGTCGGCCCCCGGTGCCACAGTGGCCAGCCAAAGCGGCAGCGTCAACAGAAGGCGTGCGAGTAGACGGTACATGCAACCTATTGTGAAGGCCGTCGCGCTCGGCAAGCAAGTCGAGACCGGCCACAGCCATCTGACCATCCTGGCCGGGGTGAGCTTCGAAATCGCGGCCGGCGAGGCCGTGGCTGTCGTCGGTGCGTCGGGCTCGGGCAAGACTACGTTGCTCGGACTGCTGGCGGGACTGGACGTTCCCACCGCCGGGCAGGTTGTCATCGACGGCGAGGATCTCTCGGCCCTGGACGAGGACGGCCGCGCGGCGCTGCGCCGGCGCCTGGTGGGCTTCGTCTTCCAATCGTTTCAACTGCTGCCTGCGCTCACCGCGCTGGAGAACGTGATGCTCCCGCTCGAGCTGTCGGGCTCCCCGGGGGCGCGCGAAGCCGCTCTCGTCCTGCTCACACGCGTAGGCTTGGCGGAGCGGGTGCACCACTATCCGCGCCAGCTCTCCGGTGGCGAACAGCAGCGCGTGGCCATCGCGCGCGCCTTCGCCGGGCCGCCCCGGCTCTTGTTCGCCGACGAGCCCACCGGCAACCTCGACTCGGCCACGGGCGAGGAGATCGTCAACCTCATGTTCGACCTCAACCGCGAGCACAACACGACGCTGTTGCTGGTGACGCACGACGAGAAGATTGCAGCGCGCTGTGGCCGCCGGCTGCGGCTCGCGGCGGGACGATTGTTGAATGGCCAGCAGTAGCAGTAGTAGAAATCGGCCACCCGCCTTGAAAGGGCGGGCAGAAAAAGATTTCTCCCCTCCGTCCCGACGAGGGGCGCCTGCGCAGCAGGCGGGGTGGTGGGAGCCTGCCTATGGTTTGCGCCGATCGGCGGTAACCACCCGGTCGCATTCGCGCCACCCCGCCTTAAAAAGGCGGGGAGAGAAAGGTCTTTCCCCTCCTGCCCGAGGAGGGGTGCCTGCACAGCAGGCGGGGTGGTGGGAGCCTGCCTGGGAACCGCGCCGTCGTTTCGCGCCACGCGTCTCGTTCCGGGAGAGACTTCTATGAGGGGAGAGGGAAGTGCCTCACCCATCATAAGAAGCGGGGCCCCAGTCGCGCGCACCCGCGAGTTGTCTTTCTTTCGCGGCATCGCGCTTTCCCTGCGCCTGCTCGCACGCGACTGGCGCGCGGGCGAGTTGCGCGTCCTGGTGGTAGGTCTGGTGATCGCGGTGACCAGCCTCACCACGGTGGCGTTCTTCGCCGATCGCGTGCGTCAGGCGCTCAGCGTGGAGGCGAGCCAGCTCCTGGGTGCGGACCTCGTGGTCGTCTCCGACCGCCCGCTCGATCCTGCGTTCGCCGAGCAAGCCCGCGTGCGCGGATTGCGCACTGTGGAGACAGTCCGCTTCCCTAGCATGACGCTGCACGGCGAGCGGTCCCAGCTGACCGAGGTCAAAGCGGTCGGCCCCGGATATCCGCTCAAGGGGCGCCTTACCATCGACGATGGACAGCGCGATCTGGACAAGCCCGCGGATGCCATTCCCTTGCCCGGGACCGTGTGGGTGGACGAGCGCATGCTGGCGCGGCTGGGTGTGCAGATCGGCGACAGCGTCACGCTCGGCAGCCGCAGCTTCCGCATCGCCGCGCGCGTGACCGAGGACCCGGAAACCAGCGTCGGGTTCCTGAACCTCGGACCGCGGTTGATCGTGGCGCTCGTGGACCTGCCGTCCACCGGGCTGATACAGGTGGGCAGCCGAGTGACTTATCGTCTCGGCCTGGCCGGCCCACTGCAGGCTATCCGCGCGTTCCGCACATTTGCGGAGGCGCGCGCAGCTCCAGGGCAGCGGGTTGAGGACGTGCGCGATGCGCGGCCCGAGATCCGCTCGGCCCTGGAGCGAGCGGAGAAATTTCTCGGGCTCTCGGCGCTGCTGTCGGTGATTCTGGCGGCCGTGGCGGTGGCACTGGCCGCCCGCCGCTATCTCACACGCCACCTGGACGGGTGCGCCATCATGCGCTGCCTGGGCGCCAGCCAGGGCTTGATCCTGCGCCTGCATGTGCAACAGTTCGTCGTGCTTGGCCTGGCCGCGAGCGTTCTGGGCTGTGCGCTGGGCTTTGCCGGTCAAGTGGTGCTGGCCGCGATGCTGAAGCCGCTCGTCGGCGTGGAGCTGCCGTTGCCTGGACTGGTCCCGGTCGCCCAGGGCTTCGTGGCCGGCTTTGTCCTGCTCCTGGGTTTTGCCATCCCGCCGTTGGTGGCGTTGCGCAAGGTGCCGACTCTCCGTGTCTTACGCCGTGACCTGGGCGTGCCCGACACCGCCGGCATCGCCGGGTACGCAGTGGGCATCGCTGCACTGGCCGGGCTGATCCTGTGGGAAGCTCAGGATCCCATGGTGGGCGCCTACGTGCTGGCCGGTGCCATCGGTACCATGGCCGGCTGCGCGCTCGTCACCTGGGGGCTGATGCGTGTGTTCGCGTGGACCTCGGACCGCGCCGGCTTTGCCTGGCGCTTCGGGCTCGCGAACCTGCGCCGCCGGCCTCTTGC
>JBGPMS010000334.1:0-6167 GCA_041487115.1 Gammaproteobacteria bacterium
CGTCCATCCGTACGGATCCGGGACGCGCCCGTACTGGATATCGGTCAGGCCTCGATACAAACGCTGCGCGACCGGCCCGGGCTGACCTCCGTTCACCACGTAGTCGCGCCCCCGATAGCCGAGCCGGCCGACGGGGACGAGCACCGCGCCGGTGCCCATGTTGAACACCTCGGTGATCACGCCGCGGTCGACGTCGCGCAGCATCTCCCGTACGTCGATGCGCTCCTCGCTCGCCTGGAAACCCAGATCGGGCGCGAGCCGCAGGATGGAATCGCGGGTGATGCCGTGCAGGATGCTGCCGGACAGGGCGGGCGTGCGGATATGCCGGCCTTCGTAGACGAAAGCGATGTTCATTGCGCCCGCCTCCTCGACGTAGCGCCGCTCGGTGGCGTCGAGCCACAGCACCTGGTCGTACCCCCGCGCGATGGCCTGCTCGGTCGGATAGAGACTGACGGCATAGTTGGCCGGCGTCTTGGCCTCGCCGGTGCCGCCGCGCGTCGCGCGCACGTACTCGTCCGAGATCGACACCGACACGGGACGGAAGCCGCCCGCAAAGTACGGGCTGACCGGGCTCAGCACGATGTAATGCAAGTACCCGCGGCTCGCGCGCACCAGCAGGCTCGCATCGGTGGCGATCATCACCGGCCGGATGTAGAGCGCCGAGCCCGGCTGTTGCGGGACCCAGCCACGCTCCAGCGCGACCAGCCGCTCGATCGCCGCAACGTGAAACGCCTCATTCACCGGTGGCATGGCGAGCCGCTCGGCCGAGCGGTTGAAGCGCTCCGCGTTGCGTTCCACGCGGAACAGGTTCACCTCGCCATCGGGCCGCTGATAGGCCTTGGTGCCGTCGAATACCATCTGCCCGCAGTGGAAGGGCAGCGCCGCCGGGTCCATGGATAACGGCCGGTACGGGCCGATGACCGCGTCGTGCCAGCCCTGCTCGGCTGTGTAGCGCTGGGTGAACATGCGCCCGGTGAAAATCCGGCCGAAGCCGAGCTCCTCCGGTAGCGCACCGGGCAGGCGTTCGGGCGCAGGCTCGATGCGGATCTCGACGTTCGACATGGGATCGATGCGGGTCACGCTGGCGGCAATGCGGAAAGCGGATTATAGCGACGCCCGGCTGGCGCGGGCACGGGCCTCGACTAGCCTGGATAATTCATGAGGGACTCGGGATGATGGCGCGCGACCTTTGCTATCTTCGGGGGCGTCTTCATGAATTATCCAGGCTAGGTTGGAGCGGCGCCGGGGTCGTCGACGGGTAGAACCTGTTTCTGCCGCTCTTCGGAGCGGATGCCCATGGCCTCCAACTGCTCCCGGATTGCAGTCAATGCCGCTTGCGCCGAATCGAACCGGTCCTCCGGCAGCTTGGCCATCAGCTTGTCCAGCAGCGGCTGCAGGTGCTCGAACCGCATCGGCAGGCGGGGAACCGGCGCGTGGATATGCTTGTTCAGGAGGGTAGGCGGATCCTCGCCCGCGTACGGGCGCTCGCCGGTCAGCATCTCGAAGAACATCACGCCCATGCTGTAGAGGTCGCAGCGCCGGTCGACCTTCTTTCCCAGGGCCTGCTCGGGGCTCAGGTAGAACGGCGTCCCCAGGCCTTCTCCCTGCCGCGTACGGTTGATGCTGGAGGCGAGGTTCTTGGCGATGCCGAAATCGGCCAGTGCGAGCGAGCCGTCGTCGCGCAGCATGAGGTTGTCCGGCTTGAGGTCGCGATGCACGATGCCCCGAGCGTGGATCGCCATCAGCGCCTCGGCCACCTGGCGCAGATAGTCCAGCGCCAACTCCGGCGGCAGCGCCTCCTGCATCCGCTCGCGCAGGTCGCCGCCGGGGAAGTACTCCATCACGATGTAGGCGTGGCTGTCGGTCTGGCCGTGACCGTAGATCGTAGCCACGTTCGCGTGCCGGGCCTGGGAAATGATGTCGTGCTCCTGCACGAAGCGCTGCAACAGGTCGAAGCCGCCTTCGTCGATGTTGAGCACCTTGAGCACGCGCACCACCCCGGTGGGCTCGTATTCCGCGAGGAAGGAGCGCGACATCCCGCCTTGCCCGAGGCGCCGCACCAGCTTGTAACCCGGGATCTTGATCGGGGCGTCGGACGGCCGCAGCGGCGTGAACTGCCCGGTGGTCCGCAGGCGATGCGGCTCGGCCAGCACCTGGTCGCGCACGCGCACGATGAACATGGCGTTCTTGGCCACCGCCTCTTTGATCGTCTCGTAGGTATGCAGCGAGCGCATGTCCGAATTCTGGCGCGGCCGCAAGCCCAGGATCTCCGTGATCTCCACGGGCGAGTCGCGCCCGCGGATCAGCAGCGAGCCGCGCTTGCCGGGGATGAAGCGCGCACCGGCCTGTTCCAGCGTGTCCAGAGTCGTGACCACGCTCGCACCGAGCTTCTTGGTCTGCTCCTCCAGCCGTGAGGCCACGTTCACGGTGTCGCCGATGATGGTGGTGTCGATACCCGCACCGGTGTTGACCCGCACCACCACCACGTCGCCGGTGTGTACGCCGATACCCACGGCGAAGTCGGGCAGCCGCCGATCCGGAAAGCGGCGCGTCAGCCACGCGTTGAAGCGCTGCGCGACGATGACGTGGAACAGGGAGGCGCGCAGCGCTCGCTCGGCATGATCATTGCGATCGCGCGGCATCGGCTCGAACATGGCCAGCACGCCGTCACCCAGCAGCTTCACGATCCAGCCGCCTTGCTGCAGGATCGGTTCGCAGGCGCGTACGAAGTAGGCGTTGAGCACCTCCGCCACCTCGGCCGTAGACAATTTCTCCGCCAGGGTCAGGAAATTGCGGATGTCGGAGAACAGCACCGTGCCGTAGCGGGCTTCCTGCGGCGTGCCTGCGGTGTGGAACGACATGCCGGCCGAGCGTTCGGTAAATCCCGCCGTCGACGTGAGCCCGGAAGTGGAGCGCATCGCCTGCGCGGCGGCCACATCCGTATGGGTGCCGAGCGACGGCGTGGCCGCCGGCGGAATCGTCTTCACGCCCACGTTGCGCACGGCCTTGTGCTGGCGCAGGCGCACAGCCACGGTCTGGAGCAGTGCCTCGCGGGTAACCGGCAGCACCAGGTAATCGTCGGCGCCCTGGTCCAATGCCTGGCGAATCGTGTCACGGTCGTTGTCGGGCGAGAGCAGGATGACCGGGGTGGGCGCAGTCAGATGATTACCGCGCAGTCCGGACAGGAGCTTGACGCTGTCCATGCCCGACTTGCCCGCGCTCGAGAGGATCAGGTCCGGGTGCATCGAGACGGCCAGGCGCATCCCGGCCATGGCCTCTTCCGCCACGAAGACCTGATGGCCTGCGGTCTCCAGGTGGAGGCGGAGGTAATCCCGGGAGGACACCTCGTTGTCGATGACGAGGATTCTGGCCATGTCGCTGCGTATTGTGGCCCTGATTGAGGTCGCGCGGAGCGGGAAAGCGGCCCCGTGTGCCGCCCTGCGCCCCAACCCCGGAGGGCCTAGCCTGGATAATTCATGAGGGACTCGGGATGATGGCGAGTCGAGTTGCGAGTCAGTTGCGGTTCGACTGGCGCAGCGGATAGATCACTCTATCGGCCAGACAGTCGAGCCGCAAATGGCCGCAAATCGGCCGCCAGCGCCCGAGTAGCCCGGCGCAACACCTTGTACCCGGCCTGAATCGCTTACAAGCCTCAGCGCGCGCTACCTTCGTTATCTTCGGGGGCGTCTTCATGAATTATCCAGACCAAGTACCCGAAGATAGGCGAAAAACGCCGCAGCGTCGACCCGGATCCAGCACGCGCAAGCCCGTGTCAGCCTGCCGTATCTCGTCCCCCCGCACCCCCGGCATCCGCGCAGCCCTGGGAGCCTTGACTGCCGGGCTGTCGTTTCATATAATTCTGTTGTAACAGAAATTACAGAATACAACTACAGAACAGGTGCTGCGATGGAGCTCACGCCAGTCATGGAGCGTTATGTCCTGCATTGGGGGGAAATGGGCGCCCGCTGGGGCGTCAACCGCTCGGTGTCGCAGATACACGCCCTGCTCTACCTGTCGCCGCAACCGCTGGCCGCCGAAGAGATCGCCGACACGCTGTCCATCGCACGCTCCAACGTCAGCACGTCGCTCAAAGAGCTCCAATCCTGGGGGCTGGTGCAGCTGGTCCACGTCATGGGCGACCGCCGCGACCGCTTCGAAGCGCGCAAGGACGTGTGGGAGATGGTCACCCTCATCGTGGAGGAGCGCAAGCGGCGCGAGATCGATCCCACGCTGACCATGTTGCGCCAGTGCGTACTGGACGCCGAGCAGGACCGCCGCACGGATCCCGAGGTCAAGCAGCGCATCCAGCAGATGCTGGAGTTTCTCGAGCTCACCGGCAACTGGTATGCGGAGCTGAAGCAGTTGCCGAAGCCCATGCTGATCCGCCTGATGAAGCTCGGTGCCAAGGTAGCCAAGTTTCTCGGCGGTAGTTCGTAACGTGACCGGGTGGCCCGTGAAGCTCAGCCGGCCTACGACCGTTTCGCTGCGGCGCTGTACCGGTGGAACCGGCCGCGGCCGGTGGTAGCGCGCGGAGCATGCTCGGTCAACGCCGATTGCCTCCATGGTGACTACGATGACACCCACCCTTACGCTGCTCTTCCTTCAAGGCCTGCTCGGTGCGCTGGACAACCTGTGGCACCACGAGCTGACATTGCGCTTGCCGTCCCGTCCCGATGCCAAGCGCGAGCTGGCACTGCATGCTCTTCGCGGTGCCCTCTACGCCCCCGTGTTCGTTACCTTCGGTTGGCTTGCATGGAACGGCTGGTTCGCGTGGGCTTTCGGTGCGCTGCTCGTGGTCGAGATCGTCGTGACTTTGCTCGACTTCATCGAAGAAGACCGCTCGCGTGTGCTGCCCGCAACCGAGCGCGTGCTGCATACCGTTCTGGCGCTGAACTACGGCGCGTTCCTGGCGCTGCTCATTCCCCAACTGGCGCTGTGGGCTGCAGCACCGAGCGGCGTCAGCATCGTCGATCGCGGTGCGTGGTCCTGGTTCATGGCGATCTTTGCGGCCGGCGCGCTCGCCTGGGCCGTGCGTGACGCGATAGCCGCGTGGCGCCTCGGACGCCCGCCGCTCGCGACATGGCAGCGACAGCAGTTCCAGATCCGGCGCCAGCTCAATGCGCAGAACGTTCTCGTCACCGGCGGCACTGGGTTCATCGGCAGCGCCGTGTGCCGACACCTGATCGAGCGGGGCAACAAGGTGATCGTGCTGACGCGCGATCGCGCCAAGGCCATCGACCTGTTCGGGCCCTACGCCGAAGCCATCACCTCGCTCGACGAGATTCGCCCAAGCCGCCGAATCGGAGCGGTGATCAATCTCGCCGGAGCGCCGATCGCATCGCAACGCTGGACTTCAGCGCGCAAGGCGGTACTCGTCGAAAGCCGAGTCGGCACAACGCGGAAACTGGTGGAATGGATGCGCCGGTTGCCTCGCCCGCCGGTGGTGCTCGTCAACGCCTCGGCGGTGGGCTGGTACGGCACCCATGCGTCGGCGACGTTCACCGAGGAGCATCCGTCCGGCGAAGACTTTCCTGCGCTGCTTTGCCGTGCGTGGGAGCGCGAGGCCTCCCGCGCCGGCAAATTGGGGACACGCGTTGTCGTGCTGCGGCTAGGCTTGGTGCTCGGTGCGGGCGGCCTGCTCGGACGTCTGCTGCGAGCCTTCCGGTTGGGGTTGGGCGCGCCGCTGGGCACGGGCAAGCAGTGGATGCCCTGGATCCATCTGCAGGACGTGCTGGCCATCGTCGAGCACTCACTCGCGGATGCGCGCTGGCGCGGAACCATCAACGCGATCGCACCGGAGCCCAGCACGAGCGGCGGATTCTCCAGCGCGCTGGCGCACGTGTTGCGGCGTCCGCTGTGGCCGGCAATACCCGCATGGCCCCTGCGACTGGCGCTCGGCGAGATGTCCACGCTCTTGCTCGACGGGCAGAACGTGACACCGGCGCGGCTCACCGACTTGGGCTACAGCTTTCGCTTTCCAACCCTAGAGCAGGCGCTTGCCCATCTCGTCTTGCGCGGCGCCACCCCGCCGTGTGAGTCACCGCGGGTGAGCCATGCCTGAACGCCTCTACGGCAGGACTCTTCTGCGCCGCATGGCGGGCGCAACATTGGAGCGCCTGCACGCACCGGTGAGACAGCTGCACGACGTGCAGGACGCGACCGTCGTC
>JBGPMS010000335.1:0-6133 GCA_041487115.1 Gammaproteobacteria bacterium
AGCTTGCGTGTGACCCTGCTCTACGGCCGCTCCATCTTGCAGGTCGTGGGCAGGATCGTGTCCTTCGCCTCGATGCGGGCTTCGGTCCTCCAGCCGTAGCTCGGTCGATCCCGGCTGATCGAGCGCGCACGCCAGCATCTCAACTGCGAACCGCGCGGGCAGCCAGAACCAGTCCTGCTTGTAGCGCGCCTTGGAGGGCGGCGAACAGGGCGCCGCCCGGAGCAATCGCCTAGCCAGGGGCCGACTTCGACAACCCGGAGCTCGGCCCGCTCCCGGACGACTTGTAAAATGCCGGCGACCGCCGCACACTGCGTCACTCAGCGAGTGCAGACGCCAACCAGCGATCTGCGCGGTCACTGGGAGGTGGCGATGGCAGGTGCCGATGGCAGCAGCGATCGGTGGGCCCGCCGACGTCGGTTTACAACCGCCGTCGCGCTGGCGGCTGCCGCTGTGCTCGCCGTGCTCGTATGGCTTTGCACCTACACCGTCGACACTGGAGAATACGCGCTCGTCATCGAGTTCGGCAATCCCGTACGGGTCGTCAGCACCGCCGGGCTCGGCTTCAAGTATCCCTACCAGAGCGTCCGCACGTTCGACGGGCGCCTGTTCGCGTTCGGCGCGGCATCGACCGAGTTCCTGACGCTCGAGAAGACCCCCGTCCTCGCCGCGAGCACCATCCTCTGGCGCATCAGCGACCCGAAGAAGTTCTTTGAGACCGTGTTCGACCGCGCCGGTGCGGAATCCCGGCTCAGCGACATCCTGTTCGCCGAGCTCGGGGCAGCCATCGGGCGCAGCCCTCTAGCGTCGTTCGTCTCGATGGATCCCGGCGCGTACCGGGCGGACGCCATCCTCGGCGAGGTGGGAGCCAAATGCCGCGACCTGGCTCTGCGTGACTATGGCATCGACGTGGTCGGCGTCCAGTTGCGCAACTTCGATTTCCCCAAGCAGAACCGCCTCCCGCTCTACGCGCGCATGAAGTCGGAGCGCGGCCGCATCAGCATGAAGTACCGCTCCGAGGGAGAGGAGGAAGGCCTCAAGGTCCGCGCCACCGCAGATCAGCAGAAGACGCACATCCTGTCCGAGGCGCTCAAGCTCTCTCAGCAGCAGCGTGGCGAGGGTGAGGGCAAGGCGGCCCGCATTTACGCCGAGGCATTGTCCCAGGGCCCCGAGTTCTATCAGTTCGTGCGCACGATGGAGGCGTCGCACAATCTCGTCCCGAAAGGAACGACGCTCGTGCTGCCGGCCGATTCCGAGCTGTTCGGGTTGCTCTATGACAGCAGCCACTACGACCGCGCCTCTTCCGACCACGGCACAGCAACCAGAAAAGTCACCAACAAGCGCAGAAAGGAGTGAGCCATGTAACCGAATCGCGGGAGCAGCATCGCAGTCTCGAGCAAGTTCAAACCAATTGACACATCAGGGGGCTAACAATGCATACACGCTACAGGGGACCGGCAATGCCAGCTTTGGGATTGTTGCCGGCCGCACTCGCCATCGCCCTATGCGGGCCAGCCGTCGCAGCGGAGATCAAATACGATCCGGGCGACAACGTGAAGTACACCTATTGCTACGCGCATGCGCCGGTGCTGCATATCAAGCCGGGCGACTCGGTCATCACCAGCACGAAGGACGCATCCGGCGACGCGTTCACTATCAACGACAAGACTCTCGCACCGCGACTCGATCTGACCAAGGTCAACCCGCAGACCGGGCCGTTTTACATCGAAGGCGCCGAGCCTGGCGACACTCTGGTCGTTCACCTCGACAAGATCGACTTCAATCGGGACTGGGGGTGGGGCGGCTCGATCCCCTACTTCGGCGCGCTGGCACCGGAGTACAAGACCGCCATGATCACCCCGCCGGTACCCGACCACCTGTTCATCTGGCGCATCGACAAGAGCCGGCGCGTGGGCACCCTCGATCTGCCCAACAGCAAGATCGGCCGCATCGAGGTTCCGCTGCGTCCCTTCTTCGGCACGATCGGCACCGCGCCTGCGGGCAAGGAATGCATCAGCTCGCTGGTCCCGGGCCCGCACGGCGCCAACATGGACTTCAACGAAATTATCGAAGGCGTCACCATGTACTTCCCGGTGAATGAGAAGGGCGCGCTGTTCATGCTCGGCGACGGGCATGCGGCGCAAGGCGACGGGGAGATCGACGGCGCCGCCATCGAGACCTCGTTCAATGTGCGCTTCACGGTGAACCTGATCAAGGGCAAGCGCATCAGCTGGCCGCACCTGGTGAACGACAAGGTGATCATGTCGATCGGCAGCACCCGGCCGCTGATGGACGCCCTGCGGCTCGCCTGCGTGGACCTCATCAACTGGCTGGTGGAGGACTACGGCTACGACAAGATCGAGGCCTTGCAACTGCTGGGACAGACCGCGCAGATCAAGATCGCGAATGTGGTCGATCCGCAGTTTTCAGTCGCCTGCGCACTGGACAAGAAGTACCTGCCGAAGTAAGTGAAGAGGCCGGTGGCCGATTCAAACTTCCCCCTCAAAAGGGGCAAACTCCCCTCACCCCCCTTTATCAAAGGGGGGCAGGGGGGGATTTGATGCACCAACCTGACGAGCAGCTTTGATGGTCGAGTTCCTTCTCCGCGTGTTGTGGGAAACGTGGAATATCTTCAAGCAGGCGTCGATCTTCCTGCTGTTCGGCTTTCTGCTGGCCGGCGTGCTGGCCGTAGTGGTCCCCGAGAAGGCGCTCTCCAAGCTGTTCCGGAAGGGCAAGATCAAATCAGTGCTGTGGGCGGCGGCCATCGGCGCGCCCTTGCCCCTGTGTTCGTGCGGGGTGGTGCCGGCCGCACTCGGGTTGCGGCGGCAGGGTGCGACGCCGGGCGCAACGGCTGCGTTCCTCATCGCGACGCCCGAGACCGGCGTCGATTCCATCAGCTTGAGCTACGCGCTGACCGATCTCACCACCACGATTTTTCGTCCGGTCGCGGCGGTGTTGACGGCCGTCACCGCCGGGATCTGCATCAACTTCTTCGGAATGCGCAAGCCGCCCCGAGATCAGGAGATCGCGACTCCGCTCTCCGCGGAGGTGGCCCAACCGCAGGAGGCAGGCGAACCCGATTCGGGCCACGCTCACGCGCATGCGCATGCACACGACCACTCGAGTGACGGCTTTCCGGACACGCATGCAGCAGCAGGTCACCCTGCCGCAGCAGGGTCGGGGCCGCGGCACGCTGCAACCCGCGTTTACCACTATGCCTTCCATCAGCTGCTGGACGATACGAGCTATTGGGTGCTGCTGGGGATCGTGCTGTCCGCCATCGTGGCAGCCGCCCTGCCGCCCACCTTTTTCGAGCAGTACCTGAGCAACGAGCTCGTCTCGATGCTCGTCATGCTGGCCATCAGCATGCCGATCTACGTGTGCGCTTCGGAAGCAACACCGGTGGCGGCTGCGCTGGTGCTGAAGGGCCTGAGTCCGGGCGCTGCGCTGGTCTTCCTGCTGGCCGGACCTGCCACCAACATCGGCAGCCTGGTGGTGCTGACGAAGTTTCTCGGCGCCCGGATCATGGCGATCTATCTCGCCTCGATCGTCGTCATCGCGCTGCTCGCGGGCTTTGCACTCAATTGGGTGTACCGCACCTGGGGGCTGGACCCGCGTGCGACCTTCGGTACCGCGACCTCCTTCATTCCGGAGCCGGTGAAGATTGGCGGCGCACTGCTGCTCATCATCCTGCTCGCCCTGAGCATGCGGCGCACCGCCGTGCCGGGCGAGTGGCTGTGGGTGCGGGATCGCATCGCTGCCTTCACCGGGCTGCGCCTGACCGCAGCTCGGCTGGCGCTGGCGGTCGCCGCGACGGTCGCCGTTCTCTACCTGGGCAGCGGGCTGTTCGCAGTCCCCCCTGGCGCGGTCGGCGTGACGACGCGCTTCGGCCGCATCGTCTCACCCGATGTCCCACCCGGACTGCACTACCGGCTGCCGTGGCCGTTCGAGGCCCATCTGACCATCCCGACCGAGCGGTTGCAGCGCATCGAGTTCGGCGTCGCCAGCAGCCAGCCCCGGGCTGGCACACGCCCGCTGATCCGCGAGCGCATGAACACCGGCGGTAACCCGATACCGGACTCGATCAACACGACTGGGACATGGTTTCAGAAACAGGGCGCACCCGAGGAGCCTTTCCTGCTCACCGGCGACGGCAACCTCATCGATCTGCGCTGGGCGCTGCAGTACCGCGTCAAGGACGCGGTGGCGTTCGCGTTCAACGTCGCCGAGCCTGATGTGTTCGTGCGCAGTGCCAGCCTGACGGCGCTGCGCAGCGTGGTCGCCCGGACTGGGATCGACGCCATCTACACCTCGGAGCGCAGCAGCGTCGAACAGCAGGTCGTTCGCGCCATCCAGGCGACGCTGGACCAGACGCGGACCGGAGTCGAGGTCGTGACCTTCAATCTGCTGTACGTTCATGCACCGGAGGAGGTGCACGACGCATTCCGCGACGTGGCCAGCGCTCAGGAAGACAAGCTGCGTACGATCAACCGCGCCAACATTTTCGCGGTGGAGACGGTCAACCAGGCCAAGGGCGAGGCGGCCGCCTCGATCGAGCAGGCGCTGGCCTTCAAGGAGCAGCAGATCAAACACGCTCGGGGCGACGCGGCAAGCTTCCTGCTCAGGTTGAGCGCCTACCGGCGCGCCCCCGAATTGTCCAAGTTCCGCCTGCAGGTGGAGACGATCGAAGAAACGCTCCCGGGGCTGCAGAAATTCGTGCGGCCTGGCGCAGGAGAGATGAAGGACTTCGACATGTGGCTGCTGCAGCCGGTCGGGACGAGCAAGAGCAGATAGATGGCACCCGCGATCCTGCATACCTCCAGGACAGGCCGAGCGTATACCCGCCCGCGGCTGCGCACGGCGCTGGTGCTTATCGGGACCGCGCTGCTGCTCGGGGCGGTTGCCGCCAGCCTGTTTACCGTCGACGTCACGGAGTACGGCATGGTGAGCCGCTTCGGACGCGTGGTACGAGTGGTCGAAGAGGCCGGCCTCCACCTGAAGGCGCCGTTCGACCATGTGGTCCGGCTGGATCGACGCCTGACCTTCTCCAGGCCCGCGCAAGCCGAATACCTGACGATAGACAAGAGGAACGTCGTGATCGAGACGCTGGCCACCTGGCGCATCGCCGATCCCCAGCGCTTCCTCGCCACGCTGGCCACGCGAGCGGACGCCGACCTGCGCCTCGCCGACGTTGTCATCGCGGAAGTCGGAGCCGTCCTCGGCAAATATCCAGCCTCGTTGCTGATCGCGCCGGACGCCGACGCGGAGCGGTTTCGCAAGATCGTCTCGGAGATCCGGGGACGTGCTGCCGAGTTCGCGCGCAAGGCCTACGGCATCCAGATAGTCGATGTGGAGCTGCTGCATCTGACGCTGCCGGAGCAGAACCGGGAGCATGTGTTCGAACGCATGAAAGCGGAAAGAGGCAAGATGGCGAAGGAGAACCGCACTGCGGGCGAGCTGCAGGCCAAGAAAATCATCGCCGAGGCGGACCATGAGCGAAGCCGGATCGAGGCGGACTCCTACGAGGAGACGCAGCGCCTCCGGGCCGAAGGCGATGCGGAAGCTTCTCGCATCTACGCGGCCGCCTTCAGCCAGAACCCCGCGTTCTACAAGTTCCTGCGCACCCTGCAGGCGTACGAGAAGTTCCTGGACGAGAACACGACGCTGTTCCTCCCCGCCGATGCCGAGGTCTTGCGCATGCTCCGCCCTCAACTTCGCCACGGAGCCAAGGAGCCGTCGGAGCGTGGTGCCGTCGCGGTCACCGCCAAACCGCGCAAACCCGCGCCAACCTTGTCTGTGGCGGGTCCCGGCAAACCGGGCTCGGGGTCCGCGCCGCCCGTTGACCTGTCTCCCCGCTCGGAGCCGGAGCCGAGATGACCGGAGCACCGGACAACGATCGACAAGCCTCGCTGCGCCCCGCCGCACCATCGCGCCGACTGCCGGGCAAGTCGAGTCACTGGATCGGCGCGCTCGCAGTCGCACTGCTCGGGGCTTACGTGGCTAACGGATTCTACGTCGTCAACGCCGACGAGCACGCCGTGGTACGACGTTTCGGTGCTGTCGTGGGCCGCGTCGGCCCGGGGATGCATTTCCGCCTGCCTTGGCCGGTGGATCGGGTCGACGTCCTCAAGACGAC
>JBGPMS010000336.1:0-6103 GCA_041487115.1 Gammaproteobacteria bacterium
GCCCCCCTATGCCCGGGCACCGCAGGTAACCCTGCTCGCTTCCCAGCAGGACGTGGCTGGATTCGATCCAGCGTTCAACGGCGAAGTGGTCAACTTCGAGCACCCGACGCTGCTGACGGGCGTGCGCCAGATCTACAATCCGTCGGTGAGCTTCCCGGTGCGCACGCCGTTGTTCCATGTCACGCCCAAGGCCAGCTTGAGCTACACGCGCTATACCTTTCCGAGCGACGCCCGCCAGGCACAGACGCGCAACCTGCCTATCTTCAGCGTCGACAGCGGCATGAGCTTCGAGCGCGACACCACGCTCGCCGGGCGCAATTTCACACAGACGCTCGAGCCGCAGGTCTACTACTTGTACATTCCGTTCCGCGATCAGACCCAGTTGCCAGTCTTCGACAGCGCCCTGAAGGACTTCAACTTCACCAGCATCTTCTCCGAGAACAAGTTCAGCGGCGGCGACCGGATCAATGATGCCAACCAGCTCACCGCCGCGGTCAGTACCCGGCTGCTCGACCCTGTGACCGGCGCCGAGCAGCTGCGCGCCCTTATCGGCCAGCGCTACTACCTCGACCAGCCCAAGGTAACCCTGGACAGCGCCCTGCCGACCAGTCCGGTCCCTTCCAACGTCGAGTCCAACACGGCGACCCGATCCGATCTGCTGGCGCTGTTCTCCGGTTCGTTGTCGCGCGGCTGGTTTCTGGACTCTGGCTTACAGTATGGGGTGAACACGTCGGAATTCGAGCGGTTCAACGTGGCGTTGCGCGACCAGCCCGAGCCCGGGAAGGTCCTCAACTTCGGCTACCGGTACACGCGCGACTTCCTGGATCAGATCGATCTGTCGGCCCAGTGGCCGCTGTCGAGCCGCTGGGCCGGGCTCGGCCGCTGGAACTATTCGCTCAAGGACAGCTCTGTACTGGAGGCGCTGGCGGGCCTCGAATATAATGCCGGCTGCTGGACAGCGCGGTTCGTGCTGCACCGCTTCGTGACCAATACGCAGGAGCGGACCAACACCTTCTTCTTCCAGGTGGAGCTGACCGGACTGTCCCGGCTGGGGAGCAATCCACTGGAACTGCTGCGGCAGGGCATCGGTGGATACACCGCGCCGAGCCTGCGTCCGAAAGGCGCGGAGCCGTACTATCCCGGCATGTATGGCCAGTGACGGCGCTGCGTCGCTGCCAACCATCCGCGGCTGAAATTCACCACATCGGATACCGAGTCACATGAGCGCTATCTTTCCTCGTCTTGTGTCCACTTTGCTGGCCCTGGCGGCCGCCACGGTTTCCGCCGCCGAAGACGCCAAACCGCCGGCGTCCTCGGTGGCGGACATCGATCGCATCGTCGCAGTGGTCAACGACGAGGTCATCACCCGCATCGAACTGGATCGCGAGAGCCGGATGGCCGTGGAGCAGCTGCGGCGGCAGGGTACCCAGCTGCCCGCGCGCGACATCCTCGAGAAGCAGTTGATCGAGCGGATGATTACCAAGCGTACGCTGCTTCAGTACACGCGCCAGACCGGGTTGCGGGTTTCCGACACCGAGCTCGACCGTGCCATCGACCGCATCGCCCAGGAGAACAAGCTCAACCCCGCCAGCTTGCGCGAGACGGTGGAACGTGACGGTATCCCGTTCCTGAGGTTCCGCGAGGACGTGCGCGGCGAGATGCTGGTGGCGCGCCTGCGTGACCGCGAAGTGGAGAGCAAGGTCGCGGTCTCCGACGACGAGATCCAGAGCTTCCTGCGCTCCCAGGGAGCGCAGGGCGAGAAAGTGGACGAGTACAACCTGGCCCACATCCTGGTGACGGTGCCCGAGCAGGCTACGCCCGAGGAAGTGAAGGCACGCCGGGCGCGCGCCGAGACCGCTCTGGCCCAGATCCGGCAGGGCGCCGACTTTCGCCAGGTGGCGGCCAGTTTCTCCGATGCCCCCGACGCGTTCCAAGGCGGAGACATGGGCTGGCGGCAGGCGGCGCGTCTACCCAGCCTCTTTCTGCAGGCGGTGCAGGGTTTGAAGCTGGGACAAACCACCGACATCCTGCGCAGCCCGGCTGGATTCCATGTCCTCAAGCTGGTCGACAAGCGCGGCTCGAACAGCCAGGTTATCCTGACGCAGACCCATGCCCGCCATATCCTGATCCGGCTGAACGAGGTCGTGTCCGAGAACGACGCCAAGAATCGCCTGACGGATCTCAAGGACCGCATCGAGCACGGTGCAGACTTCGCCGAGCTGGCACGGTTGCATTCGGACGATACTTCGGCCGGGCGCGGCGGCGATCTCAACTGGGTTACCCCGGGTGACGTGGTGCCGGAATTCGAGCGCGAGATGGACGCACTCAAGCCGGGTCAGGTGAGCGCCCCGTTCAAGACGCCCTTCGGCTGGCATATCGTCCAGGTCCTGGAGCGGCGCGAGCAGGATATGACCAAGGATCGCGAGAAGCTGGCCGCACGCCAGGCCATCCGCCAGCGCAAGTCCGAGGACCAATGGCAGGAGTGGGTGCGGCAGCAGCGGGACAAGGCGTACGTCGAATATCACTTGGAAGAAAAGTAAGTGCGAGGCACGAAGCAAAGCCCGTTCGACGGACCCGCCGGCCGTCAGGAGCGTGTCCGGCGCTGCCGCTGAGCGGAATCGCGCTGGACTCTTCCCGCACCCCGATCCCAAACCGACGCGGCATGCCCGGTGCCTCCCACCCTGTGCCTGGGTTAGCCATTGCGCTCACGCTCGGCGAACCCGCCGGCATCGGCCCCGATCTGTGCGTGCTCCTCGCGCAGCGGCGAGTGGGCGCGCGCGTGGTGGTGATCGGCGACCGGCAGCTGCTCGACGCGCGGGCCGCGATGCTCGGCAAGCCGTTGCACCTGGTACCCTTCGATGCTTCGGACCGGCGGCCGCAACCACGCGGCACCCTCCCCATCGTGCATCAGCCGCTCGCGGCTGTTGCACGAGCAGGCGTGCTCGACCCGCGCAATGTCAGTGCCGTCCTGAACTGGCTTCGCACCGCCGTGGAAGGCTGCACGACCGGCCGCTTTAGCGCGGTGGTCACCGGCCCCGTGCACAAGGGCGTGATCAACGACGCAGGCGTACCGTTTACCGGCCACACCGAGTACCTGGCGAAGCTGACGGGCGCAGCCAAGGTAGTGATGATGCTCGTCGGCGGCGGCATGCGCGTCGCGTTGGCGACGACGCACCTGCCTTTGCGAGAGGTGCCCGATGCGCTTACTCGAGGCGATCTGGAGTCGATTTTGCGCGTGCTGCAGCGGGACCTGATACGCCGGTTCGGGTTGCTGCAGCCACGCATCCTGGTGGCGGGACTGAATCCGCACGCCGGGGAATCGGGACATCTGGGCCGGGAGGAGATCGAGGTGATCACGCCCGTGCTGGAGAAGCTGCGCGCCGAGGGGATGTCTCTCACGGGCCCGTGGCCAGCGGATACGCTGTTCAACCCGTCGCTGCTCGACACGGCGGACTGCGTGCTCGCCATGTACCACGACCAAGGTCTGCCGGTGCTGAAGCACGCCAGCTTCGGCAAGGCGGTAAACGTGACCCTGGGCTTGCCGATCGTGCGAACCTCGGTGGACCATGGCACCGCACTTGATCGTGCCGGTAGCGGTGACATCGACATCGGCAGCTTGCTTGCGGCGGTGGAGCTGGCGGCTGAGCTTGCCGCGCGCGAACCGACGCCAGCGCCGGCCTAAGACGACTTCCGCGCTACGCCGCGCGGAGCCTAGCCTGGATAATTCATGAGGGACTCGGGATGATGGCGAGTCGAGCCGCAAATGGCCGCAAATCGGCCGCCAGCGCCCGAGTAGCCCGGCGCAACACCTTGTACTCGGTCTGAAATCGCTCGCAAGCCTCAGCGCGACCTTCGTTATCTTCGGGGGCGTCTTCATGAATTATCCAGGCTAGATCCGTGTTCGGACATCAACCGCGCAAGCGCTACGGCCAGAACTTCCTGGTCGATCGCTCGTATATTGCGCGCATCGTTCAGGCCATCGCTCCGCTGCCGGACGATCGCGCAGTGGAGATTGGCCCCGGTCTCGGAGCCCTTACCGGCCCGTTGCTAGAGCGGTTGAGCGTGCTGCACGTGATCGAGATCGACCGCGACATCGTAGCGCGGCTGGCCTCCGAATTCCCCGGGGAACGATTGGTCGTGCACCAGGGCGACGCGCTGAAGTTCGACTTCGCTTCCCTCGGCTCACGTCTGCGCGTGATCGGCAACCTGCCCTACAACATCTCGACGCCCCTGTTGTTCCGCACCGCCGAGTGCATCGAAGCCATCCGGGATTGCCACTTCATGCTGCAGCGGGAGGTAGTGGATCGCATGGCCGCGGGGCCTGGAAGCAAGATCTACGGCCGGTTGTCGGTCATGCTGCAATATCGTTTCCGGATAGAGAAACTGTTCAACGTACCGGCCGGCGCCTTCCGCCCGACACCTCGGGTAGACTCCGCCTTCGTGCGGCTCACGCCGTACGCGACGCCACCGTGTCAGGCGCAAGACGAGCGCTTGCTCGCGCAAATGGTGACCAAGGCGTTCAGTCAGCGGCGCAAGACGGTGCGCAACGCGCTCTCGGATTTCGCCACTGCCGAGGAACTATCAGCGCTGGGAATCGATCCGCGCCTGCGCCCGGAGGACTTGTCCTTGGACGAGTTCGTGCGCGTGGCCAACGCGGTTGCCGCGCACGGCTGACCTGGGCTCAAATCGCCCGGTCGTGCATGTACGAATTGATCAGTCCTTCCTTAGTTCAGGCGCGAGGCTTCTGGATGAACTCGATCTTGTACCCGTCGGGGTCCTCGACGAACGCGATGACGGTGGTGCCATGCTTCATCGGGCCGGCCTCGCGCGTTACCTTGCCGCCGCGCTTCTTGACCTCGTCGCAGGCTTTGTAGGCATCGTCCACTTCGACCGCGACGTGACCGTAACCGGTGCCGATCGCATAGGCCTTGGTGTCCCAGTTGTGGGTCAGCTCCAGCACTGCCGTTTCCGACTCGTCGCCGTAGCCCACGAAGGCCAAGGTAAAGCGGCCATCCGGGTAGTCTTTCTTGCGCAGGACTTGCATGCCGAGAACAGCAGTGTAGAAGTCGAGGGAGCGCTGCAGGTCTCCCACTCGCAGCATGGTATGCAGGATTCTCATGGGCTTGGTTCCTCGCTACGAAGTCAGACGTCGACCAGCTCGAAATCCTCTTTGCGCGCACCGCACTCGGGGCACACCCAGTTTACCGGCACGTCTTCCCAGCGGGTTCCGGGCGGGATGCCCTCCTCCGGCAAGCCCGTGGCCTCGTCGTAGATGAAACCACAGATGAGGCACATGTAGGTCTTGGGGACGCGCGTTTCGTTCATGGCGGAGCGGAGGAATCGACGGGAGTAGAGTAAAATCCGAATTCTAATCGAATCCCCTCCCCGCCGAACACTCTCGTTTCGGGCACCTTTCCCCTCGGGCGACACTGCGAATGTCCCAATCCCCTCCCATCGTCCTCACGTTTGCCGCCACCGACCCCAGCGGCGGCGCGGGCCTGCAGGCGGACATCCTCACCTTGTCGAGCATGGGCTGCCACGCGCTGTCCGTGGTGACCGCGGTTACGGTGCAGGATACGGTGGGCGTCGAGGACGTTATGCCGCTCGATGCGGAGTGGGTCGCCGATCAAGCGCGCAGCGTCCTGGAGGATATGCCCGTCGCAGTGTTCAAGATCGGGCTGCTCGGCAGCGTCGAGATCATCGCGGCGATCGCCGAGGTCGTGTCGGACTACCCCGAGGTGCCGCTGGTGCTCGACCCGGTGTTGAGCTCCGGGCGCGGGGACGAGCTAGCCACCGACGATATGGTGATCGCCATGCGCGAGCTGCTGATCCCGCAGACTACGTTGATCACGCCCAACAGCCTGGAGGCACGGCGGCTCGCCATCGACGACAGCGACGAGAACGACGACCCCGCACTGGAGGAATGCGCCCGCCGCATCCTCACCATGGGTTGCGAGTACGTGCTGATCACCGGTACGCACGAGAACACGCCGCAAGTGGTGAACATCCTCTACTCGCAGGACGGCGTAGTGCGATCGGACAGTTGGCAGCGGCTTCCGGGTACCTATCACGGCTCGGGCTGCACGCTCGCCTCCGCCATCGC
>JBGPMS010000337.1:0-6091 GCA_041487115.1 Gammaproteobacteria bacterium
CGCTCCAACAAGGTAGCTCGGTCGGTCATGCGATGTCTCGCCAGCTCACGCGTAAAGGAGAGGTCTTTGTCCCGTCCGGCCACGTACTTCGAAACAGCAAGATCGTGCACCTCGAGGCAGAGTCCCTCGATGCCACCGGTATTCGGATTGCTCACCGGCACGAGCCGTGTCTCCCAGCCTTCGGGCAATCGAGCGGTTTCGGGACCCACACCCTGGGCGTAGTAGCCAAACTGCTGGTGGAAGAACGAACCCTCGCCGATGGAGCCATCGATCAGGTCGGCGCGCTGCGGCAGGTTCCTCGGGTAGACATCCGCTTCCATCGACATGCGGAGCTCGGCCGGTGCGTCGGGAAACTGGCCGAGTACGGCCTGGCTGCCGATCACTACAATCTGGCGATCCTGGGCGATCGCGCCCGCCGCGCGGATCAAATGCTCAAGCTCGGAACGCTTCGTAGACGCGCCTCCTCTGAGCGGGCGTAAGCACTCCCGCGAACGGCGAAGACTGGCGGAGCCGCGCGCCCTCCTCGGTCAGCGCGGTGATGATCGCGGCGATTTCCGGCCATGGGCGGGACAGGATCGGCCCCCACTCCTGCAATGCCGCCGGGAGCGTGCCGCCTCGTGCCTGACGCCAGTTGGCGAGATTCAGGCGCGCGATCTCCAGCAACCGGGGGCGCCGCTCGATGCTGGCGGCAGCCAGGCAATGCAGCGCCAGGCTACGTGCTTCCAGCAGGCGATGATTGGACCAGGAGCCTGGGCTGTCCGTCTCCCCGGATACCCAGCGACGGACGAGCTTCAGGCCGGCCGCGCGCTTGCGCTTGCGGTAGCGGCGCATTCGTTCCGCCGCTCCGGAACGTGGGGGTTTGGTCGATGCTGCCATGCCGGGAGTGTAACGCGTTACGGTTCTGGGTGCAAAGAATGGGCGGAGCCGCCTGAGAACCTCACGAACTCGGGTCGTCATCAGACCGCTCGAAACCAGAGTCTGAATCTGAGCAAAGTACGGCGAGGTGTCGAAGGTATGTCTGCAACAGAGGATGCGTGAGCGGCAGCTATTGGCCGCACCCGCCCAATTTGCTAGTGGCTTCGGGCGGCAAGCTGACGCAGCACAGTCCAGCAAAGGTTGTGTTCAGTACAATGCCGGGCATGTCCATTGCCGCCGCCGGCTTCCTCGCGCCGCTGCTGACCCCGCACGGCCACCTTCTGCTTGTGTCCGATTCCGACGCACCATCCTTGCCGGCCGCCCTTCAGCAGCGCCTCACCGCTGCCTTCGCCCTGGGTTCCGGGCAGGGCCTGCTGCAGCTCGGGGCGGCTGAAGTCGGCAGCATTCTGCCGCCCGCTTGGGCCTGGTGGCGTGATTTTGCCGCGCGCTATGTGACCGCGTATGGAAGCAATTTCACCGCAGTCGCAGTCAGGCCCTAGCTTGTCGCCGAGCACCACGGAGCATTCGAGCATGGCTGATCCTCTCATCGTCGTCCCCGACGACTTCCCATCGGTGTTCAAGGGCACGCCCGCCGCGGAGCGTTGCGCGCGCCTCGGGGATACGCTCGTCTATGTCGAGCGCGGTGCCGATGACCAGACGGAGCTGGCCCGCCGGATCGATGGCGCACGCGTCGCGATCAACATCCGGGCCCATGCGCACTTCACCGACGCGGTGTTCGCACCGTGCCCACGGCTCGAGCTGATTTCGATATGGGGCACGGGCACCGACAACATCGATCTGGAATCGGCGCGGCGGCGCGGCATCACAGTGTGCAACACGGCGGGCGTCAACGCCAACGCGGTAGCCGAGCACACCATCGCGCTCATGCTCGCAGTGGCCCGCCGCATCCCCAGCATCGACCGCGACATGCGCACAGGCGCGTGGCCGCGCGAGATGCTGACCCAACTGCTAGGCAAGACGCTCGGCGTGTTCGGCACGGGAACGATCGGCATGCGCGTGATCGCCCTGGGTCGAGCGCTGGGGATGGAGGTGCTGGCTTGGAGCGCTCGCGGCGACTCCGCTCGCATCGCTGCCACCGGCGCGCGGGCAGCGTTCAAGGAGGAGATCCTGCGCGACGCGGATGTCATCACGCTTCACTTGCGTCTGTCGCCCGAGACACGCGGCTTTCTCTCCGAGCGCGAGCTGGCCCTGATGAAACGGGCTGCAATATTGATCAACACGGGCCGCGGCGCTCTGGTAGACAAAGCCGCACTGCTGGAGGCGCTTGGTCAAGACAGGCTCCGCGCCGGGCTCGACGTCTTTCACGACGAGCCGCTCACAGCCGGCGATCCGATTCTGGCTTTGCCGAACGCCGTGCTGTCGCCGCACAACGCGGGTCAGACGCCGGAAGTCGTCCGCGACGGCCTGCTGCGCGCGGTGGAGAACATCGAGAACTTCCTCCAGGGGAGGCTGACGGGTGTGGTCGTCTCTCCGCGCTCCTAGTGTCCTGTCCCATTAGTTCGCGCCCGACCCGCGCCCGCGGGACCCTTCGAAGCACTCGAGAACCCGCCGACCCGAAGCCGATCCCGGATCGCTCACAGTGCCGGTGCGACAACCAGCCCGCCCTCGTCCTCCCATTCCTGCTCGGCGGAATGATCGGAGAGCTCGAACCGCCGCGCTGCCTCGGCCCAGTTTGCGACCGCCCACCAGCCATTCAGGTAGTCGGGGCGCCGGTTTTCATGCTTGAGATAGTAGGCGTGCTCCCAGACGTCGTTGACCAGCAGCGGAAAGTGGCCCTGCATCAGAGGATTGTCATGGCCGGCCGTGGTGTATACCTGCAATTTCCCAGCGTCCTTCTGGACGCGCGCGAGCCAGACCCAGCCGGACCCGAACACCTTCGCCCCCGCTTCGGCGAACTGTGCCTTGAACTGCTCGAAACCGCCGAAGTCGCGTTTGATCGCGTCCGCCAGCGCGCCCGTGGGCGCGCCCCCGCCTGCGGGAGACATGATTCGCCAGAACAGGCTGTGGTTCAAATGCCCGCCTGCGTTGTTGCGCACCGCCGTTCGCCCCGCTTCGGGAATGCTGGCGAGGTTGAGCAGCAACCAGGATGCGGAGCGCTTGTGCAACTCGGGGAATCTCTCCAGCGCCGAATTCAGGTTCGCCACGTAACTGGCGTGATGCTTGTCGTGATGCAGCATCATGGTGCGTGCGTCGATGTGTGGCTCGAGCGCCGCGTGGGGATATGGCAAAGGTGGAAGTACGTGCTTCACGGCAAGCCTCCTTGGAATGGGCAGAGAAGACGCGGAGGCGTCCTCATCCGTTTACCCGCTCGAAACGCTCCCACCCGCGCAAAGGGACGGCAGCGGGCCGCCGTCCCCGGCACACCCCTGTTCAGTAGTCCTTCATCCCCTCGAGCAGAGACGACAGGTCATCGGCATGCTCCTCCTCGACGGCGAGTATGCCCTGCAGCATGCGGTGCGTGGTCGGATCCTGGTCGCCCAGGTAAGCGATCATCTCGCGATAGCTCTCGATCGCGATGCGCTCGGCGATCAGATTTTCCTTGATCATGCTTTTCAGCGAATCGCCCTCGACGTATTCCGCATGGCTGCGTGCCGCCAGCCCTTCCGGCGAAAAATCCGGCTCGCCGCGCAGCTCGATAATGCGCTTGGCGAGGAGGTCGGCGTGGGCCATCTCTTCTGTTGCATGCGCGAGAAATTCCGCTGCGACCGGCGCGGCGTGGATGCCAGCCGCCATGAAATGGTGGCGCTTGTAGCGAAGCACGCAGACCAGCTCGGTCGCGAGCGCCTCGTTCAGCATCTTGATCACCTTCTCGCGGTCGGCCGCATAGCCCGAAGTGACGGCACCCTTCTCGATATGTTGCCGCGCGCGCTCCCGCAAAGTCTTGATGTCGGACAGGGGCGGCTGCTGCGACGACACGTCTTTGAGCAAAGTGGGCTTCATTCACTACTCCTCGTCAATGCGATAGGGGATGCCGACGGGCAAGCCGGCTCGAGAAGATCAGCGCAAGACAGCGCATAACGACGCCGCCTCAGGCGTGAGGCGACATCAAATGGCACTGCGCCCGCTGATGACCCTCAGCAGGATGACCACGATGGCGATAACCAGGAGCACGTGGATGAGGCCGCCCATGGTGTAGGAGGTGACCAGACCCAGGAGCCACAGGATGATCAGGACGACAGCGATGGTATAGAGCATGACTATATCCTTTGGTTGAATTTTCGAATTGCGTTGATCCAGAAAGGCCCTATTAGTAGTTCGGAGATTGAGGCGGGCTGCCTTGTCTTACAGAGACTCTACTCTGCGAACTTCAGCGGGACCGTACGCCGGCGTACATACGTCCCAGTCTTTACCCCTGCAAAGTCCGCGCGCCACGCCATGAGCGCCGCCATTGCCGGCAAGAGGCGAAACGGCTGCGGGCAGGCGCGGTGATTTGCATAAGAGAGGCAATGAAGCCGGTGCTGTTCGGGAAGAGGGTTCTGCCCGGCGCTTTGGGATGAGCTCCGTCACCAGATCGACGGCCGCGCGCGCCCTGCCCTTCGGGTGCGCCCAGGATAAAAAGGCCGGACGGGCGATCCACGATGCCCGTCCGGACCGAACGACAAGGCTCGCTTAATGGCATCCCAGCCTTGCTCAGGAGAGCGTGGAGCGGGGAAACGCTCCTTCGACTACCCAGGGGATGCGCGGGCCGCATGTAGAGCGCGAGGCCAACCGCGCTATAGCAATGCGCTTTGGCGACGGTAGGCCGCCGCCGCGCACCTGCTAAATTCTGCCCCAGGCGTGGGTCCGGCTCTGTGCGGTGTCGCACATATGGCGAAGTTGTCCAGTAACTTCAGGCAGATGACAGTTCCGGTAAGCATGCACCCCGGCCCTCTCTCCGAGTAAGATCTGCTTCTGTCCGCGGCCCCGTGTGACGGTGAGCGAAGCCGTCGCACGACATCGAAGCGTCTTGCCACGTCCCATCATGACCGACTCGACGGTGTTCACTTTGTCGTGCATCGTGATCGGCGTGCTGCTGATTGCGATGACAATGGGCGGCTCGTTCATCGCTCGTCTGCCGCTGAGCTCGGCCATGCTGTATCTGGCCGTCGGCTACGGGATAGGCCCGGCGGGCCTCGGCCTGGTGACGTTGCACCCGGTGCGCGACGCCCCGCTGCTCGAACGGCTGACCGAGATTGCCGTGCTGATCTCGCTGTTCAGCGTTGGATTCAAACTCCAGCTTCCGCTGAGCCACGCCCGATGGCGTATCCCCACGGATAGGAAAAACAAACGCCTTAATTTCCCCCGATTGGGAAGGTAGCGTGTGGCCAGAAAGCTGTCAATCACGCGAGTCCTCGGTCAAGACTTGAGGAAATTCGGGGATTTTTCGGTCCATTCATCCTCAGAAGCGGCCAATGTCGAGACAGTTTGGCCTCTCGCGCGAGTGCCGGCCGAACGGGATCGTTGGCTTAGGGGCTAAACCCGGGCTAAACCGGATGGGAAGGGAACTCAGTGTGCGATCAGGCCGTTTGGAACAAATCGAGTCGCCGCACGGGTGATCGGGGCGGTGCGCGGGCGGGCAAGTGAAGGTGCGTGAGGATCTTGGCAATCACCGGGGGATCTTCGATCGCGGCGATGATCTTCAAGCTACCGCCGCACTGCGGGCAGTATTCGATATCGATATCGAACACCCGCTCGAGCAGGCGCGCCCAACTCATGCGCGCCGGCGCTGAGCAATGCGCGTGAGCGTGATCGGCTGCGTGATCGGTCGCATGGTGCGCTGGGCTCGCCACGATCGCAGCGCGCAGCTTGGCGTTGGGTGCGAGCACGCCGTGGAAACGAATCAGATGCAGCCGCGGACGCGGGACGAGTGCGGCGAGCCGCTGCATAAGTTCCAGCGGCGACATCACAATATGGGTGGTCCCGTCGCGGTAGGGACTCTCGAGCTGCAGCACGACTTGGCCGGCTGGATTGCGTTTGAGCCGTTGGTTGGCAATCGCCGGGCGGGTGATGTAGCGGCACAGGCGTTCAAGCTCCTTGCGCTGATGGGCGCCACAACGCACCCCGGCGTGTAGGCTAAAGCCGTGCACGTTGACGCAGCCCGGCTGCGTGGAATCGGCCTGTCGGCTGGGGACGGTTTGCAGGCTCAGCACTTTTTGCCCGGCCCGCGGCCCGAGCG
>JBGPMS010000338.1:0-6044 GCA_041487115.1 Gammaproteobacteria bacterium
CACTGGCGGGCGATGTCGGTAGCCTTGGAAGCCCAAGGAGAGATGGTGCCCAGGCGCGGGACGACAAGCAGCGCATCGGCTTCCCCGCGCGCGGTCTGTCCCGTCCCTGGTCCAAGGGAGGGTCCGTACGGGAGCAGTTGCTGCAGCGTCGCAGTCTGCGTATCGGACAACCGACGCTTGAGGCGGATGAAATGCCAGTGCTGGGTACGGATCCCGGTCAAACCGGGAAGCTGTTGCCGGGCGAGGTGAAGGAGCTTGCTGAGGCGGAATTCGGACAGGGCGCGTGGGCCGGGGAGCTTCAGGGTCAGCGACATGGGAACCGGGGATGGACCGCAAAGCCGAATTATACCCGCCCCGTTCGCGCCGAGCGTCGCAGCGCTTCCCCTAAAACCCCGTTCGCACTGAGCGTCGCAGCGCCAGCTGCAAAGTCGAAGTGCCCGGAGCACGGTCAAGGACGCTGCGCTTCGATTTCAGGCTAAACTCATCGCACCTTCTCCGGCTGTCGCGATTCCCCTCATGGCTCCAGGCGTCGCTGTCCCTCCCCTTCCCGTATACCGGACCGACGAGATCCGGCGCATCGAGGCGCTGGCGCAGTCCGGCCTCGCTGCCCCGGTGCTCATGGAGCGCGCAGGATTGGCGGCGGCCGAGCTCGCGCGCGAACTGATTGCCGACAGCCGCCGACCGCTCCTGGTGCTGGCTGGTCCTGGCAACAACGGCGGGGATGCTTTCGTGGTGGCTCGCCATGTGAAGCAATGGTGGCACCGCGTGAGCGTCGTCTTCACCGGCGACAGGAGGAAGTTGTCGGACGATGCGCGCGCTGCATTGGACGCGTGGCAGGCGGCGGGCGGCGAGACACGCACCGACGTCACCGACTTTGGTGAGAGGGAATCCGGTCTGATCGTGGACGGTTTGTTCGGGATCGGGCTCGAGCGCGAGCTGACCGGTCGTTACGCGGATCTCGTCGGAGCGATCAACGCCAGCGGTACACCGGTGCTTGCGCTCGACATCCCCAGCGGACTCCACGCCGACAGCGGCCGCATCCTCGGCTGCGCCGTCCGCGCGCAACACACGGTAACTTTCATCGCGCTCAAGCCAGGGCTGCTCACACTCGCCGGCCCGGACCACTGCGGCGAGTTGCACGTGCGCGACCTGGGACTCGACCTGGCCGCGCTGCTCCCGGGTCGAGGCAGGGTGATTGGCAGCAGCACCGTCTCGGCGGTTCTGCCCCGACGCTCGCTCAACAGCCACAAGGGCACATTTGGCAGCGTGGGCGTCGTCGGCGGTGCGGCCGGGATGACCGGCGCGGTAGTGCTGGCCGGACGCGCCGCCCTCAAGCTCGGCGCCGGGCGCGTCTATCTCGGATTCCTCGATCCGAATGCTCCGAGCCTGGACCCGTTGCAGCCCGAGCTGATGCTGCGCGGCGTGGAGGACGTGCTGTCGATGGACTCGCTGAGCTGCCTGGTGCTCGGCCCGGGGCTGTCCCAATCCGCCCAGGCGCGGAGCTGTGTCGAGCAGGCACTCGCATTCGACGTGCCGCTCGTTATCGATGCCGATGCGCTGAATCTGATCGGCGCAGACGAAAGGCTTCGAGAAGCCTGCCGCGCACGCCTTGCGCCGACCGTGATCACACCCCACCCGGCGGAAGCAGCCCGGCTGTCGGGCCGATCAACCGACGAGATCCAGCATGACCGGATCGCGGCGGCTCTGTCGCTGGCGCAACGCTATCGCGCAGTCACAGTCTTGAAGGGCGTCGGCAGCGTGGTGGCAGCGCCGGATGGCAGCTTCGACATCAACACCTCCGGGAATCCCGGGCTTGCCACCGCAGGCATGGGCGACGTGCTGAGCGGCATGCTGGGTGCGCTGATCGCCCAGGGCGCGCAGCCCGTACTCGCGACCTGTGCTGCTGTCCATCTGCACGGTGCGGCAGCGGATCGGCTGTATCAACGCTTGGGGGGGCCGATGGGAATGACCGCGTCCGAGGTCATGGAAGCAGCACGCGAGATCTTGAATCAGGCCATCTACAGCGACTGACGCCGGGCGGCGCCGGCGCGCTCGTCTATCTTCGGCGCGCGCTCGACCGGAACGAGCTGCCGCAGGAGGCGATCGCGCTCAATAGTTCTCTCGCATGTAGATGAACTCCTGGGTGTTGCGGTACTGGCCGAAGGTCGCGCGGGCCGTCGGATTGACCGTAAACGTCGCACTGCCGCCCCAGTTGCCCTGCAGCCAGGTGGTGGCCGCCCCACCCGCCGCGACGGTGTTACCCACACCCACCGTCGCACACGTCGTGCCGGATGCCGCCCCCAGATTGATCGCCAGATCGACCGAGCCGTTTTTGTTCGAACCGGGCTTGGTCAGCTTCAAGCTGGCCTTGCCGGAGCTGAAGGACAGCGTGGCAGAGGGTGACACGGTGGTCGTGCAAGCCGACTCGTTCCCGCTGAAGTTCGACAGCGCAACGGGCGTGTTCGCCAGGGTGGTGCAACTGTCTGCGCTGTTGGTCACGAAGCCGCCCGCGGTCCAGAACTGCGTGCTGATCGGAATGGGCAGATCGAGCAGCTCCGAGCCGATGGCATTGCCCAGGAACAGGCGTCCGAACTCCATCGCCTTGCCTCCGGTGAAGGCAATGCCGTTGCCGGCTGTAGCTATCCCGAAATGCGCAGGATTGGCGGCGTAGGCGATGTTGTCGCTGTCTTTCACGGTGACCGAAAGCCCGATGTCCGCGTTGAACGGCACTACCGCCGGTGCGCTCCGAGTAAACAAGAAGCCGGTGCCGGCACCGAAGGTCAGCGTGCCGGTGCCATTGCCCGAGTCCACGATCGCCGGGTCCCCCGCGACCGCCGGCAATCCAGTTGTGTCCAGCGTCCCGGTGAATGCGGTATAACGAGTGGCCTGGGTCACCGGTGTCAGTGTGCCCGCGCCACCCCCGGTGATCTTCCACCACGTGCCGGTGTAGTTGCGCGTGGTGCCAGCCTGGGCGTTGCGCGCGGTGACGGTGAACACCGGTGCCGTGGCATAGGTGAACGGCTGCCCGATGTAAGTGAAGGCCCCGGATACGCAGCCGGCGGCAAATTGCGGCGCGTTGTTGGCCACCAGGAAGTCGAACGGCGTGAAGCGCCCCACGACCAGCCCGCCGTTGTCGCTGATGTCGGCGCCCACGGTGCCGAGATAGCCCGTCGCCGAGGCGCGCAGGGTGAAGCTCCCGACCTCGGTGTACTGCAGCGTGGCCACCGTCGCGCTGCCGCTGGTGAACGTAGCGATGGCCCCGTTGTTGACCGTCCCCACCGTGCCGGTCGACGGCTGAAACCCGGTGGGATTGGCTGCCAGCGTGGCGGCCCATGTGTAGCGGGTGAGCACCGTGTTGTCGGAAAGGTTGGATCCGGCATCCGGGATGCCGTCGCTGTTGGCATCGTCCGCGGCAGCCCACGCCACCGCCGTCACGATACCCGTGAAATTGCTCCCCGCCGACTTGAAAATCGTTCCCGCCGGGGTGGTGGCGCCAGTGTTGCCCGTTGCGGTCACGTAGAAGCCGAACGGGCGGACCGTCAAGGTGGACGAGACGCCGTCGCTGACGGTAATTCCCGCGCCTGCGAAGGTCCCGCTGTCGTCGCGCATGTTGAGGACGTACTTGCCCACATCGGTGGTGGTCAGGTTGAATGCCGCCGCGCCGAGGGTGAAGTTGAGCGTCAGGTTGTTCGCGCCCGGCAGCGCGGTGGGCACCGACGCTAGCGCTCCGATCGATGGGAGCGTGGCACCGGCGGGGTTCGGGTTGGCTGAGGCATCCAGCGTGAGCCACACCTTCAGAGGTTTGGGCTTCGCGTAGTAGGTTGCGACCGAACAGACACTACCGTTCTTGGTGTACATCTCCACCTTCATGGCGTGATCGCGGCCGGCGACCGGAATGTTGCCCAGGGCGTCGGTGGCCGTAATGACCAGGGCGTTGTCGCGGAAGTTGACGGTGATGGACGTCGTGGAAACCCCCGCGGCAGCGTCCGCTACGGTGACGGTCAGGTTTTCGGACTCCTGGTCGGTCAGGTTGAGAACGATGTCCCCGCTGTCGGCAAGAACGAAGGTGTAGGTCGCGGCCCCGCTGTTCAAGGCCCCGGGCGTGAGCGTTCCGCTCGCTGTTCCCTTGGACCAGTCGCCGTTGCCGGTGGAGGTGGAGACGGTGATCGTTCCGGTGTACGTCGTCAGCGTGGCGCCGGCTCCGTCCTTGGCCGTTATGGTCACGCTCTTCGCCGCACACGTGCTGGCGCTCGCCACTCCGGGGTCGACCTGCAACGAAGGCTTTGCCTTGAACGCCATCTGCAGGGTCGCCGCCGACGTCGTCGCTACAGACACCGAAAACTTGAACGTCGAAGCGATAGCCCCGGCCGTCGCTTGAGTCTTGTCTTCCGTCATCATTGCGTTTCCGGCGGCCGTCAGACTGCTCAGCTGCTGCGTTTCGCCGGTTCCAGCCGTGATCACTAAAGAGGCGTCGTTGCTATCGTTAATCGTCACCCCGAATATGTAGTCGCCATTGACGGTGGTCGTCAGGTTGCCGCTGGTCACGGCGTTCGCCCCGGTGCCTGGATTGACCTGGCCCTGACCGGAACCGGTAGCCCCGTCGAGCGGCGCAGTAAGATCCGCTCCGCTTATTTCGTGAACCATGATGGTTTTGCAACAGACGGTTTGGCTGAGATTGGCCGTGATCGTGTTGGCTCCGCCAGCGACATTTTTCGCGTAGGCGATCGAGGTTTTCTGGGCCGGGCCCGCAGTGAGGATAGTCCTGACGATGACGTACGTATTGCCCAGGGTGTCGGTCACGCTATTCAAAACCGTGGCAGTGCCGGGTTGGTTGTTGTCGTAGGATACCGCGACCGCAATGAGATTTCCTGCCGTGACATTGCTTGTGAGCGTAACGGAGATGCTATTCGCGCCAGGCGACGCCACCCACGCCGAAAACGGGGTCGCGATCCCGGTCTTCTTCTGGACGACTACGAACGCCGCCCACGTCGGTGTAACCGTGACGAGGAGCAGAATCGCGAGAGCGATCTTGGTTGCGGTTCTCAATTTCTTGACGTCGGCAAGCGGCGGTTGGTTGGCGATCCAGGAAGGTCGAGTGGCTGAACTGATGGCTCGAGTCGGGAAACGCATGCGCCGCCTTCGCTCGGCCGCGACATCGAGCTCCCAGGCTCTACGCAAACATCGCCATCAAGCTGGGAGCGCCCGTTCAGTCACCAACCTGCGGAAGTAGCACGCCCGCGTCAAGGATCGCGTCAGTCGAACATAGCGCGAAACCGGGCCGTACAGGGATACAAAGCACCGAACGTGCCGGATCGCCCCGAAGCGGCACATTCAGGGCTCGCGCTTAGGAAGTCGCCGCTCAGTTTGACAGCGGCGCGGTGGATCCGAACTGCACGACGGCCAGGGTATCGTACCGGGCGATCACCCTCAATGGTTCTCTCGCAGGTAGATGAACTCCTGGGTGTTGCGGTACTGGCCGAAGGTCGCGCGGGCCGTCGGATTGACCGTAAACGTCGCACTGCCGCCCCAGTTGCCCTGCAGCCAGTTCACGAAATTCGGACCAGGTCCGGCCGCAGTTGCCGCAACCGCGTTGCCGGTGCCAACCGACGTGCACGTCGAGCCGGACGCCGCCCCCAGATTGACCGTCAGATCGACCGAACCGCTTTTGCCCGCGCCGGGCTTGGTCAGCTTCAGACTGGCCTTCCCGTTGGTGAAGGACAGCGTACTAGATGGCGATACCGCGGTCGTGCACGCAGACTGATTGCCTTGAAAGTTGAACAGCGCAACGGGCGTATTCGCCAGGGTGGTGCAACTGTCTGCGCTGTTGGTCACGAAGCCGCCCGCGGTCCAGAACTGCGTGCTGATGGGAATGGGCAGATCGAGCAGCTCCGAGCCGATGGCATTGCCCAGCCACAGGCGTCCGAACTCCATCGCCTTGCCCCCGGTGAAGGCAATGCCGTTGCCGGCTGTGGCTGTCCCGAAATGCGCGGGGTTGGCGGCGTAGGCGATGGCGTCCCCGTCTTTCACGGTGACCGCAAGCGCGA
>JBGPMS010000339.1:0-6042 GCA_041487115.1 Gammaproteobacteria bacterium
CGTTCTCCGACTACGAGGTCACGGATGAGGAACTGCCGGTCAGCCAAGTCCGCTGGGCCACGCCCTGCGTGCCGACCAAGATGATCGCGCTATGGAACAACTTCCACGCGGCCGCGACCAAGTTTGCCCTCGGCATCCCGCCGGAACCGCTGTTCTTCCTCAAAGGGGCCAATTCCTTCTGCGCCCACCATACGATCATCCCGGCGCCCCGCTCCTATGCGGGCCGAGTCCTGTTCGAAGGCGAGCTCGGGGTGGTGATCGGCAAGACAGGAAGGGACATCCCTCCGGCGGACGCCGCAGCGCACATCTTCGGCTACACTTGCGTGAACGACGTCACCGCCGTGGACCTGCTCAAAGCCGATCCGAGCTTCCCGCAATGGACGCGCGCCAAGAGCTTCGACTCGTTCGGACCGTTCGGCCCGGCCATCGCGACGGACCTCGAGCCGGGCAAGCTGGTCGTTCGTACCCTGGTGAACGGCAAAGAGCGACAGAGCTATCCGGTAAGCGACATGATCTTTTCGCCCGTACAACTGGTAAGCCTGCTGTCGCGGGACATGACGTTGTTCCCCGGCGACGTGATCTCCTGCGGAACCTCGGTGGGCGCGGGCCCGATCCCCCTCGGCGCGACGGTGGAGGTCGTGATCGACGGGATCGGCACGCTGTCGAACCGGTACGAATGAACGCGCGCACTCGGAGCAAAGCATGAGAATCGCAGTTGTGGGCGCGGGCGCCATTGGCGGCTATCTGGGCGCCCGGCTCTCTCTAGCCGGTGACGACGTCACCTTCATCGCGCGCGGGCCGAACCTCGCGGCCATCCAGATGGGCGGAATGAAGCTGATCGAGGAAGACGGCAGCGAGGCGCGCACGACCACCGCACGCGCGGTCGAGAGAATGAGCGACGCCGGCCTGCACGATGCCGTGCTGCTGACGGTCAAAGCGCACCAGGTCGCCGCGGTGGCGCCGGAACTGCACCATCTGTGTCATGCAGAAACCGTCATCGTCACGATGCAGAACGGCATCCCGTGGTGGTATTTCCACCGGCACGGCGGCGAGTACGAAGGGCACCCCGTGGTGAGCGCCGATCCGGACGGGATCATTGGACGCAGCATCGATCCGGCGCGGATCATCGGCAGCGTCGTGTACCCGGCCGCGAACCTGGCCGGGCCGGGCGTCGTCCAGGTCGTGGAGGGCAATCGATTCACTCTCGGCGAGCTGGATGGCGCGACGACGCCGCGCGCGCAGGCAATCTCGGCCAGCCTGACCCGAGCCGGGTTCAAGGCGCCCGTGATCGGCGACATCCGCAGCGAGATCTGGTTGAAGCTGTGGGGTAATCTTAGTTTCAACCCGATCAGCGCACTGACGCACGCGACGCTGGTGGACCTGTGTCAGTTTCCCCTCACGCGCGAGCTCGCGACCCAGATGATGACGGAAGCCGAAACGATCGCAAAGAAGCTGGGCGTGACCTTCCGCGTCAGCATCGAGCGCCGGATCGCCGGCGCGGAGAAGGTCGGCGCGCACAAGACGTCGATGCTGCAGGACGTCGAACAGGGCCGGCCGATGGAGCTCGCGGCGCTGGTCGGTTCGGTGATCGAGCTGGGAACGCTGACGCAAACGCCTACACCGCACATCAGCGCCGTCTACGCCTGCGCCAGCCTCCTCGCGAAGACGTTGAACGCGCAGCATGGCAAGTTGCACATCAGCTCCTGATGGCGTGCGTCGGAATGCAAATCCCCCCTTGCCCCCCTTTGTAAGGAACATCCGCATGAGCACCACTGCTTCCACCGTCGCCGCCCTGCTCGACGCGGGCGCCCCCAACGCGCCCGCATTGACCGCGCCCGGCGCCGTCCCGCTCAGCTATCAGGCGTTGCGCCGCCTTTCCGCCGAGACACGGACCGCGCTCAATGCCCAAGGCATAGGCCGGAACGATCGGGTCGCGATCGTACTGGACAACGGCCCGGAGATAGCGGCTGCGTTCCTGTGCGTCACCGCCGGTGCCACCGCCGCGCCCTTGAACCCGGTCTACCGCGCCGAGGAGTTCGAGTTCTACCTGTCCGACCTCAACGCAAGAATCCTCGTCATCGAGCAAGGGAAGTCTTCCCCGGCAGTCGACGTAGCGCACAAGCTCGGCGTTCCTGTCGTCCGGCTGATTCCCACTCCCGCGCAAGGAGCCGGCAGCTTCACTCTCGAATTTCCCGCCGGGCTCAATCTGCCCGCAACTGGCTGCCCCGGCCCCGCGGCGCCGGAGGACATTGCGCTGGTGCTGCACACCTCCGGCACCACGTCGCGGCCGAAGATCGTGCCGCTAGCTCAGCGCAACGTCTGCGCGTCGGCGCGCAATATCCGCACTACGCTGTATTTGACCGCGGCCGACCGCGCCCTCAACATCATGCCGCTGTTCCACATCCACGGCCTGATCGCCGGCACGCTGGCGCCGCTGTCCGCCGGCAGCGAGGTCTGCTACACGACCGGCTTCAACGCGCTCAAGTTCTTCTCCTGGATGGCCGAGGTTCGTCCCACCTGGTACACGGCAGTGCCGACCATGCATCAGGGCATCCTCTCGCGTGCGGCCAAGAATACCGACGTGATCAAGGCGAATCCCCTACGCTTCATCCGCTCGTCCTCCTCCTCGCTGCCGCCGCAGGTCATCAAGGAGCTGGAAGAGGTCTTCGGCGCGCCGGTCATCGAGTCCTACGGCATGACCGAGGCCGCGCACCAGATGTCCAGCAACCCGCTGCCGCCCGGTACGCGCAAGCCGGGCAGCGTGGGAATCGCCGCCGGACCTGAAGTGTGCGTGATCGACGCGGACGGCAATCCACTACCGGCCGGCGTGCCGGGAGAGATCGGCATCCGCGGCGAGAACGTGACCTCGGGCTATGAGAACAATCCGAAAGCCAACGCGGACGCGTTCACCAACGGCTGGTTCCGCACCGGCGACCAGGGCGTGCTGGATGCGGATGGCTATCTGACGATCACCGGCCGGCTGAAGGAGATCATCAACCGCGGCGGCGAGAAGATCTCCCCGCGCGAAGTCGATGAGGTGCTGCTCGACCATCCGTCGATCCAGCAGTGCGTAACCTTCGCGGTCCCGCACGACAAACTCGGGGAAGACGTGGCCGCTGCCGTGGTCCTGCGTGAAGGCGCGCAGGTCAGCGACAAGGAGCTGCGCGAGTTCGTCGCGACGCGCCTGTCGGATTTCAAGGTGCCGCGCAAGATCTTGATCCTGGCGGAGATCCCGAAGGGCGCGACCGGCAAGGTGCAGCGCATCGGCCTGGCGCAGAAGCTGGGCCTCGCGTAGCGGCGCGCGTCCTCGCGGAAGGGGAAACGCGGGGTCACGGAGAAACTGCCGGCCTTCGACCCAGCTCGCCACACGCGTGATCGCCGCTGGAACCAGGCGGTGCGCAGGATCCGGTTTCAAGTGATAGGAGTTGTCTTCCGGCATCTGGCAGTTTATCCTTGCCATATGGCAGATGAACACGGACAGGATGAGGAGGCCGCATGAGGGCCTATGCTTCCACGCTCAAGGTGATTGGGGTCGACGTGCAAGAGAAGGCGTCGAAATATCGCACGAAAGGACAGCCGCCTCGACCTGCAGGCCCACCTGGGAACTTGGTCGAATTGCGGCCTGGGATGGTGCCCTTCGCCTCCGTCCAGACGCTCGCGGAACGACTCGGAGCCGACCCGGCTGAAGTTCTCGCCGTGATCGGCATGTCCCCACGCACCGCGGCGAGGCGAAAAGGCCAAGGCTTCCTCACGCCGGATGAAGCCGACCGGCTGTTGCGCGTCGCCCGCGTGGTGGAAGAGGCAACACGGGTCTTCGGTTCGGAGGACAAGGCTGCGCGCTGGCTCAAGGCACCGCATCCTTCGCTGGGCGATGTCGCGCCCTTCTCACTGCTCGACTCCGACGCGGGCACCAAACTGGCGGTGGATGAACTGACTCGGATCGACTACGGGGATTTCGCCTGATGCGGGTATGGCGGCTCACGCGAGCCGTCTACAGCGCAGATCCACTTTCGGGGCGAGGCGCCGCGCTGGTTGGGAACCGCTGGAACTCGCCCGGTGTGCACATGGGTTACACCTCCACGAGCCGACCTCTCGCGGTGCTGGAGATGCTGGTGCACGTCGCTCGGGATACTGTGCCTGCCGATCCAATTTTGATCCCGATCGACATGCCCGATGGTCTAGTCGTCGAAGCCCGGGACCTTCCCTCGGACTGGGCGGACCTTCCCTACGGCCCGGAAGCGAGGCGCTTTGGTGATCTGTGGATTACTCAGCGGGCCTCCGTCGGCCTCCTGGTACCCTCCGTGGTGATTCCTGCCGAGCGTAATCTGCTGATCAATCCGGCCCATCCGGCCCTACGAAGAGTGCGAGTGCGGCCGACGGAGCCATTCGCTTTCGATCGACGGCTGCTGAGGTAAGGGGGAAAAAGGAACCGGGGCACGCGGAGTCCTACCGGAGAGGATGGGACGACGCGCCCGCTTCGTCTGGTTGATGTGCAGAGCGTGACCGGGCACTTGCCTACGACTGTGCCACCAGGACCGCGGCGCCGCAGACTATTAGAGCCAGGCCCATCCAGCGTCTTGGATCGACCGTTTCGGTCAGTATCCAACGCGAGAACAGGGTCACGGAAACAAAGCTCAGAGCACCCAACGGATAGGCAGTACTGATGTCTAGCCGCTGGAGCGCCCCCGTGTAAAAGAGAGCTTCGAAGATAAATAGCGAAACTCCCAGGATGACCCAGCGGAATTTTCCCGTCGACACGATGGCAGATCGCTTAAGGCACACTTGCGCGAAGCCCTCGATCGCGGAGCTCAAAAGTACCAGGACAATTCCTGCCAGCGTGGCGCTCATATTTCGGGGCCCGAGTCGGCCAGCGGCTTGCTTTGGCTCACCAGCCATACGCCGGAGAGGATGCACAGAATGCCAGCCGCCTTGCCAGGCCCGATGTGTTCGCCAAATAGATGCGCCGAGAAGGCGCAGACCGCGACGTAGCTAAGGGAGGTTATCGGCTGCGCATAGCTGAGATCGGCGTGTTCGAGCACCTTCAACCAATTTATCAACTGGCAGACGAATACGCCCACCAGGACAAGAATGAGGGGCTGCCGAAGGACGGCGTCCACTATCGGCCACAATGAGGCTGTGCTGGGCAACGTTGCCGCACTGAACTTCCAAAGTAGCTGGCCGGCGGTATCCAAAGCTATCGCGAGCACGAGTCCGATCGCGAGGGTACGCTTCGATCCGCGGTGGTTGTCCATACCTCAGTAGCACGCGGCGACCGCTTCCATCAAACGCAGGTTGATGGCGTGCTGCTCACGCTGCCATCCGGTGAGCTCGCCACCGCTGACATCGGGTTGCTGGTCCAGTGCGCTTAGCCAACGCTTCCACCAGGTCCGGTAGCGGTAACCCGAGACGTCTCCCGTGATGTCGCTGCCGATCAGACGGCCCCGGAAATGGCCGATCGCCTCCATCATTTCTTCTTCGCTCATGCAGCCTTGGTCCCAGTTGGTGTGAGCGACCGCCGGGCTCAGTACATCTTTGTCTATGGTGAGGTAGATCGGCATGGGATCTTGACCAACAGATTCGGTAAATCGGTCGAGCAACTCGGCCGCGGAATCGAACGAGAGAAACCGCTCGCCTAGTCCCAAGCGCGCTGCCCATCCGGTATCAACGCCAATACACCAGTTGGTAAGCTTGCCGTTAAGCAACGGGGTGAAGTAGTTCTCCCATGCATGCACCACGGCGACGTCGCGCGACGTAATGCCAAGCACGTGAATATGGCTGACCCATGGTAGTGCCGCGACGTGCCGCACCCATGATCCGCAATGGATGCCAAACGGAAACCGCATGTTGTCCGGATGATTGTCGAGCACCACGACCTTGAACATACCATCTGCGGCGCGGCGAGCGATCAGCGCATGGCTGACATGATGAAAGTCCCCGCTGCCGACGAAGACCGTGCCGTGAGTGCGGGGCAGCGCTCGGTCCAATGCCCGGGAAAAATCACCGAATGTGCGCATGCCGCAACCGAAGCGAATGCGCTCCTGC
>JBGPMS010000340.1:0-6013 GCA_041487115.1 Gammaproteobacteria bacterium
CGCGCGAGAACACGCGCCCGACCGGGTTGTGCGGATTGCACAGCAGCAGCAAGCGCGTGCGCGGTGTGATCGAAGCCTCCAGCCGCTCGAAGTCCCACACCCAGCGCTGATCTTCGAGCCGCATCGGCACGCGCGTGACGGCCCGGCGCTGGTTTTCCGGGCCCGAGAGAAACGGGTGGTAGACCGGCACGGCGGTGACGACGTCGTCGCCGTCCGCACCGATCGCGCGGCTCACCAGGTTGATGCCCGTGACCAGCCCCGGCAGCCACATCAGCCACTCGTGCCGGATGTTCCAGCCGTGGTCCCGCTGCAGCGCCATCACGATGGCGTCGTTCAGCTCGCCGGGCGGGTCGGTGTAGCCGAACACGCCATGCTCGGCTCGCTGCTTCAACGCCTCCACGATCGCGGGCGCGGAACGGAAATCCATGTCGGCCACCCACATGGGAATGACATCGCGGCCGGCGTATTTGTCCCACTTCACGGCCGACGTGCCGCGGCGGTCGATGATCTGATCGAAGTCGAAAGTCATTTTTGAACCGGAAAGGCGCAGAGAAAGCACGAGTTTAACCGCGAAGGCCAGTACCGGGCTCGTGACGGATGATTGCACGCTTCGACTCCGTGACTAACGCCCCGTTCGTGTTGAGCCCACTAAGCCGCGCCGCTGGCGAGGCAAGGCGAGGTGAAGAAACAGGTTGTGCGCTACCTCCAATAGGCCGTTCGCGCTGAGCGTAGCCCGTGAGGGCGGAGTCGAAGCGTTGCATGCCACTTCGACTCTGTGGCTGACGCCACGACGCTCAGTGCGAACGGAGTTTTGGTATGCCTTTGATCCAAAATCATTCTTGACTACGTACGAGCGTCAGCCTGAGTTGGCTGGCGCCGAGCGCCCGTAACCACCCCGGCGCTTCGCGCCACCCCTCCTTGAAAAGGAGGGGAGAAAAAAGATCCTTCCCCTCCTGCCCGAGGAGGGGTGCCCGCGCAGCGGGCGGGGTGGTGGGAGCCTGCCCGAGGAGGGGTGCCCGCGCCGCGGGCGGGGTGGTGGGAGCCTGCTCGCGGCTGAGCTTCGTTGGTAATCAGGAAATCATTAGCGATACTGTTTCTTGAGAGCATCGCGCAGCAGAGTCGAAACACGCTCAGCGCGAACGGGGTCTGTTGTTGTTCTGCGTGCTCTCTTAGGTCTGCGCGATTCGACCAGCTTTAGTGAAAATCCCGCGAGCGGGCTACGAGCTGGCCGAGCAGGTGGCTGTGATCGGCCAGCTTGCCTGCGATCAAGTGTACGACGTCGCCCTCGCGCTCGAGGACGCCGTGCACGGCGAGCAGCTGGGACCCGAGCAACGCGCGCCGCTGCCGCTCGGCGACATCGCGCCACACGACTACGTTGATCATGCCGGTTTCGTCCTCGAGCGTGACGAAGATCACGCCGCTGGCGGTGTCGGGACGCTGGCGGCCGATCACCATCCCGGCCGCACGGGTGAGCTTGCCGTGAGGCAGTTGCTTCAGTTGCGCCGCCGTGACCATGCGCAGCCGATCCAGATGCGGGCGCAACAGCGCCACGGGATGACGCCCGAGGGTGAGACCGAGGCTCGCGTAGTCGGCCACCAGGTCCTGGCCCTCGCTGGGCGGTGGCAGCGGCGGGGTGACGTCGAGGATCGGCGCGTCCTCGAGCAGCGGCGGGCGCGGCTCGACGCCGGTCACGGTCCACACCGCTTGCCGGCGATGGCCGGTGATGGAAGCAAGCGCGCCGGCGGCGGCCAGCGCATTCATGTCGTGGCGGTTGAGCTCGGCAGCACGGGCGAGGTCTTCGAAAGTCAGGCGCGAGCTGCGAGGCACGAAGAGTGAAGAGGTCGCCGATACACCCCCCCCTTTATCAAAGGGGGGCGGGGGGGGATTTAGCCGCCGTCGCGTTTCCACCAGGCGCCGGCCGGTCTCTTCGGACAAGCCTTTCACCATGCGCAGCCCGAGGCGAAGGGCAGGCTGTCTTTCGCCTTCCTCTGCCGTTCGCGTCGCGCGAGTGGCCTCCAGCGTGCAATCCCACTCGCTGACCAGCACGTCCACCGGCCGTACTTCGACGCCGTGGCGCTGCGCGTCCTGCACCAGCTGCGAGGGCGCGTAGAAACCCATGGGCTGGCTGTTGAGCAGCGCACAGGTGAAGGCAGCCGGCTCATAGCACTTGAGCCAGCACGATACGTACACCAGCAGCGCGAAGCTGGCCGAGTGCGACTCGGGGAAGCCGTATTCGCCGAAGCCCAGTATCTGGCGATAGATCTGATCGGCGAACTCGGGCGCATAGCCGCGTTCGCGCATGCCGTCCTTGAGGCGCTGTTCGAAGGGCTGCAGTCCGCCCTTTCGTTTCCAGGCGGCCATGGCACGCCGGAGCCGGTCGGCTTCGCCGGGTGTGAAGCCGGCCGCAACTACAGCGAGCTGCATGACTTGCTCCTGGAAGATCGGCACACCCAGCGTGCGCTCGAGCACTTTCTTCACCGCTTCCGAGGGGTAGGACACGGGCTCGATGCCCTGGCGCCGCCGCAGATACGGATGCACCATGCCGCCCTGGATCGGGCCGGGGCGCACGATGGCGACTTCGACGACGATGTCGTAGAAGCAGTTCGGCCGCATGCGCGGCAGCATGGCCTGCTGCGCGCGCGATTCGATCTGGAACACGCCGATGGTGTCGGCGCGGCCCACCATCTCGTATACGCCAGGATCTTCTGCCGGCACGTCGGACAGGGCGAACGGCTGGCCGCGATAGCCGCTCACTAGATCCAGCGCACGGCGGATGGCGGTGAGCATGCCCAGCGCCAGCACGTCCACCTTGAGCAGGCCGAGCGCGTCGAGATCGTCCTTGTCCCACTGGATGACGGTGCGCTCAGTCATGGCCGCGTTCTCGATCGGCACCAGGCGCGAGAGCGGTCCGCGCGAGACGACGAAGCCGCCCACGTGCTGCGACAGGTGGCGCGGGAAGCCGACGATGATGTTGACCAGCGCGATCAGCCGCTGGATGACACGGTTGTCGGGGTCGAAACCGACCTCGCGCAATCTTTCCGACCGCACCCGCCGGCCGTCCCACCAGGCCAGGCTCTTGGCCAGCCGGTCCACCTGCGCGAGATCGAGCCCCAGCGCCTTGCCCACGTCGCGCAGCGCGCTCTTGGGGCGGTAGCTGATGACAGTGGCCGCCAGCGCAGCACGGTCGCGGCCGTATTTGCCGTAGATGTACTGGATCACCTCCTCGCGCCGCTCGTGCTCGAAGTCCACGTCGATGTCGGGCGGCTCGTTGCGCTCCCTGGAGATAAACCGCTCGAACAGCATCTCCATGCGCGCGGGGTCCACCTCGGTGATACCGAGGCAATAGCACACGGCGGAGTTGGCGGCCGACCCGCGGCCTTGACAGAGTATCCCCTGGCTGCGCGCGTACCGGACGATGTCGTAGACGGTGAGGAAGTAGGGCTCGTAGCCCAGCTCGGCGATGAGCCTCAGTTCGTGTTCGACCAGCGCGCGAGCTTTGGCGACGGCGGCCGCCGAGGCGTGAGGGAGAGAGTCACCCCCCTTTGAAAAAGGGGGGATAGGGAGGATTTGGTTTTGACTCGCGTCACCCGCTTCTCCGCTAGCCAGCCCACACCCGAACCTCCAGCTGAATCCTTCCTCTGTAAGCTTGCGCAACCATTCCGCTGGCGTGAGGCCCGCAGGCACCAGCTCCTCCGGGTACTCGTAGCGCAGGCTGTCCAGGGAGAAACCGCAGCGCTCGGCGATGCTGACTGCCTCGATCAGCAACTCGGGTGGGTAGATCTGCATCAGCCGCTCGCGCCGCCGCAGATAACGCTCGCCGCTGGGAAAGAGCGCATGCCCGGCGAGTGCGACCGGGCGTTTCACGCGGATGGCGGTGAGCGTGTCCTGCATCACGCGGCGCGTACGAACGTGCATGTGCACGTCGCCAGCAGCGACCAGCGGGAGCCCGCTGTGCTCGGAAAGTTGCTCGAGCTGCTCCAGATACGCGCTATCGTCGGGCCCGCACAGCAGCTCCGCGGCGATCCAGGCGCGGCCCGGAAAACGCTCGGCCACCCAGCGCGCGTCGTCCAGACTCGGTTCCGCTGCAGGCAGCAGCAGGGCGAGGCAGCCGGACAGGCCTCGCTCGAGATCTGTGCGGGTGAGGCGGTATTCGCCTTTCTTCGCCTGACGCCGGCCGCGGGTGATCAGCTCCGAGAGGTTGCCGTAGCCTTCGCGGTCCATTGCCAGGAGCGCCAGGCGCAGCGTGGCTGCGCGCTGTGTCTCGGCACACAACGACAGCTCCGCGCCCACGATGAGCTTGAGCCCCGCCTCTTTCGCCGCCACATGCGCACGCACCACGCCGGCCAGCGAGCACTCGTCGGTGATGGCCAGCGCCGAATAGCCCAACTGCGCAGCACGCTCCACCAGCTCCTCCGGGTGCGAGGCCCCGCGCAGGAATGTGAAGTTGGTGAGGCAGTGCAACTCCGCGTAGGAGGGGAACACGGTTGAAGGGCCAGGGACTGGGGGCTAGTGGCCAGGGAAAACCAGGTAGACTGATCTTTCCCGCCGGCTTTTCATCCACGCTTTTCGGAGGAGAACAACATCATGCTGTCTCGCGCTCCCGTGACCACGATCCTGCCTGTCAAGGATATGAACCGCGCACGCGGGTTCTATGAGAAGGCACTCGGCCTGAAGCCGGTCGGCTTCGCCGCCGATGGCAACTTCGTTTTCGCCTGCGCGGGCGAGGCCACCATCGCTCTCATCACGAAGCCGGAGGGCACGAAGTCCGAGCACACCGCGGTCAGCTTCGAGGTGGAGAACGTCCAGCAAGAGGTGAAGGAGCTGGCAAAGCGCGGCGTCGTGTTCGAGGACTACGATCTGCCCGGACTGAAGACGGTGGAGCACGTGTGCGTGCTGGGCTCCGACAAGGCGGCCTGGTTCAAGGACACGGAGGGGAATATTCTCTGCGTGCATCAGAGCGGGGCGCCGCTGGCGTAGGGAAGGTCTGATCGAATTCGTCATTCCGGACACCCGGGCGGTCCGGCGCTGGAGACTGGCTCAGGCGAACATGCCTTGCAGGAACCAGGCTTTGTCTGCATCGCGCTCCCGAAATACCCAGAACGCCACGCCTGCCGTATCGCGAGCGACGAAGTAATCGCGCTGCACATCCTTTTCATCCCACCAGCCGCTCTCGATCCGCTCCGGCCCAGCGAGTAGCGTGAGCGGCTCTTTCAGCGCCGGCAGATCACCAGCGTTGCGCAACCGCTGCGGCGGATCCAGCAACCACAACGGGCGCTTTGCGTGCTCATCGCCTGCAGTGGCGGTGCCTGGCTCGCAGCAACGCCAGGCCAGCTCGGGCCGATGGTCGGGATGGCTGGCGATGCTGTATACGGCCTCCGCTCCCAGCCGGGCGCGCAAGTGCTCGATGATCAGCCAGCGCTCTTCCTCGGGCAGGCGATCCTCCGGAAACAAGGAGAGATTGCGCGAACCGAGCGGCCGGGTCTCCATGCTGTCCAGAGTGATGGCCTCCACGCGGTCGGGCAGGGTGAGGGTGGACAGCCGCTCGCGCAACAATGCGAGGATGCGGCGCGGATCGCGGCTGGGCACCGAGAAGCCCAGCGTCACCAGCGTCGGCCGACGCTCCTCGTGGAGCAAGACCAGCTTGAGCCGCGTGATTCCCGCCTGCTTCATGCGCAGCCAACCTGTCAACTCCTGGATCAGCCGGTTGGCGGCGAACAGCAGCGGCTCGGTGTCCTGCACCGGTGCGGGCAGGGCAAGCCGTGCCCGGTAGCGGGAAGGTGCAATCCAGGCCGGACGCGGGTCGGGCAGCCTGCCCAACGCACGGTCCAGCTCGTCCAGCAGGGGTTGGCCGAAGCGGCGTGCCAGCCCGTCGCGCGGCAATGCCAGGCACTCGCCGAGAGCGTGCACGCCCATGAGGGCGAGCATGCGGGTGGTGTCCTCTGGCTGGTCGAGCAGACAGAGCGGAAGGCCGGCGAGCGCGGTTTCCAGCGCGGCGATATCGGTGATGGTGGAA
>JBGPMS010000341.1:0-5993 GCA_041487115.1 Gammaproteobacteria bacterium
CGATGTTCATCTTCCAGCCTTCCGCCTTGGCCTTCGCCTCGCACGCGGCGGCCATCTTCTTGGCCGTCTCGAGGTTCAGTACGGTCTTCTTCTCCTGTGCGAACGCCGAAGCCGATGCGAAGCCTACTGCCACGGCAGCAGCGAGGACAATAGTCCGGTTTTTCATGGTCTGGTCTCCTTTTGTGTTGGTTGTAACATTGAAGCTACGCCCCGAATGGGACTGTGCAGGATAGCACTCACGGATGACAATGGCGCGATGCGCCGGTTCCGCGGCCCTCGCAGCGTGCGGACACTGAGCCTCTGTGCATTCCGACCCACGCAACGTTGCGGCGACAGCCGGTACTTTACGCCTCGGCACAAATGCCTGGAACGTGCATGATGCTGCGCATGTCACTCGGCCTGATCCTTCTGGTCCTGTTCGCGGCTGCGCTGCACGCGGCCTGGAACGCGATCGTCAAGTCCAGCCCGGACAAGTCCTCGGATGTCGTGCTGGTGGCCGTGGGTGCGGCGCTCATCGCGACTGCGACGCTCCCGTTCGTCGCCATTCCCGCCACGCAGCTGGCCTTATCTTGCCGCGTCTGTCGGGATACATCTGCTGTATTTCTCGCTGGTGGGCCTGGCCTATCGCCATGGCGATCTGAGTTACGTGTATCCGCTGATGCGGGGGTCTGCTCCGCTCATCACCGTCTGTGCCGCGAGCCTCGTATTGGGCGAAGCGTTGAGGCCGGGCGGATACCTGGGTGTGTTTCTTCTATCGGCTGGCGTTTTGGTGCTGTCGGTGGACGGACTGCGGCACGAGAAAGCTCATCCGGGCACGACCGGCTTCGCTTTTGCCAATGCTATCGTGATCGCTTTGTATACCGTGGTGGACGGGCTGGGCGTCAGGCTTGCCGGCAACGCCCTCTCGTATGCGCAGTGGCTGTTTTTTCTCAACGCGTTCCCGCTGCTGATACTGGGGCTTGCGACACGTCGCGCATCCCTCGTTGCGGCGGCGCGCACGCGCTGGAAGACGGGTCTGCTGGGCGGACTGTGCACCATCGGCTCGTACGGCCTCGTGCTGTGGGCCATGACCCGGGCCCCCGTGGCGCTCGTGGCGGCGCTGCGTGAGACTGCAGTGATCTTCGGAGCGGTGTTTGGTGCCGTCGTTCTCAAGGAGAAGTTCGGGGCGTCGCGCTATCTGGCGGCGGGCCTGGTGACGGCGGGCGCGATTGCGATGAAGGTGTTTTGAAAGCGTGAAGGGTGAAGAGTGAAGAGTGAAGGGTGAAGAGTGAAGAGTGAAGAGTGAAGGGGGAAGAGTGAAGGGTGAAGGGGGAAGAGTGAAGAGTGAAGGGGGAAGAGTGAAGAGTGAAGGGTGAAGGGTAAAACCCGCAGACAAAGTCCCCCTCTCCCCCGGTACTGGGGGAGAGGGTCGGGGTGAGGGGGCTCGCCCTTCACTCTTCACCCTTCACGAATCCTCAAGCTCCATCTTGTGCGTCACCACCGGCAGGTCGCTCCCGTCGTGGAACTCCGCACCGGCGCTCACACCGGCTCGGGCAATCTCCTCTACGTCCCCGGACCGCTCGAACAGAGTGAACATGGCGCCGACCGCATAGGGCGCGCCCGAGCCAATGACCCAGAAGCGCGGGAACGCCTCCACATCGCGCGATGGCGTGACGCCGAAAATGCCACGCGGGCTCGCCAGAAGCACGCTCATACGCGTGGTCTCGTAGGCGTCGTCGGTTTCGGCGCGCGGGTTCATGTGGTACTCCTCGCGCAAGATCTTGTGCATCACGCGCCAGGTCTCGAAGATCTCTTCCGGCGTTTCCAGCTTGACGTTGTCCGGGTAGCGCGAGAAGTAGCTTTGCAGGACGGCATTGTGGACGGCGTAGCCTACCGGGCCGATGTAGGTGTCGCGGAAGCGGAAGATCTTGTCGGGCGCACTCGAGTAGTGCGCCTTCTGTTTCAGCGCGCCGATGGTCGCGAGCGTATCGCAGGCGATGCAGGCGAAACCGGCTTTGCGGACGACGACGATGGTGGACATTTCCGACCCGGTTCGGTCAATGGAGAGCGCTGCTCGGTCGATCCGGGTTCATCCGTCTCGTTCGTACGGCGCACGGTCGCCGGGCTGCATCGGTCCGAGCATGATCGAGATGTACATGCCGCCCGGTGTGCGGCATACCACCGTGGGGTCGAAGCCGGACTCTTGTGCCTTGAAGCCGTTCACACCGATCAGCTGCACGCCATCGAGCGCCGCATGGATCGAAACGGCGTGGCTCGCCGGTGTGTAGTCGACGCTCACCGCCACGACTTCCCCGCTGGACATGACCACGCGTGCGCCGCGCACCTGGTACACCTCGAGCTCGTGCCCGGCAGAGCGGGTCAGCTCGCGCGCGATTGCGCTGTGCCAGTCCTTGGTGGTTTCGTCTCGGAACGAGATGTACAGAAACATATCAGATTGCGGCCGAATCAGGCGGGCGCCATCGGCGGCTCGGGGCTGTCGGGCCACATGCCGATCCATTCTGCACTCAGGATATTGTCGAAGAACTGAATCCAGGCCCGCCGCGTCGCCAAGCCCCCTCGTTGCAGCACGCTGCGCATGAGGGTGGCGGCAGCACCCACATCCACCAGGGCGAGATCGATGTAGTCGTAGCGCCGGCCCGATCCGCCGCCGATCACGCAACCCAACTGTCCTGGGCGCAGCGCGGCGTTCAACGCGTCCTCGGTCGCGGTCCGATGCGCGACGGCGGCCCTGCGCAGGGGACCGCCCCGGTCGATCTTGAGGTAGCAGAAGGTCTCGCCCGAGCGCGAAAAGCGGCCAGACCAGAACAGCTCGCCACTGTGAGCGTTGCGCCACATGTCGGGTGCGCAGGTGACGGCTGCCAACAGGTCGTAGCGATGGAGATAGTCCTGCGCCTTCTTCGGCTTCAGATCGACCTCGGTCCAGGCCAGGGACTCGAGCCGTTCCAGGAACGGCTGCGCAGGAATGCTCGACCGCTGGCCAGCCGCCAGCGTCATGAAGGCGCGGCGCACGGCACCCGGCGGCAACGGCTGAACCACTTCCGCTACTGCGTCGAGCCGGCCGACCCAGTCGGTCAACAGGTCCTCGCCCAGCAGCGATTCTGCCGCGAGAAAAGTCTGGGTGCGAGCGATGCCGTCCCTGCCCTGAAGGAAGGATGGCGGGAACTGGAACGCCAGATCGATGCGATTGAACTCACCCGCTGTCAGCGCGACTCCGGTGAAGGCAGGGTCGACGCCGCTCCTGCTCTTGACCGCGAAGGCCATGTGCGCCGCGCTCTCCGCCTTCCGGTGCGGGAAGAACGACCAGCCGGGCAGCACCGGGGCGCGTGCCAGGATCTCGTCTACCAGCGGCCGCAGATGATGGTCGGCTTCGGGCGTTATCACCAGCCGATGGCCGCCGGTGCTGCCCGGGCCGAACTCCCACACCAGACGCGGATCGATACTCTGCAGGTGCTGCTCCATCCATCCGACCAGATCCCATTCCACCTGGTTGGAGAACAGCCGGTCGAGCTCTACCGCTTGGCCTGCGAACGCCTGCCACCATGCGTCGATCCGAGCGATGACCGCCGTGTGCTGTGCATCCTCCTCGGGGCGTTCCCCCGGCGTATAGAACTTCCAGCGCATGTGCGAGGGTATCAGCCTGGACTGGCGGATCTGAAGCTCGACCCCAGGACCAGAGAAGGGTCGACCAGATGACGGGTCGGCATGGTCAGCACTCTGGCGCGAACCTCGGCTTCAGGAACCGGTATGACCCAGGGAACCCTCCAGCTTCGCGGAAGCGTACTCCGCCCGCGCGGGGCCGTCGTTTCGACGCCCGCGCGACCGGCACCAGGCGAGCAATTCCTCGACATCGAGGTCGACCTTGCGCACCGCCATGCCTTGGGCTTCGAAGCTCTGCATCGCAGCGCCCACGGTGGCTTGCCACTCCTCGAAGGAGTCGTCGAGTTGATCGCGATCGTCCGCAGTGGCCTTCAGGCGCTCCCACTGCTCGCGGTCGCACCAAATGACTCCGATGATCGGTCGAGGATTCTGTGGCATGGTCGCGTGGCAGTCGGGCTGAAGGGCTCAAGTCTAGACCACGCGGGCGGCGTGCGCTCGTGCAGTCAGTCAGAACGGCCTGCGCGCCCTGGCCTAGGATTTGTGAGGTAGGCTATGCGCGCGGATGCGATGCGGCCGCCCCTCCCGATTGCATACCTCGAGCACAGACTAAAGGCGCCTCTATGGACCCAAGCACGATGAACGAGTCACTGCGAGGAACGCTGGCCGGGTTACTGGGCATCCGGTTCGTGGAAACCAGCGTGGAGCGTGTCGTCGCGGAGTTGCCCATCACGGACGACTTGCGGACCGTAGGCGGCGCTCTCCACGGGGGGACGCTCATGGCACTCGCCGACACGGTTGGTGCCGCCGCGACGATCGTCAATCTCCCCGCGGGCGCGAGCACCACGACTCTCGAGTCCAAGACCAACTTTTTTGCTGCCGGCCGTGCGGGCGTGGTACGGGCGGAGTCCACGCCGCTACACCGCGGGAAGCGCACCATGGTCTGGCAGACGCGCGTTACCGACGATACCGGCCGGTTATTGTCGCTGACCATCCAGACGCAGATGGTGCTGACATAGGTTACCCGTGTGACTGTGAGGGTCAAACGGTCGGCAAGCTCGCCAAGAAGTGCGAGCTTCCGAAGGGTAGCGTGCTCAGTGCGCGCCTTATTGCAGTCGTCCGCCGAACGCGACGCTCGCTCGTCGCTGCAGAGAGAGTCCGCCGAACCTCATAGGGGATCAGAATCACGAGCTTCAACCTACGTTTCAACCCTTGGCGGGCCTAACTGGTTATTCTTCCTTCCACACTGAATCGTGCAAAGAGTCGGGAGCTGGGGCAGGTCTTTACTTTCGTAGTCTCGCTTTACTCCGCGCGCAAGCGCTGCAAGCATTCTGCCGAGCTGACGGTAGGTGTCTGCCGCGCATCGTATCGACCTTGCTGTTCGCCCAGACCACGCGGCCCTGGCTGATGGTATGGCTCGGTTGCGCCAACGAAATCCACGGGCGAAAAGGGGGGAGCAAGATGCATCGTCGCTGTCTGGTGATCCTTTGCCTGCTCACGGCGCTGCTGGCCGCTGGTGTCCTCGCAGAAGAGCGCTACGGGCCCGGCGTCACGGACACCAAAATCCGGCTCGGCCAGACCATGCCCTACAGCGGCCCGACATCGGGCTATGGAACCTACGGCAAGGCTCAGGCGGCGTTCTTTCGCATGATCAACGAGCGTGGGGGCGTCAACGGGCGCAAGATCGAGCTGCTCAGCCTGGATGACGGCTACAGCCCGCCCCGCACCGTGGAGCAGGTCCGTAAACTGGTGGAACAGGAGCAGGTGTTGGCGATCTTCAGTTCCTTCGGTACTCCCACCAACGCCGCTATCGTGAAGTATCTGAACCTGAAGAAGGTGCCGCACCTGTTCGTCACGTCCGGCGCGGCGGAGTTCGGCGATCCTAAGACTTACCCGTGGACAATGGGCTGGCGCGTCAACTATGTTTCGGAAGCCAAGGTCTACGCCAGATATCTGCTGCAGACACGGCCGAACGTCAAGATTGCGGCGCTGTTCCAGCACGACGATGCGGGCAGAGACTACATGCGCGGTCTGCGCGAAGGGCTGGGCGAGCGTGCCGGCAAGATGATCGTCGCCGAGGCTTCGTTCGAGGTAACCGATCCTACCGTCGATTCGCAAATCGTCACCCTCAAGGCTTCGGGGGCGGACACCTTGTTCGTGCTCGGCTCGGCGAAGTCGACGGCGCAAGCCATCCGCAAGGTCTGGGATCTGGGTTGGCGCCCATTGCAGTTCGTCGGCAATACGGCAGCATCGGTAGCCACGGTGATGAAACCGGCTGGGCTGGAAAAGTCCGTCGGTATCATCAGCGGCGCCTACCTGAAGGACCCGACTGACAGTCACTGGCAGAACGATCCCGGCCTCAAGGAGTGGCTCGAGTTCATGAAGCAGTACTACCCGGA
>JBGPMS010000342.1:0-5972 GCA_041487115.1 Gammaproteobacteria bacterium
CAGCGCGTCAAGTCCGCTGTGTTGCGCACCGTCTCGCCAATGCGCGCTATGATCTCCTCGCTGAAGTCTCGGCCTGCCACCAGCATACCGACCAGCGTAGCAAGGATTTTTCCCCGTGTCCAGCGTGAAAGAGAGTCAGCCTTGGGGGAGAGGGCGGGGGTGAGGGGTACTCCCGAATCGGCTGTTACAGTCCACTAAGCCAGGGCCCCGCATGGCAAAAACCTCTCCATGAAAGTCATCAGCGAGCACAAATGCTTCGACGGCGTGCAGGGCTACTATAGCCATGACTCGCTCGAAATCGGGGTGCCGATGCGGTTCTCGGTGTTTCAGCCCGCGCAGGCGCGCAAGCACAAGGTGCCCGTGCTCTACTACCTGGCCGGCCTGACCTGCACCGAAGAGACGTTCATGATCAAGGCCGGCGCGCAGCGCGCGGCTGCGAAGTCCGGCGTGATGCTGGTGGCACCCGACACGAGTCCGCGCGGAGCGAACGTCGCGGGAGAGGGCGACTCCTGGGATCTCGGCCTCGGCGCGGGTTTCTACGTCGACGCGACCCAGGCGCCGTGGTCCAACCGCTACCGGATGTACAGCTACGTCACGCGTGAGCTGCCGCAGGTCATCGCCGAGGACTTCCCGGCCGACGGCGGCCGGCAGGGGATCTTCGGCCACTCGATGGGTGGCCACGGGGCGCTGGTATGCGCGCTCAGGAATCCCGGCCAGTACCGTTCGGTTTCCGCCTTCGCTCCGATCTGCGCGCCGAGCCGCTGCCCGTGGGGCCAGAAAGCGTTCAGCGCTTACCTCGGGAAAGACAAGGCGAAGTGGCTCGAGTACGACGCGACGGAGCTGATCGCGCGCGACGTCTTCGATGGCTCGATCCTGATCGATCAGGGCCTGGCGGACAAGTTCCTCGTCGAGCAGCTCAATCCGGATGCGTTCGAAGCGGCATGCAAGAAAGCGAGGCAAACGCTGACACTGCGCCGGCAGCCAGGGTACGACCACGGGTACTTCTTCATCTCGACGTTCGTGGAAGACCACCTGCGCCATCATGCCGCGGCTCTGAATCACTGAGCCATAGAGCTCAAGCGTAGCTGCGTGGTTGGACCGACTCTGTAAGGAGTGATCGTGCAAAAGCTGCTCGTCTATCAATCGTTATGGGCCATGGAGCGCCGCCGTCCCGATGGGCTGGAGTGGACGCTGCCTGAGAAGCTCGAGATGATCCGCGGCGCCGGGTTCGACGGCGCGGGCGTGCGCTTCTTCGACTACAAGTACGCCAAGGAGGTCACCGATTTCCTGCGCGCGCACCGCATGTCCTGGCAGGCGCAGTGCTACCCGAAGACGGTGGACGACTTGAAGCCGATCCTGGAGCACGTCAAGGAGCTGGGCGCCGATCACGTGAATCTCCAGCCCGACGTGCGGCCTTATCGGCTCGAGGACTGCATTCCCTACATCGAAGGCTGGCGGCGGCTCGCGCACGACGCGCGCATTCCCATGCACATCGAGACGCATCGGGACCGCATGACCACCGACCTGTTCTTCACCTTGCATCTGCTGGACTGCTTCCCCGATCTGCGGCTCACAGCGGACATCTCCCATTACGTCGTCGGCCGCGAGTTCGCGTGGCCCATCTCGGACGAGAATCACGCGCTGATGCACCGTATCCTGGACAACGCCTGGGGATTCCACGGGCGCGTTGCGAGCCGCGAGCAGGTCCAGATCCAGATCAGCTTCCCGCACCAGAAGGATTGGGTCGATCTGTTCATGGGCTGGTGGGAGTACGGATTCCGCAGTTGGCGGCGGCGTGCCCCGAAGGATGCCACCCTCACCTTCCTGTGCGAGCTGGGTCCGAAGGAATACGCCATGACCGGCCCGGACGGCTACGAGCTGTCCGACCGCTGGCAGGAGGCGCAAATGATGAAGGATATGATCCGCGCGCTGTGGAAGAGGCTCGAGGACGAGGATGCGAGTGCCGCAGTGCGAGCCGCTTGAGATCCGCATGCGCGATACGCGCTTGCGCGAGTTGCCCCGCTCTACGCGCGGCCGTTACCCGATTGTGGGCTGGCTGCTGCCGCTAATCGCCGTTCTTGCTTTTGCATCGCTGCCGCTCCAAATGTCCGCGGCAGCGGAACGGAGTCTTAGCGACCCGGCGCACTGGGCCGCGCTTACAGAGCCGTCTCAGGCGGCAGCCAGCGGATTCTCGCTGTCGATCCTAGTGCCGTTCGTCGCAGCGAAATCTCCACAGGATGCCGCGGCACAGGCACTCCCCAGCCTGGCGTGGACGAGAGTGGCGCTCGGGCTGGTGCGCAAGTACCAGCAGAATCCGTTGCGCGCTTCGCGCGCGCTCGCACTTTTGCATGCCGCGATGCACGACGCCTACGGGCTCGTCGCGCACGACGGCGGGCCGCCCGCGGCCGCCGACATCGCACTCCATCGCGCCGCCGGAATCATGCTCGGCTATCTCTACTCCGGCGAGACACCGGGCCGGTACGAAGCCATGAGCCTATTCCGGATTGCCGCCGGCAGTACCGGGCACGAAGTGTCTGCAACAGAGGTAGCGCACGCCCTGCGTGCCGGAGAGATCGCTGCGCGCGCAACAATCGCACGCGCTTCGTCCGATGGGGCGGCGAGAATCTGGCCGGTACGCAATCGGGCGGCGGACCGGCCGGGGAGTTGGCGCCCGACGCCGCCGATATTCGCCTTCGACCCGATGGAACCGCTCGCGGGCGAATGGCGCACGTGGGTCCTGCGCGATGGCGCGCAGCTTCAACCGCCGCCTCCGGTCGAGTTCGATTCCGACGCGTACTGGGCTGAAGTGACGGAGGTCAAGTCCGTGGCCGATGCTCTGACCGACGAACAGAAGGCGCTCGCCGACAACTGGAATCTGGAGAAGGGCTCCATCACGCCGGCCGGGGTGTGGAACCTGGAAGCCGAAAAGCTGGCGCTCGAACGCGGACTCAGCGCAGCGGAGACCGTGAGGTTGTTCGCTGCGCTGAATGTCGCCATGGCCGACGCGTTTATCGCGTGCTGGCATGCCAAGTTCGCCTGGTGGACCCAGCGCCCGGTCACGGTGATCCGCGAGCGTCTCGATGCGCAGTTTCTTCCCTATCTGATCACGCCGAACTTTCCGAGCTACGTATCAGGGCATGCGACGGTGTCGGGTGCGGCTTCCGCTGTGCTGGCAGCCGCGTTCCCCGACAAGCGGGACGCGCTCTTGGCACGCGCAGCCGAGGCGTCGCAGTCGCGCCTGTACGGCGGGATCCATTTTCGCAGCGACAACGACCAGGGCCTGGCCCTGGGACAGCGCATCGGCGCCGCCGTGGTCGAGCGGCTCGAACTGACTCCTCGGTGAGGCGCAATTACCGGCTCGCGTCGAATAGACGGAGAACCGGCGGTCCCTTTCCGGTATCGCATACCGGCTGCACTCTCACGACCAAGGCGCCGAGCTTTTGGGGTAGAGCAATCGAAGGCGCGATGGTGCCGCCCGCAGCGCCGCCCGCAGCATCCTCGCCCGAGAAGATGCGCACCTCGTAGCGCCGCACGGACGCTGCCCCGCGCCAGCTGATTCGCGCTGCCGCAGAGTCGATGCGCAGATCCTCCACGGCCGGGCACGTGCCGCTCACATCCACGAAGAACCGCGGCTGCAGTTCGCTCACCGGTGCCTCGTCGGGCTCGTCGCAGGCTACCGCGACGCGCACCTTTACCGCTGCTTGATAGTCCGTGAGCGGGGAGGGCGGTGTGAAGACGCTGCCCGACACGCGCGTATCGAACTGCACCAGCACTCGCCCCTCCGGTACGCGACTCTCCAGCTGCACCCGATATTCCGACGCGCCGGCGACCGCCCGCCATTCGATGCGGGGGCGGGCCTGGCCGACCAAGCTTCCCTGCGTCGGCACGATGATCTCCGCCTCCGGACAGCCCGCCGCGACCGCGGGTTGCGCGGCGAAGGTGATTGCGGCCAGGAGTGCACGGACACCCCGCCTGCCGTCTCGACATGCGGCGGTCACGACGGAGCTCGGATTGTCTTGCGCCATGGCGAACTTAACAGCCTGTATGTCATGGGGGTTGCAATATCGGCTCCGACAATTTACCCTGACTCGAAAGCACAAGAAAATAATTTTCAGTACGGCAGACCGCATCCGGTCTGCTACCGACATACGCGCCGGCTCAAGGGAGGGCGGGCTCAGATGTCCCGTGTGGCCATGCGCGTCGCGGCGATCGCGTTCGCCCTGTTCGCGCTGTTGGTTGGAGGCGGTGCCGGCCAAGCCGGCCAGGAGCGCTACGACTACGATGCGCTTGGACGGCTCGTGCGCGTCATCGACGATCAGGGCCGGGTCACCGAGTATGTCTATGACGCGGCTGGCAATCTGCTGCAGGTCGTCACCTCGACCACGCCGCCGCAGCCGCCATCGGTCGCTGGCATCACGCCTACAACCCTGCGTCGCGGGGAAAGCAAATCAGTCCAGGTCACCGGCGCGGGCCTCGCCAACGTTCAGGTGGCGAGCTCGGATCCTGCGCTCGATATATCAGGCCTGCATCTGTCGGCCAGCCAACTCAGCTTCACACTGACGGCTGGCCTCGCGACCGCGTTGGGTGCGCAGCAGATCAGCGTCACTAACGCGGCCGGCTCGGCGGCGGCCGGCATCGTAGTCAACCCGGCGTTGCCGAAGGTCTCGGTCGAGCCCGTGCCCCTCGCCGTGCCGCCGGACAATCAGGCACGAATGTTCACGATTCGGCTCTCCAATACCGACACCATCGACCACGCGTTCACGCTGTCGATCTCGAGCACGACCGCCGCGCTGTCCCCGTCCGGTCTGACTATCGCTGCCGGCCAGACCGCGGCGCAGGCCAGCATCACGGGCATAACGGCGGGGCAGGCGACCATCACGTTGGCATCGCCCACGCTCGGAACCACCCTCGTGCCGGTGTACGTCACCGGCGAGTTCCGCGGTCTCAACACCAGCTACGCGCTTCCGCTCGGCCTGGTGGTCGAGTCCAACCCGAGCACCACACGCACGATCTCACCATTGATGAGTCGCGGCCTGGGCCTGGTGATCGGAAGCGCGATCCGGTCGATCGCGCCTTCCAGCCTGGTGATCGGCACCGGCCCTACGACAGTCACCATCATGGGCGTCGGCCTCGACTCGGCTCAATCGGTCAGCGTGTCGCCGGCAGACGGGCTGACGTTCGGAACGATCGGCATTGCACCGGACGGCCGATCGATCTCGCTGCCGGTAACGGTCGACGCCGCTGCGGCGCTGGGCCTGCGGCGCGTGGTCGTTATCGGGGTAGGCGGAATCCGAGTCCCGCCGGTGACGCCGGACGCCGACCGCATTGGCATCGTGCGTCCCGCGCCACAGGTCGATTCCATCGATCCGATATTCGGACTGCCCGGCAACGCGCTGGCGGTAACCGTGCGCGGCCGCAATCTGCAGCAGGCGTTCCCGCTCACGCTGAGCCCTGGCACCGGGATCGTCGTCGCCGGCGATGTGACGGTCAACGCCGATGGCACCGCGCTGACCACGGCAATCCAGGTCGCAGCCAGCGCTCCTATCGGGGCGCGCACGGTGGTGGTGACGACTCCGGGTGGAAGCTCGAACGCCGCGCCGGGATCCAACAACACCTTCAGCGTCGTGAGCACCGCAGCGGCGCCGGTGACGCCCATCACTGCGCCGGGGCTGGGCGTCGTGCTGGAGCAGGCAGGCGGCAGCGCACCCGTGCGCGTGTTCGATGCTTATGCGACCGGGCTTGGTGTCGCGCTGGGCAGTGTCGCTACAGGAGTGGCGCCGCCCGCCGGCGCCATCGGGCAGAACGTCACGCTGGTGGTTTCCGGCTTTGCGCTCGATCAGATCAGCGCGGTCGCGATCGTACCGCCTACCGGCCTTACGCTGGGGACATTGGCGATCGCACCGGATGGCCGCTCCATCAGCCTGCCGCTGGCCATCGCGGTCGACGCGCCTCAGACGGTGCGCAAGCTGCGC
>JBGPMS010000343.1:0-5931 GCA_041487115.1 Gammaproteobacteria bacterium
CGAACTGGTCTACGCAATACAGGCCGCAGTCTTCTCGTTTTTTCCCGTAGGGGCAGCGAAAGCAGTACGGAAACGGCACAAACTGCGCGCGCTCCCCGAAGTGGCCGTACCGCCTCCGGTAGCGATAGGAGGAGGTAATCGCGGAGGCGCCCAATGTGCGGCCGTGGTAGCCCCCTTCGAAGGCGAACATCAAGCTCTTGCCCGCGCACGCGTTTCGAACCAGCTTGAGCGCGTCCTCGATCGCCTGCGACCCGCCGACGTTGAAGTGAACGCGGCCCTTCATGTTCCAGGTGGCCTCGACCCGCTGCGCGATGAATTTGGCCAGCTCCACTTTTTCCTTGTGGACGTACTGGCTCGCCAGCTGCGGCAGGGTGTCGATCTGCCGTTTGAGTGCCGCGTTCAGTCGTGGATTGGCATAGCCGAGATTGCATGCCGAGTACCACATCTGCAGATCGAGATAAGGGCGATCCTGCGTGTCATACAGAAACGAGCCCGCGCAGCGCGCGAACACCTTTGGCGGTTCCAGGTAATGGACAGTGTCTCCAAATGAACAGTACTTGGCTTCGTCTCGCAAGACTTCCTCGTCAGGAGTCACTCGGTGTCCCTGTGCCGAAACGTAGATACTGCTCCTCTGCGGTCATCAGAGCGATCGGGCGACCAGGACGGCATTGCTCCCGCCGAAAGCGAAGGAGTTGGACATGACGGTCTTGATGTCCATCGCTCTCCTGGCAACCAGTGGTACATAGTCCAAGTCGCATTCGGGATCGGAATGATGAAGGTGGGCGGTGGGAGGAATGGCACGGTTCGCGATGGCGAGAACTGCAGCGGCAAATTCGACCGCGCCGGTAGCGCCCATCAGATGTCCATGCATGGATTTGGTGGAACTTACGGGGATACGACGAGCGCTTGCACCGAAGACTGCCTTGATCGCTTCCGTCTCCACCTTGTCGCCAACCACCGTCCCCGTACCGTGCGCGTTGATGTAGTCGACGCGGTCGGGCCCAATATCGGCATCCTCCAGGGCAGCCGCCATGGCTCGGGCCTGGCCGGGAACGGACGGTTTGGTCAGGTGATGGGCGTCGTTGCTCAAGCCGTAGCCGATGATCTCGGCGAGAATAGGCGCTCCTCGCTGCTCGGCCTCGCCCAGTTCTTCCAACAGGAACGCCGCTGCACCTTCCCCGAGTACCAGGCCGCATCGGTCCTTGGAAAACGGCCGGCAGGAGGCCGACGGATCGGCCGAGTTCTCGGGCGCCAAGGTCCTGAGGCACTCCCAGGCTTTTAGCGTGCCGTAAGTCAGGAGTGCCTCGGAACCACCCGCGAGGGCCACCGATACATAGCCATGCTTGATGGCTCTATAGGCCTCGCCGATCGCAATCGCCGAGGATGCGCAGGCACAGGAGTAGGTCAGGCAAGGTCCGCGCAGCCCGTGCACCAGGCCGATCTGGGCTGCCGCTGCGTTGTTCATCCCGGCGAGGACAGTGAAGGGGTTGAGCCTATCAGCGTTGCGCCGATAAAGGTCCACGTAGCTTTTCTCCACCGTGTGCGCGCCGCCCATGCCGGTACCGAAGTAGATCCCTGCCCGGTCCCGCTCCCCGTCGTCCAGCGCCAAACGCGCGTCCGTCATAGCGCCGGCTGCCGCGGCCAGGGCGAATTCGCTGAATCGATCGAGTGCCGGACGCCCGGCAATTGATGCATAGGCGGCCGGGTCGAAGTCGACCTGCGCAGCGACCCGTACGGTGGATCGGTCGGCCAGATCTCCGCCGATGCGCCTGATTCCCGATCTGCCGGCCAGCAGGCTCTCGAAGAACTCGACCTTGTCGTTACCGATCGGCGAGATGATTCCGATGCCGCTGATTACAACGCGTCTCACGAGCGATCCAACTTACGCGGCTCCAAGGCGCTGTCCCCGTTCGGCCCGGTCGAGGAAAAGAACCAGGTCGTTGACGGACTGCATCTCGTTCTTGTCTTCCGGGAATCGTACGTGGAACTCGTCTTCCAGCAGGAAGAGAAACTCAATAAGCGACAGCGAGTCGATACCGATCTGATCCAGCCGCGTTTCAGGCGACAGGGACGCGAGGTCCACCTGTAACTCTTTCACTGCCAGGGCCTGAATGCGTTCGAGAGTGTTCACGAGTCAGGGTCCCGGCATAACCGCGCAAAGCTGGTCAGATGACACTCGGATCATGTTGGACATGATGTTGGATTGTTCCTCGCTCAATATTGTACTTTGCCCTCGTCCGCTTACTGGATACTTACTCCTGTTCCTGATGTTAAACGGCTTGTATTGTTGGCGCAAGCCTATCGGCTTCGTGGGGAAAGCGCGGAATAAGCGAAGGGATCGAGGTTTGTCGCAAGTCCAGTGATTGCTGCGGCGCGATAGACTCTCCCTCAACCTGACGCGGATACTGTCAGCTCGAACTGCGGTCAAGCGACGGCCGCATGGAGAACTCTGCGCACGAGATTCATCGCGCACTGCGTCGAGCGTCACTGGCGCCGAGTCGCTGTGGTGCGCCGCCGCGCGCCTCGAACAGCAGATACAGCACCGGCAGCACGATCAGGGTCAGGAGCGTCGCGCTGATGAGCCCGCCGATCACGACCAGCGCCAGCGGCCGCTGTGTCTCGGCCCCGATGCTGGTGGAAAGGGCCATGGGCAACAAGCCCAGCATCGCCAGCAGAGCCGTCATCAGAACGGTCCGCAGGCGCACCTCCGCCCCCTCCACCACGGCGCGCTCGAGCGGCAAACCGCCGGCGCGCAACTGGTTGAAGTACGTCACCATCACCACGCCGTTGAGCACCGCCTGCCCGAACAGCGCGATGAAGCCGATGGCCGCCGAAACGGACAGGGGAGTGCCGGTGAGGTAGAGCATCAGGATGCCGCCGATCATGGCGAAGGGAACGTTGAGCACGATCAGCAGCGCGTGGCGCAGCGACTTGAACGCGTTGACCAGCAGAATGAAGATCACGAGGATGCTGAGCGGCACGATGATCGCCAGCCGCGCCATGGCGCGCTTCTGGTTCTCGAACTCGCCCGACCAGGAGATCGAGTAGCCCTCCGGCAGTCGGAGCTTCTCCGCCACGCGCGCCTGCATGTCCGCTACCACGCTGCCCATATCGCGGTCCTTGATGAACACGCCGATGGACAGGACGCGCTGGCCGTTCTCGCGGCTGATGTCCATGGCGCCGCTGGCAGTGCGGAAAGTGGCCACCTGGGCCAGGGGAATGAACTGACCGCCGGGGGTGCTCACCAGGATGTCGGGCATCTTTCCCAAGGCACGCTCGGAATCCCTCACGCGGACCACCACTCCGAAGCGCCGCTCCCCCTCCCAGATCTGGGTTGCGGCGCGGCCCCCCAGCCCGGTCTCGATCACGTCCTCGATGTCCGCCACGTTGAGGCCGTAGCGCGCTGCCCGCTCGCGGTCGATCTCGATCAAGACCTGCGGCAGCTCGCCGTCGCGATCGATGAAGGCGCGCATGACGCCAGGCACATCGTGTACGGCATCCAGCGTCTTTCTGCCCTGTTCCTTCAGCACGCCGAGGTCGTCGCCGGCGATCTTGACCACGATCTGACCGTCGATCTGCGAGATGCTCTCCAGCACGTTGTCGCGGATTGGCTGGGAGAAGCTGGTATCGAGCCCGGGCAGGCCCTCATCCAGCATGTGGTCCATCTGGTCGAGGAGTTGGCGTTTCGTCACGCCTTTGCGCCACTGCCCTTCCGGCTTCAGGTCCACGAGCAGCTCGGCCATGTTGATCTGCTTGGGATCGGTACCGTCCTCAGGCCGGCCGGTCTTGGAGATGACGGTGTTCACCTCCGGAATGCTGCGCAGGATAGCGCGCACCTTGGCGAGCAGCGCCTGCGCTTCCGTCACCGACACGCTGGGCGGCATCGGCAGATTGATCCAGATCGAGCCTTCGTTCAGCTCCGGCAGGAATTCGCTGCCCAGCCGGGGCACCAACGCTAGACTGCCGGCCAGCACCACGCCGCCCACGGCGAGCACTAACCCCTTGTGCGACAGCGCCCATCCCAGCACAGGGCGGTACAGCGCCTTGCTGCGGCGGACGAGAAGGTTGTCTTCCTCGGGCAACTTCTTGCCCAGGAGCAGTAGACACAGCAGCGGCACCAGCGTGAGCGAGACCAGGAGCGAGCCGACCAGCGCCGAGGTCACCGACCAGGCCATCGGCGCGAAGATGCGGCCTTCGTGGCGCTGCAAAGTGAAGATCGGAATGTTCGCCGCGATGATGATGAGCATCGAAAACAGCGTCGGACGGCCAACCTCCACCGTGGCGTCCAGGATGCGCTCGAGCCGGCGCTCGCGGTCGGTCTCGCCCCTGGCTTCGGACAGCTGGCGGAAGATGTTCTCCACCACGATCACGGCGCCGTCTACGATGATGCCGAAGTCCATCGCCCCGAGCGACAGCAGATTCGCCGGGATCCCGCGCCAGGTCAAGCCCAGGAACGTAGCCAGGAGCGACAGCGGGATGACGAGCGCCACGATGGCAGCCGCGCGCAGGTTGCCGAGAAATAACAGCAGGACCAGCGTGACCAGTGCGGCGCCCTCGGCCAGATTGGTGAACACCGTGCGCAGGGTCCTGTCGATAAGCCAGGTGCGGTCGTAGAACGGAACGATCTGCATCCCCTTCGGCAGCACCGACCGGTTGAGGTGATCGATTTTCTGCTTGACCGCCGCCAGCACGCGCGAAGGGTTCTCGCCCTGGCGCATGAGCACGATGCCGGTCACTACGTCGTCGGCGCCATCCTGGCCGACCAGTCCCTGCCGCGGCACGGCACCGACGGTGACCTCCGCGATATGCTTGACCATCACCGGCGTGCCGTTGTGCTCGGCGACGACCACGTCGCCGATGTCGGCGCTGTTGCGAAACAAACCCACTCCCCGGATCAGGAACTGCTGGCGGCCCTGCTCCACGTAGCTGCCGCCCGCGTTGGCATTGCCATTGGCCAGCGCCTGGAACAACTGCTGCAGCGTGACGTGATACAGCTTCATGCGGGCGAGGTCGGGGTTCACCTCGTATTGCTTGATGAGGCCTCCCATCGTGGTGATGTCGGCCACCCCTGGCACCTGTTTGAGCTGGCGCTCGACGGTCCAGTCCTCGATCGTGCGCAGATCCATCGGGCTCGAGCTATCGCCCCGCAGGCGATAGCGGTAGACCTCGCCGATGGCAGTGGACAGCGGCGCGAGCTGGGACGTGACGCCGTTGGGCAGATCGGCCTCGCGCAAGCGCTCGGCGACCTGCTGCCTGGCGAAGTAGGGAGTGGCCCGGTCGTCGAAGGTGAGGATAAGAAACGACAGGCCGAACTGCGTGTGGGAGAACATGCGCACTGCATTCGGCAGACCGGCCAGCGCCACCTCGAGCGGAATGGTGACCTGCTTCTCCACCTCCTCCGCCGCACGTCCGGGGTACAGGGTGATCACGGTGACCTGCGTGTCCGAAACATCCGGGAAGGCCTCGATCGGAAGCTGCAGGAAGGCTGCGACCCCCCCGCCCACGAACAGGATCGTGCCCAGCAGCACGAACATCGGCTGCCGCAGGCAGAAGGCAACGATATAGCGAATCACGAGGTCAGCGCCTGAAACGCGTCAGCCACCGGCCTGGGCCTCGAGCATCTGCTGCAGCAGCAACGAGCCCGCGGTGACCACACGCGTGCCGGGCTTCAGGCCAGCACGTACCGCGACCTTGCCGTCGACCTCCCCGTCGCGCGCGACCTCGGTGCGCGTGAAGCGCCCCTTGCCTTCCTCGACGAAGACGAAGTGGCGGTCTCCGACCAGGAACACGGCCGGGGCCGGTACCAGAACACCTTCTTCCACCGGCCCGGCGATGTCGCCGTTCACGAACATCTCGCCCTTCAGCACGCGCTGCGGGTTCGCCACCACTGCGCGCACCTTGATCGTGCGCGTGTTGGGATCGACGAAGTCG
>JBGPMS010000344.1:0-5900 GCA_041487115.1 Gammaproteobacteria bacterium
CCTAGGCTTCCGGCGGAAGAGCAAGTGGCGACGGATTTCCTGCAGCTCGTGCGGTTCGGACTGCGCGATCCGCACGATCCGATGATCGTCGATACGATCCAGGTCATCGACCGTCAGCTCAAAGTGGACACGCCGAACGGTGCGGCCTGGCGCCGCTACACCGGCGACGGATATGGAGAGCAGCCCGACGGCAATCCCTTCGATGGTTTCGGACAGGGGCGGCCCTGGCCGCTCCTGACAGGCGAGCGTGGCCAGTACGAGCTCGCTGCCGGCAGAAATCCGCGGCCTTATCTGGAGGCGATGGCGGCGATGACCGGTCGCGCCGGTCTGATCCCGGAGCAGGTGTGGGATGCGGCTCCCATTCCCGAGCGCGGCCTCTATCCCGGCAAGCCGAGCGGCTCGGCCATGCCGCTGGTCTGGGCACACGCGGAATTCGTGAAGCTCGCCATGAGCTGCGAGCTGGGGCGGCCGTGCGACCGTCCGGAAGCCGTCTGGCAGCGCTACGGCGGCCGTCGTCCGGCAGTGGATCATGTTGTCTGGACACTGCGGTTGCCCGCCGCGGAGCTGCATCCCGGACAACGCCTCCGCATCTGGCTCCCCGCGCCCGCCCTCGTGCATTGTGGGGTGGATGGCTGGCAGCACGTCGCCGACGTTCCCACGCACGATACCGGTCTTGGCATGCACGTGGCGGAACCGCCGGCCGCGCAACTGCGAGCAGGGCAGCGCATCGACATGACTTTCTACTGGACGGGGTCGGGCTCCTGGGAGGGTCGCGACTACCGCATCGATGTCCGGTAGCGACAGCGAACCGATTGGAACTTGCCAGTGTGCAACGGACAATCCGGCGATGCCCGTATCCTGGTTTGTCCTGCTATAGTTTAGCCAAGCGCAACAACTGGCTATTCAGAGGTGACGAAGAAGACAGTTCCCGATCCGGGACGGCTCGACCGCATTGTCGCCGAAGCGCGCCGGCATAGTAACGAGCGCGAGGCGACTTATCGCGAGCGTGCACTCAAGCTGTTTCCGTCGATTTGCGGGCGCTGTGGCCGTGAGTTCTCAGGGGTGCGCCTGAGGGAGTTGACGGTGCACCACAAAGACCACAATCACGACAACAATCCGCTCGATGGCAGCAACTGGGAATTGCTCTGCCTGTATTGCCACGAAAACGAGCATGCACGCGTCCTGGACGAGGCCGGAAGAGACAGAAGCTCCGGCGCTCAAGGATCCGCCGCAACCCACAATCCATTCGCCGATCTGCAAGCGAGGCTGGAAGCGAAGAAGAAATAGCATCGACCGGCTCGGCGGATCTTCTACCGCGCACCCTATCCGGGATAGCCGGCCAGGCGCGGCGTCGAATTGCGGTACTATCGCGCCTTTTCAACCGAGGGATCTCCCATGAAAGCCATTGTGTACTGCCTTTTGGCTGTGCTCGGTGTCGGGTTGTCTGGCGCGCGAGCAACCGCCGCGGAACTGGCCAACGACGAGCAGAAGACCCTCTATGCGCTTGGCGTCGCGATCAGCCAGAACCTCGCCACTTTCGCGCTCAGCGAGTCCGAGCTGGAGATCGTGAAGTCCGGCCTCTCCGATGGCGTACTGAAGCGACCGATCAAGGTCGAGATGCAGACCTTCGGTCCGCAGATTCAGCAGTTGGCGCAGGCTCGTGCCGGTGCGGTCGCGGAGAAGGAGAAGGCGGCTGGCGCTGCATTTGTGTCGAAGGCCGCGGCGGAACCCGGCGCCAAGAAGACCGCGTCGGGGGCGATCGTCAAGACGCTCAAGGAGGGAAGTGGCGCGATGCCCACGGCCGCGGACAAGGTGAAGGTCCACTATCAGGGCACCCTGATCGACGGAACGGTGTTCGACAGCTCGATCAAGCGCGGCGAGCCGGCCACGTTCCCCCTGGCCAACGTGATCAAGTGCTGGACCGAAGGCTTGCAGCAGGTCAAGGTGGGCGGCAAGGCCCGCCTGGTGTGCCCGGCCGACATCGCCTATGGCGAGCGCGGGTCGCCACCGACGATCAAGCCCGGCGCTACACTGGTCTTCGAAGTCGAACTGCTCGACATCGTGAAATAGCAGCTTGGGGCAAACTGGCTCTCGCCCAGGCGTATCGGCCGGCGGGATGTGCTTCCAGAGGCGTGGCTCGCGGCGGTCGGCCCGGATGTTCGTCTGGGTGCGGGAACCGCAGTCTGCTTTCGGTGTCAACCACCTAACATATACCGGTGGACTTGCATGGCCAGCTACATCAAAGACGCCCTGATCGAGGGCGAGAAGATCGTCTATGAGGGCCATATCAGCTTGTGGCACCTCGCCCCTATGATTCTGCTGGGCACCGCGCTTTTGTTCGTCTTCGGCATCGGACTTATCTTCTGGCTGATCGCGTTCATTCGTTACAAGACCACGGAGCTGGCAATTACGACCAAGCGGGTAGTGGCGAAGTTCGGCTTCATCAGCCGTAACACGGTTGAAATCAACATCACCAAAGTAGAGAGCATTCAGATCCATCAAGATATGCTCGGCCGCATTTTCAATTACGGATCTCTGGTCATTGCCGGTGCCGGTACGCCACAGGCGCCCATCCCCGGAATCTCCGATCCGATGGAATTCCGCCGCGCGTTCATGGAAGCGCAAGATCAGGCGGGTCAATTGGTCAGACGCTAGTCGCTAGCGGGCTGTAACGTCTGATTCGGTAGTAGTCGCCTTCGGCTTCACCCCTCACCCTAGCCCTCTCCCACAAGGGGAGAGGGAACGTTTAGCGGTAGGTGAGAACGGGGGCAGGCTTACTTTCTACTGCGCCCTCGATCGAAGGCGCCGGACAACCTTTCGGCATCCGCTGGCACCTGCGGGCTGGATTGCCTCACAATCGCGGGATGGACCACGACACCCTGGACCGGCTCCGGCAGACTCACGCCGCCTGGCGGCTGCTCGCCGCCGATCATGCGCCGCTCGTCCTGAGCTTTCTGGCGCTCGCTTTCATCCAGCCCAACCGGCGGGCGATCCCGGCGCCGGAGCTGATGGCGCATCTGGACACCTACCTCGCCCAGCTGAGCGAGACGCACGGGACGGAGCGCTATCCCAAGAGCGCGCGCCAGTATCTGGAGGATTGGGCTGCGCCCGAGCGGGCCTACCTGCGCAAGTACTACCCGAAGTCCGGTGAGGACGCGGAGTTCGATCTGACGCCCGCCGCCGAAAAGGCGATCGAGTGGATTCAAGGGCTCAGGCCGCAGCAGTTCGTGGGCACGGAGTCCCGCCTGTTGACCCTGTTCCAGCTGTTGCGCGATCTGGCGACGGGCGCGCAGGACGATCCGGCGGTGCGCATCCGGGAACTGGAGCGGCGCAGGGCCGAGCTCGAGCGGGAGATCGAACGGGTGCGCAGCGGCCAGGCCGGCCCGCTCGACGCGACGCAGGTCAAGGAGCGCTATCTGCAGGTCGAAGATACCGCTCGCCATCTGCTGGGCGACTTCCGGCAGGTCGAGGAGAATTTCCGCGAGCTCGACGCGCAGACGCGCGAGCGGGTGGCGACCAGTACGCAGGCCAAGGGCGCGCTGCTGGAGGAGATCTTCGGCGAAACCGACCACATTCGCCGTTCGGACCAGGGCAAGAGCTTCGACGCGTTCTGGGAGTTTCTGATGTCGCCGGCGCGGCAGGACGAGCTGCAGGCGTGGTTGCGCCGGGTGCACGAGCTGCCAGCGGTGCGGGAGCTGTCACACGAGGAGTTCGTGCGCGGCATCCCGTTCCTGCTGCTCGACGCCGGCGAGAAAGTGCACGCCACGCTCGCGCAGCTGGTCGAGCAGTTGCGTCGCTTCGTGGACGACCAGGCTCACCTCGAAAACCGCCGCATTCTCGATCTCATCCGTGAGATCGAAGCGCACGCGATCCGCATCAAGGCCGATCCGCCGCAGGGGCCGGGGTTTACCCTGCTCGACGCCACGGTCCCCGAATTCCACTTACCAATGTGCCGGTCGCTCTATCGTCCGCCCCGCAACCCCGTGCTCGGCCTGGAGGCGATCGAAGAGGGTGTGGCCGAGCTGAATCTGGCCGCGCTCTTCGAGCAGACCGTGGTGGACGAGAAGCTGCTGCGCGGGCACGTCGCGGAGCTCCTTCGCAGCCGCTCGCAAGTGACGCTTGCAGAAGTGACCTCCGCCTTCCCGCCCGAGCAGGGGCTGGCCGAAGTCGTCGCCTACCTCAGAATTGCGGGCGACGAAGGCGCGGCAGTGGACGAGTCCGTCACGGAGACGGTGGTGATTCCGCCCACCGGCGAGAGGGCGGAGAAACGGGTGCGCCTGCCGCGCGTGATCTTCTCGGAATGAGCGCAATGGAAGCAGCACAAGGCAACGAGCTTCCTTCGATCCTGGTCGGTCTTCTCAAGGGCGTCGTATACCGCGAGCAAGCTGCCGCAATGTGGCGGGATCTTCTCAACTTGCAAGGCGCGGCGCGCGACCACCTGCGGCTGCTCGGCCTCGATCTCATCATCGATGAAGCCGAGGGTTACGCGTTTCTGCGACAGAGCGACGCGGACGCAGGCGGTACGGACGAGGTGGCGCCGCGTCTGATCGCGCGCCGGCCGCTCAGCTACCCGGTGAGCCTGCTCCTGGTGCTCCTGCGTAAGCGCCTCGCGCAGCACGACGCGCAGGGTGGCGAGACGCGGCTCGTGCTCTCGCGCGAGCAGATGGTGGACATGATGCGCACCTTCCTCGCGTCTGGCACCAACGAGGCCAAGCTGGAGGACCAGATCGAGCGCCACGTCGCGCGTGTCGAGGAGCTCGGGTTTTTGCGCAAGATGAAGGAGGACGAGGACCTCTACGAAGTGCGCCGCATCTTGCGAGCGTTCGTCAACGCCGATTGGCTCGCCGATCTGGAAACGGCCTACCGCGATCATGCGCAACGCCTCGAATGAGACCTTGCAGCCGGGCTTCCGGCTGGCGCGCTTCGAGCTGCTCAACTGGGGCACGTTCGACGCGCGCGTCTGGAGGATCGAGCCCGGCGGCGACAACGCGCTGCTCACGGGCGACATCGGCTCGGGCAAGTCCACGCTGGTGGATGCACTCACCACGCTGCTGGTGCCGCCGCGCAAGATCACCTACAACAAGGCGGCGGGCGCGGAAGCACGTGAACGCTCGCTCTACTCCTACGTACGGGGCGAATACCGCAGCGTCACGAACGAGCTGACCGGCGGCGCCCAGGCCCAGGCGCTGCGCGGGGAGAGCAGCTACAGCGTGCTCCTTGGCGTGTTCAGCGATCGGGTTGCCGAGCGCCACGTGACGCTGGCCCAGGTCTTCTGGACCAAGGAGGGCGAGCGCAACCCGTATCGCCTCTACGCCGTCGCGACCGGCGAGCTCGCGATCACGGACGATTTCACGGGCTTTGGCGAGGACATCCAGAGCCTGCGCAAGCGGCTGCGGGCGGATCGGCGCGTCGCTCTCTTCGACACGTTCGAGGAGTACGGCTCGCGGCTGCGGCGCGAGCTGGGTGTACCGCACCCGCAGGCGCTCGATCTCTTCTACCAGACGGTGTCGATGAAGTCGGTGGGGAACCTCACCGAGTTCGTGCGCCGGCACATGCTCGAGCCGGATGACACGGAGGACCGCATCCGCGCGCTGATCGCCAATTTCGAGAACCTGAACCACGCGCACGACGCGGTGGTGCGGGCGCGCGACCAGATCGAGCGCCTGGCGCCGCTGGCGGCCGATGGAGAGCGCCTCGAAGCCCTGGAGGCTCACCTCGCGGCGCTGCGGCGGGCCCGGGAGGCGCTGTCTGCTTGGTTTGCCGGGCATCGTACCGTGCTCCTCGACAGGCAGATCGAGCAACTGGAGTTCGACAAGAGAAAGTGGGAGCAGCAGCTCGAAGCGCAGCGGGTCGGGCTGGAAGAGCTGTCGCGCCGGCGTACCGACCTGCAGGCGGCGATC
>JBGPMS010000345.1:0-5898 GCA_041487115.1 Gammaproteobacteria bacterium
CGGGCGCAAGGTGAGCGAACGCGCAAAACAGGTCAAGACGGCCGAGATCATGGATGTGACGCCGTCCGCCGTGGAGCAAGCGTTCCGGGACAGCGGATGCACGCGAATGATTCATGGACACACCCACCGGCCTGCGCGCCACGTTCATCTCGTAGACGGTCGAAGCTGCGAGCGCTGGGTGTTGTCCGACTGGTACCAGCATGGCCAGTATCTGTTGGTCGGCGCGGACGGCTGCCATGCCGTGGATCTGGCTTGACGTTCCGACTGCGTCTTGTGCGCGAGGCCGGTCCGTGAACCCAGTTTCGGCCTTCCTGGCAGCGCTGGCACGCAACCTGCGCGCCGGGTTGCGCCTGGCATTCTTACGCAAGGTCGAACCGCATTCGTTCGACGCGACGGTCGAGCAGCTCGTCGCGTTGATCTTGATCGACCTCGCGCTCACATTTCACGCGCTCAACCCGGCCGCCAGATCGGCCTGGACGTCGGCTGGGGCTTCCAGTCCTACCGCCACGCGCAGCAGCCCCTCGCTGATCCCCGCCCGCTCGCGCGCCGCAGGCGGCAGCCGCCCATGGGTCGTGCTGGCGGGATGCGTGATGGTGCTCTTCACGTCCCCCAGATTGGCGGTGATCGAGATCATGCGGGTGGCGTCGACCACGCGCCAGGCCGCCTCGCGCCCGCCCTTCACCACGAAGGACACGATGCCGCCGCCGCTCGCCTGCTGGCGCCGGGCGAGCTCGTGCTGCCGATGCGAGGGCAGCCCGGGGTAGTAGACCCGCTCCACCCGCGGATGGCCCTCCAGCCATTGGGCCAGCACCAGCGCGTTCGCACTGTGCGCCTGCATCCGGAGCTTCAAGGTTTCCAGCCCCTTGAGAATGACCCAGGCGTTGAACGGGCTGAGCGTCGGGCCGGCGTTGCGCAGGAAGGTCGTGAGCGGCTCGTGGATCAGCTCGCGCTTGCCCAGTACCGCCCCGCCCAGCACCCGCCCCTGCCCGTCCAAGTATTTGGTTGCGGAGTGAATCACGATGTCGGCACCCAGCTCGAGGGGTCGCTGCAGCGCGGGCGTGCAGAAGCAATTGTCGACCGCGAGCAACGCGCCAGCCCGACGGGCCAGCGCGCTCAAAGCCACGATGTCCGACACCTCGGTGAGCGGGTTCGAGGGCGTCTCCAGGAACAGCAGGCGCGTAGCGGGCGTCAACGCCGCCTCCCACTCGCTCACATCCGTGGGGGAAACAAAGGTGGTAGAGATCCCGAACCGCGTGAGCCAGTTGTTGAGCAACTGCACAGTGGCGCCGAACAGACCACGCGAGGCGACGATATGGTCTCCGGCACGCGTGAAGCACATCACGCAGGCCAGGATGGCCGACATGCCCGAGGCGGTGGCTACGCAGCTCTCCGCGCCTTCGAGAGCGGCGAGGCGCTCCTGCAGCATGTCCACAGTGGGGTTGGTATAGCGCGAGTAGACCATGCCGGCCTCCTCGCCCGAGAAACGCGCGGCCGCCTGGGCGGCGTTTTCGAACACGTAACTCGAGGTCAGATACAGCGCCTCGGAATGCTCGTTGAACTGGCTGCGGTGTATGCCGGCGCGTATGGCCAGCGTCTCGAATTCGGTCATGTCGTACCCACTCCTTTCCGGCGCAGCCGGCCCGTCGAATATCGGGGCCAACCAAGCCTAAAGTTCGGCGCTTGCGGGTCGTAAGCCGGATACCGGCCCGGCGGGCAGTGAGAGAGGCGGCGCCAAAACAAAAACCCGTCCAGCCAAGGCTGGGACGGGTTCGCCCGCGCTTTAGCTGTATTTGTAATGCGCCCGCAAGCTGTCGATCAAATCGGCGCGAGCTTCCATGCTACTGGGGTCGACACGTTTTGGCAACGTGATGACTGGAATCGGCATGGCTTCGGGGGCGCCGGGCGCTGGCGCGCTTCTTGCTGCCTATGGTCCCGGATATCGAACGCGATGAGCCCTATGGAAATCCTGGCCCCCCCCACTGCAGACACCAAGAAGCGCGGGCCTCTGCCCGGTGGCAAGGTGGGGAAATACGAGGTGCTGCGGCTGCTCGGCAGCGGTACGACGAGCAGCGTGTATCTGGCGCGCGATCCCGCCACGGCGCGGGAGGTCGCAGTCAAGCTGTTCTCCATCGACCAGGCTGGCGATCCCGAGCAGGCCACGCTGATCCGCAAGTTCTTTCTCACCGAGGTCCTGCTCGCGCAGCGGCTGCGGCATCCCAACATCGTGCAGATCTACGACTCGGCAGTGGACGACAACAAGGCGTACATCGCCATGGAGTACGTGCACGGCTCGACCCTGGACAAGTACTGCCGGCCAAGCAGTCTGCTCGACTTCAAGCTGGTTGCCGAGATCCTGCAGACCGCGTGCGTGGCATTGGACTACGCGCAGCAACACGGCGTGATCCACCGCGACATCAAGCCGGACAACATCCTCCTTACCGAGAACCTGGAGCCGAAAGTGTCGGACTTCGGCTCGGCGCTCAATCTCGAGAACGTGAAGGTGTCGCAGGTGGAAGGCGTGGGCTCGCCGGCCTACATGTCGCCCGAGCAGATCCAGGGCGAGAAGCTCTCCTCGCACAGCGACATGTTCTCGCTCGGCATGGTGCTGTACAAGATGCTCACCGGCACCCTGCCCTTCACCGCGTCGACGCACTACGGCATCGTCGAGCAGATCCTGCGCGCCAATCCGCAGGCGCCCAGCGCACGCCGGCCCGGCGTCCCCGAGGCTTTGGATGCGGTCTTCTCGCGCGCGACGGCCAAGAACCCGAAGCAGCGCTTCGGCTCCTGGCGCGAATTCGCCGAGGCCTTCGCCCCGTTCTCGGGACGCTCGGTGTCGAGCTCGGAGATGACCAACGACACCGACAAGCTGCAGGCCTTGAAGGGCCTCAGCTTCTTCGCCGGGTTCGAGGACGACGACCTCACCGAGGTGCTGAAATTCTCCACCTGGCAGAGACACCCGGCCGACACCGTGCTGATCGCGGAACAGCAGGCGAACCACGGTTTCTACGTGCTGGTGCGAGGCCAGGCGCGCGTCGCCAAGAACGGCACCCTGCTGCGCGTGGTCGACCCCGGCCATATCCTGGGCGAGACCGCCTTTCTGTCGCGCAACAAGGTCAAGAGCGCGCTGACCGTGTCCGCAGTGACGGACATCACGGTCGCCAAGGTCGATCCGATTCAGCTCGCGCGGGCTTCGGACAAGTGCGTTCGGCGCTTCAGCGACGCCTTCCTGGCGGCCATCGCCGACCGCCTGATCGCCTCCGATACACGCCTGTCCGAGTTGCAGGTAGAGCGCAACATCACCCTGTTCTGAGCCGCTGCCAGCCTGATTCGAGGACCACTGCATGAGGCCGCCGGAAGCGAGCGCCGACGAAACTGCCACGATTGGCGCGCAGGCCGCGAGCCGCGACCTCGAGGACCTGGTCGGGCGAGCGAGCGCAGCGCTCCACCTGCAATGCAATGCCGCCCATCAGGAGCTGGCGCAAACCCGCAGGCTGCTGTCGGACGCCACGCGCAATCTGCTGGACTGCTTCCAGGAAGCGCACCGGGGCCTGGTTTCCGCCGGTTCGGTGCAGCCCGAGCCGGTCGCGCGGAGCCTCCTGGCAGCCACCCAGCACATGCAGTTCTCCGATCTTGTCGGGCAGCTGCTCGCCACCACGGAGCAGCGGGTAGATGCGCTCACGCGGGTCTCGCAGCGAATGCAGAACCTAGTGGAGAGGATGAGCGCTCTGCGCAACGGCGCCGGCGCCCCGCCCGCGGAGCTCGCCGGTGAGCAGCGCGCTTTCCTCGAGGCGCTGGCGGCGCTGGAGTCCTGCGGCAGCAGCCGCGTCCGGCAATCCGACATGAAGGCCGGCGAGATCGACTTGTTCTAGCTCAGAACGAAGCCTCGCGGCCGGCCACCGACACACAACTGGATCGCACCTGCCATGAACAAACTGGTCCTGACCGTAGACGACTCGGCTGCCATCCGCGAGATGCTGGCCTACGTCCTGAAGTCCGCGGGCCACCGGGTCATCGAGGCCGAGGACGGCATGGACGGCCTGCAAAAGGCGCTCGCCAATGCCTTCGACCTGATCATCACCGACCAGAGCATGCCGAAGATGGACGGCATCACGCTGGTCAAGGCGCTACGCGCGCTGCCGCAGTACAAGACCACCCCGATTCTGCTGCTCACCACCGAGAGCTCCGACGCGATGAAGGACGAAGGACGCTCGGCTGGCGCCACCGGCTGGCTGGTGAAGCCGTTCGATCCCACCAAGTTGATCGAGGTGGTGCAGAAGGTCACGCGCTAGCACGGCGCGCGACCCACCTGCACCGTTGCAGCACAGGACCGGGACTGCCAGTGGACCTGACGCGCTTCCTGCCGATGTTCTTCCAGGAGACCGAGGAGCACCTCGCCGCCATGGAAGGGCACCTGCTGCGCCTGGATGCGCACTCACCGGATCCGGAGGCGCTGCACTCTATCTTTCGCGCTGCGCACTCGGTCAAAGGCAACAGCACCATCTTCGGCGCGACGCGCTTCTCTGAGGTCATGCACCGGATCGAGAGCATCCTCGATCACATGCGCAAAGAGGAGCTCAAGCCGACCAACGACGTGGTCTCGGTGCTGCTCGAGGCCTGCGACGGCGTGCGCGAGGAGTTGCGCCGTCTCAGGGACACCGGCGCGACCGATCCCGCCGCGCTGCAGGGAGTCTACGACCGGCTCACGCAACTCACGCGGAGCGAGCCCTCCGATCGCAGCGCGCCGGACGATCCTACCGCGGCCACGACCCGGCGCAGCGAGCGCTTCCGCGTCGAAGTCCGTCTGCCTTCCGGGCAGGCGATCACGGCGCTGCCGCTGGCCAGCCTGTATGCCGAGCTGGGCACGCTCGGTCGCGTGGAGGATCTCCAGGTCGGCGATGGCGCGAGCGGTACGCCCGCGCTGTCCTTGTTCCTGCTCACGCCGCAGACGCAGGAAGGCGTGCAAGCCAGGCTCGGCTCCCTGCTTGGCGCCGACAGCGTGCGGGTGGAGCGCCACGAGACGCTGCCAAGGCCGGCCACGCCGGCGCCCGAGGAACCGCGCTCGCGTCGCGCCAGCGATGGCAGCACGGCCTATGGCTTGTTCCTGGGCGGGCAGTCCAGCACGGGCTCCTTCACGCAGTCAGACAGTGCTCTCACGCAAACCGGCGACTCGTTCTCCCAGACCGGCGTGTTCGGCGGCAAGGGTGACGACCGCCGCGCCACCGATCAGGAAGCCAGCCGTTCGGCGCTGGGCCGCCGTGCCACCGATCGGACACACTTCGACCGCTCCTCGATCCGGGTGGACGTGGACAAGGTCGATCGCTTACTCAATCTGGTCGGCGAGCTGGTGATCGCCCAGTCCATGCTGGCCGACGCGGCGCAGCGCAGCGGCGCCGCCAACGATGCCCAGTTGCGCGACCGCGTGGCCCACGCCGGCCGGCAGACGCGCGAGCTGCAGGATGCAGTGATGGGCATCCGGCTGCTGCCCATGGACTTTCTCTTCTCGCGCATGCAACGCGTGGTGCACGACCTGGCGCAGCGCCTGGGCAAGGACGTGGAGCTCACGACGCACGGCGGCGGGACCGAGCTGGACAAGGAGATCATCGAGAAGCTGGCGGACCCGCTGATGCACCTGCTGCGCAACGCCCTGGACCATGGCATCGAGCCCCCGGAGCTGCGCGAAGCGGCCGGCAAGCAGCGGCGCGGCACGATCCAGTTGCGCGCCATGCATCAAGGCGGCGGCATCCTGGTGGAAATCAACGACGACGGCGGCGGCTTCGACCGCGAGAAGATCCTGTGCAAGGCCCGAGAGCGCGGCTTGCACGTCCACCCGGGCATGAGCGACGAGCAGGTGTGGCAGCTCACGTTCGCACCCGGCTTCAGCACCGCCGACGAGGTGAG
>JBGPMS010000346.1:0-5895 GCA_041487115.1 Gammaproteobacteria bacterium
GCACCAGTGCCGGCTCCCGTGATGATGCATACCGCTTCTTTTGGCTTCATCGATCATCTCCTCGTTCTGTCCCGCGCCTTGCGGGCGTTCACGTATCATGGCGCGTGCCCAAATGCGGGCCGGTTCAACGCCAGATAAGCGAAAGGGATTGGAGCATGATACGCGGGTCCGAGTTGCGCATCGCAGTATTGCCCGGAGACGGCATCGGCATCGAAGTCATGGACGCGTGCCTCACGGTGCTCGACGCTCTATCCGAAAAGATCGACCGGCGCTTCGAGTGGAGCAGGCTCCCGGGGGGCGCGGGGCTTTACCGGGACACCGGCAACGCTTTCCCGGACGAGTCCATGCGTGAGTGCGAGCGCGCCGACGCGATCCTGTTCGGCGCGATGGGCCTGCCCGACGTACGCTATACCGACGGCACCGAGATCGCGCCTCAGCTCGACATTCGCATCAACCTGGATCTGTATGCCGGCGTGCGCCCGATCCGCACGATCCCGGGCCTGAATGGCCCGCTGCGCGATCCGCGCGCCGAACAGATCGACTTCGTCATCCTGCGCGAGCAGACCGAGGGCCTCTACTGGTCGCGCGGGCGCGGCACCATGCTCGATGCCGACACGGCGATCGACACCTTGCGTATCACACGCCGAGGCTCCGAGCGCATCTTCGACTATGCCTTCCGACTGGCGGAACGTCGCAGGGCGCAGGGACGCGCAGGCAAGGTAACCTGCGTGGACAAGGCCGGCGTTCTCCGCGCCTTCGCGTTCTCGCACCAGATCTTCGGCGAGCGTGCCCGGCAGTTCCCGCAACTCGCATCCGACACCTGCAACGTCGATGCCATGGCGCTGAATCTCGTACGCCAGCCGTGGAGCTACGACGTCGTGGTGACGGAGAACATGTTCGGCGACATCCTCTCCGACCTCGGCGCGGGTTTGATCGGTGGCATGGGTCTCGCGCCGTCCGGCGACATCGGCGACGAGCACGCGCTGTTTCAACCTTCACATGGCACGGCACCGGACATCACCGGCACCGGTAAGGCCAACCCCACAGCCATGTTCCTGTCCGGTGCGATGATGCTGGAGTGGCTCGGCGAACGGCACAGCGATGCGCGCGTGAGCGCGGGTGCACGGGGGCTGGAGGATGCGGTGCGGGCTGTGTTTGCCGGCGGGCGCGTGCGGCCGTTCGAGTTCGGCGGGAGCGACGGGACCGCGGCCATTACGAAGGCGGTGGTAGACGCGCTAGCGAAGACACCATTTCCACCCCGTTCGTCCTGAGCGTCGGGCGCACAGCGCCCAGAGTCGAAGGGTCGTAATGAGCGTAGAGCGCATGGCGCTCGGAGTCGAAGGGTCGTAATGAGCGTCGGATGCAAAGCATCCAGAGTCGAGGCCGCGACACGCCACCTCCCCCCCGTTCGTCCTGAGCGTCGGATGCGAAGCATCCAGAGTCGAAGGATCGTAATGAGCGTCGGATGCAAAGCAGCCAGAGTCGAGGCCGCGACACGCCCCCTCCCCCGTTCGTCCTGAGCGTCGGATGCGAAGCAGCCAGAGTCGAAGGATGGAGCTGAGCCTAGAGCCCTGAGGAACCACCATGTCCAAGGCCTTCTGGGTCTACATCCTGCGCTGTGCGGATGGCTCCTACTACACAGGGCACACCGACGATCTCGAGTTGCGAATCGCGAAGCATCAGTCGGGCGAGTTCAAGGGCTACACTGAAACCCGTCTCCCCTTCGAGTTGGTCTTCGCCCAAGAGTGCGCGAGACGCGAAGAGGCGTTGGCCGCAGAGCGTCGAATCAAAGGCTGGAGCCGAAGAAAGAAAGAGGCGATGATCCAAGGCGACTGGAACGAGGTGCACAGGTTGGCGCGGGGGAAGGATGTCGGTGAGCGGGTGCGAGCCGTTAAGAAGTCCAAGTAGGAAGATGCCTCGATCCTGCTGCGTGCCCGACGCTCATTACGATCCTTCGACTCTGGATGCTTTGCATCCGACGCTCAGGACGAACGGTGGGGAGGGAGATGTTTGGTGCTTCGACTCCGGATGCTTCGCGGCCGACGCTCATTACGATCCTTCGACTCTGGATGCTTCGCATCCGACGCTCAGGACGAACGGTGGCGAGGGAGGTAATGGTAGCCACGCCTGACATCCGCACAGTCGTCCCCGCCGCCAACCTCATCGGCGAGAGCCCGGTCTGGAGCGTCCGCGAGCAGGCGCTCTACTGGGTCGATGTGGAAGGCAAGCTGGTCCAGCGGCTCGAGACGGCGACGGCCGCCGTCGCGCGCTGGACGATGCCGGAGGTCACGAGTTGCATCGGCCTGCGCCGGCGTGGCGGTCTGGTTGCCGGCACGCGGGCCGGTCTCGTGTTTGTCGACACGACGACCGGCGCGGTGACACCCATTGCGCATCCCGAGGCGGACATGCCGGGCAACCGGTTCAACGACGGTAAAGTGGACCGCGCAGGCCGCTTCTGGGCCGGCACCAAGAACATCGCCAACAGCCCCGAGACGACGGGCTCCGTCTACCGGCTGGACCCGAACCTCGAAGTGCATCGCATCGACCGCGGCATTTCCTGCGTCAACGGCATCGCGTGGAGCCCGGACGATCGCGCCATGTATTTGTGCGACACCTGGCTGCGGTGCGAACCCGAGCGGATGCAGTGGGGCCTCGGCGTCCGCTTCACCCCGGGCGGCGACCGGCAACTGCTATGGGTGCGGCTGGTCGATACCGGGCTCGGGTGTGTGCTCGCCTGATGCGGAACCGTGATAGCCTACCCGCGGGCGCTGGGGAAGGCGGCGCCCGATCTCGATGCATCCAGGCCCGGGACATCAACGTAGTATCAGGCGGGGTGCCGCGCCGGTCGCCAGCCGCTCGGCCCCCTACCCACCCAGGGCATAGCAATCCTGAAATCCACTCGCAATCTCAAGGAGACAAGTCGATGAAGCAAACTGACCTCGCCATCCGTTCGGCCATTGCCACGTTGCTTGCCGTCGGCCTCGCCACAGCCGGCTCGAACGCGGTCGCCGCCGATGAGCACAAGGGAATGGAAAAATGCGCCGGCGTCGCCAAGGCGGGCAAGAACGATTGCGGCACCGGCAAGCACTCCTGCGCCGGCCAAGCGAAGGCGGACGGCGGCGACGAGTGGGTCTACCTGCCGAAGGGAACCTGCGAGAAGATCACGGGCGGAACCGTCGTCGCATCCAAGAAGTAATCTCGCGCCGATGCCAGTTGCGGCGCGCGCAGAGCACGGAACGGCCGCGATACCCTCGCGCGCCGGCATCGGCCTGCGTGCGCCGCATTGTCGCGAGATCATCGACTCCCGGCCCGACATCACGTGGGTCGAGGTCCACAGCGAAAACTATTTCGGCGACGGCGGCCAGCCGCACCAGTTCCTCGAGCGCATCCGGCGTGACTATCCGCTGAGCCTGCATGGCGTCGGACTGGGGCTGGGCTCGGTTTCCCCTCTGGATCGCAGCCATCTCGACAAGCTCGCGCACCTGATCGATCGCTACGAGCCGGGGCTCGTGTCCGAGCACCTGTGCTGGGGCGCGGCCGGTGGCCGCCACCTCAACGATCTGTTACCGCTGCCTTACACCGAAGAGGCGCTCGCGCAACTCTGCGGCCGGATCGAGCAGGTGCAGAGTCACATCGGCCGGCAGATCTTGCTCGAGAACGTCTCGAGCTATCTGCAGTTCCGCCACTCCACCATTCCGGAGTGGCAGTTCCTCGCCGAGGTCTCGTCGCGCAGCGGCTGCGCGATCCTGCTCGACGTGAACAACATCCACGTCAGCGCGGTGAACCACGGCTTCGATCCGCTCACTTATCTGGCCGCGATACCCGCTGCGGCGGTGCAAGAGATCCACCTGGCCGGCTTCGACGCAAGCGGACCCTGTTTGATCGATACGCACGGCACCGCTGTGGCCGACGAGGTCTGGGCCCTATACCGGGAAACGATTGGACGTCTGGGCCCCCGGCCAACGTTGATCGAGTGGGACACCGACATCCCGCCGCTCGGCGTATTGCTCGGCGAGGCCGCGAAAGCAGCGCAGATCCTCGAGCGCGTGCATGCCATCGCTGCCTGAGCTGCAGGCCGCGTTCGCGCGTGCCGTGATCGATCACGACGAGGGCGCTGTTACGGATTGGATCGCAGCGGGGCATGGACTCGATGCATCGGCGCGCATCGCCATCTACCGCAACAACGTGTTGAGCAACTACCGCAACACGCTGCGCGAGGTGTATCCCGTGATTCTCGGGCTGGTCGGCGAGCCGTTCTTCAACCGCGCCGCCGATACGTATGCGTCGCGCTGCCCATCCCGGACTGGCGATCTGAACGACTTCGGCGGCGAGCTCGGCGATTTTCTGGCGGAGTGGCCGCCGGCGGCGCAGCTCGTATATCTGGCGGACGTGGCGAAGCTCGAATGGGCGATGGAGAGCGCGTTCCATGCCGCGGACGCCGCGCCCCTCGATCTGCAGGCACTCGCGGCGGTGCCGCCGGAGATCTTCTCAACGCTGCGCTTCGATCTGCATCCCGCCAGTCGCATCGTCCGCTCGCCCTACCCCATCCTCCGCATCTGGCAGGTGAACCAGCCCGGCTTTACCGGAGACCAGTCGGTTCAGCTCGATGCGGGTGGAGATTCGCTGCTGGTCATCCGCCGCGGCGCCACCGTAGAACTGGAGCGACTCTCGCCGGGGGAGCTGGCATTGCTCGAAGGCTTGGCCGAGGGCATGTCCCTGGCCGAGGCGTACACCCACGCGCTGCAAGCCGAACCCGAGCTCGACCTGTCCGTTTTCCTGCAGCATCACGTGCTCGGCGGGACACTGCAGCAGCGATAAGGTCCCTCTCGGGCAGACATAAGGTCCCTCTCCCTCTGGGAGAGGGTAGGGTGAGGGTAACTGGGAGAGGGTAGGGTGAGGGTCCGAGAGGGTAGGGTGAGGGTACTGGCAGAGGGTAGGGCAAGGGCAGACTCAAAGAGGAGCAAGTGCATGATCATCACACGCCTGGCAGAGCTCGCCGTGAAGGTGGCGAAGGCAATCGACTACGCCACGCCGATCTTCGACCTCGCGATCCGCATCTATGTGGCCAAGGTGTTCTTCATGTCCGGGCTGGTGAAGATCCAGAGCTGGGACAGCACGCTCTCGCTGTTCGAGAACGAGTATGCCGTGCCGCTGCTGCCGCCCGAGCTGGCCGCATATATGGGGACAACGGCGGAGCTGTGCCTGCCGCCTCTGCTGGTGCTCGGCATCGGCGGGCGCGCCGTGGCACTGGGCGCGTTCGTGTTCAACCTCGTCGCCGCCATGTCCTATCCCGACATCAGCGAAGCCGGCATCAAGGACCATGCGCTGTGGGGAGCGCTGCTGGCGGTGACCTTCTTCCACGGGCCGGGCAAGCTGTCGCTGGACTATTTCATTCAGCGGTGGCTGCTCAAGTCATCGCGCTGAGCCCGGGACCTTGGCTTCCCGCGCGAGGCGCCGCCCTGACGCCCGCTGCGGTGCGGTAAAATCAAAGCCTTATACGCCTCAGAGCCGAATTCACCCATGACCAAACCGGGGTCGCCGCCGCCCACCCACGTCACCAACTTCATCCGCAACATCATCGAGCAGGACCTCGAGACGGGGAGATACGCCACGCGCACCTGGGCCGGCAGGCCCGGACCCGCGTCGGTGCAGGAGGGCGGGCCCAAGGATCCCGCCCGGATCCGGACGCGCTTCCCGCCGGAGCCGAACGGCTATCTGCACATCGGACACGCCAAGTCCATCTGCCTCAATTTCGGCGTGGCGCAGGACTACGGCGGCGTCTGCCACATGCGCTTCGACGACACCAACCCGGTTACCGAAGAGACCGAGTACGTCGACTCCATCCTCGACACGGTGCACTGGCTGGGCTTCGACTGGGGCGAGCACCTCTACTAC
>JBGPMS010000347.1:0-5850 GCA_041487115.1 Gammaproteobacteria bacterium
ATGATCGACCGCATCCAGAACCTGCGCGAGGGCGCGTTCCTTCCCGTCATGGAGCAGCCGGCGGTGCAGGCGGCCCTGCTGCCTTTCGGCAGCGTAGGCCTGCTGCAACTGTTCCAGGTGTTCGGGCTCGGCTCGTGACGCAGAGTTCGACGCCGACACCTGCGGGCGCACCATAATGTCAAACTTCCTGCTCGAGCCCTTGTGAGCGCAATCCCCGCGGGATTCGAACCCCTGTTTCGCACCAGTCCGTTCGTGGAAATCATCGGGCCGTTGTTCAGCCGCGGCAAGGGTGCGGAGCTGGTGATCGGACTTCACGCCGAGCGCAAGCACTGCAACAATCGCGGCCTGGTGCACGGAGGGGTGCTCGCGACGCTCGCCGACATCGCTCTCGGCTATGCGCTTGCCTACTCCTCGGATCCGCCCCTGTCCCTGGTCACCGCGAGTCTGACCTTGGATTTCGCCGGCAGCGCAAAGGAGGGAGATTGGATCGAAGCGCGCGTCGATCCGCAGAAAGCGGGGAGCCGGCTGGCATTCGCCAACTGCTACATCTGTGTCGGCGATCAACGCATCGTCCGGGCGAGCGGCGTGTTCGCCGTCATGGCCCGGACCGCCAAATAGGTCGCAAGCGTTCACCCGCGGCCCATCCGAGCGCCATTCGCCGCAGGCGGGGTCGCTTGTCGCCTGCTGGCGGGTTGGATCAGGTCGAGCGCCTCTTTCGGCCCCGACGCCGTGCTGACGATGTCGAAGATCGCCTATCGCCCATCGTCTATCGCCCTGCGCCGCTGTTCTTTCCGGGGCCCTCCGATTGCCTTAGAATCGTCGTGTTCGCTGGATCTGGCCGCGCCGCGGCCGGACCGTGCAGCATCCGGACAGCGGGATCCCGAGCGGAGCCGATGCTGGTCCGCCACCTGTTTCTTCAAGGAACTTCGATGAACTGTCCGCAAAAGGCTCTGAAACCGGCCGTGCTGCTGATCGGATTGGCGATCGGGTTGACGGCCTCGGTCGCCCGCGCCGATGGCGATCCGGCGCCTACCTACCAGCGTGAGGCCCAGATGCAGAAGTACAAAAGCTGCCACTGGACCGACGAAATGGGCAAGTACGTCTACGAGTGCATCAAGAGGAACGACGGCTTCGGCACGCACTGGTGCTATGACGAAACGCTCGAGACGTATTGCCCCGCGCAGCTCGATGCAGCGAAGAAAGCGGCCGCCCAGCCTCCGGTGACGGACAAGCCTGCCAACTGAGGTGTGAATTCATAAGCCGCGAAAAAGCGCGGCATGGGCTCGCCCGGGGCGTCGAGACGCCGCAGGAGCGCCCGGTCCCGGCGTATACTGGTACAGGAGATTTCTCGGCCCGCTTCGGGTGTCGAGACCGTCGTGAGGATCACGGCCGGCATCCTAAAACCTTCACGCATAAGAACGATCTATGCGGCTTAATCGGCTGGTCGAACCGATGGAGGAGAGCAAGCCCTGCTCAAATCCGTTCGTCTGCTTCCGCAACGAGGAGGGCGCAGCCTGCTTCCGCGGCGGGTCGCGCGCGCGCTTCCTGTCCAGCACGGTGCTGGCCTTACCGCCGTGTAGAGGGCCACAGGCCGCGCCTGCGTGTCGCCGGTCCGTCAGACGATGAGCATCCGCGAGGTCACCATCAGGCTGGCGCGCACCGACGACGCGCAGGACATCGCGTTGATGTCGCGCGACCTCATCGAGAGCGGGCTGGGCTGGTCCTGGACGCGCGCGCGGGTTGGCAAGAGCATCTCCAGCCGGGAGACGTTGTCCGTCGCGATGTGCCGGGGTACGCGCCTCATCGCCTTCGCCATCATGTTCTTCGGCGATGAGCATGCCCACCTCAATCTGCTGGCGGTGCGGCCCGAGTTCCAACGCCTGGGCCTGGGCACCAGGTTGATCCGCTGGCTGGAGGAATCGGCGCATGTGGCCGGCATCCGCGCCATTCATCTCGAAGTCAGAGCGCGCAACCAGCACGCGCGCCGTTTCTATCGCCGACTCGGGTTCCTCGAGATGGCGCTGCTACCGAAATACTACCGTGGCCTGGAAGCCGCGGTGTGGATGGCGCGCGACCTTCACACCACCTCGCCGCGGCGCGTGGCCTGAATCACAGCGGAAGGCTAGCGATCCGGCGGCACGCCCTGTGGCACGGCGTCGAGCAATTCCACCTCGAACACCAGCGCTGAGCCCTTCGGTACCTCCGGCGGGTTGGGGTGTTTGAAGCCGTCGTAGCCGAGCTTGGGCGGGATCACGATGGTGCGCTTGCCGCCGACCTTCATCCCCTCCATCCCGCGCTCCAGCCCACGGACAGCGCGCTCATAGCCGTACAGAAAGGATAGCGGCTCGCCGCGCTCGCGCGAATTGACGAACTGCCGGCCCTTTCCGTCCGCGGCGGCGGGGTCGTAGACCCAGCCGGTGTAATGCATCACGGCGTACATCCCGTCGTGAATCTCGCGCCCGGTTCCAGGCTGCTGATCGCTGAAGGTGAGCTGAGTAGGCAGCGCGGGCTTCGCCGGGTTCTGCCCCGCCGCGGGGTGCAGCGGCAGCAGGGCGCCGATGCCAAGAAGGATCGACAAGGTCAGTGGCAAGCGCATGGCGTGGTCTTCCCCAGAGTGCAGCGGGCCGGGGCGGCGCATCGTGGCTCATCGCAAGGCCCGGTTGTGGAGAGCCTATCGTACAGGACCAGGCCGCGCCATATGCGGCAGAAGAAGGCCCGCGCGGATGCAGAATGTTTGACATCTCACAGTCCATTGACGTTAATCGACAGCGCAAAAACCGTTCGGTAGGGTAGCGTTGCTGTTAGAAGAAATCACCTCTCCTGACCTGTCTGTCTTGAACCCGCCCTGGCTATCGGCGGGTTTTCTTTTTTCCTCTTCCGCAGGCCGTGCCAGGAAGCCACGCAGCCGCGCTATTTCTGCCGTCCTGGTCTTCCCTCAAGTGCGCCGAGAACGAGCGGGGGAATCTCATGTCACGGTCTTGAACGGGCTGTGCTCGTTCAACTCGTCCAGGTAGGCGCTCATGCCGCGTGCCTCCCGGCTCAGGAACTCCTCGACGGCTTGCGAGAACTGGCGATGAGTGAGCCAGTGGCCGGAATACGTGGCTACCGGCAGGAAGCCACGCGCCAGCTTGTGCTCGCCCTGGGCGCCGCCCTCGAACAGGCGGATGCCGCGCGCGATGCAGAACTCGATGGCCTGGTAGTAGCAGGTCTCGAAATGCAGGCCCGAGACGAATTGCGCTGCGCCCCAGTAGCGCCCCCATAGCGTGTGGCCGTTGTACACGTTGAGCGCAGCGGCGACCGGTTCGCCATCCCGCGCTGCGATGATGAGCAGCACGTTGTCCGACATGGTCTGCGCCAGGCGCCGGAAGAAAGCGCGGTTGAGGTAGGGCGTGGAGTGGTGCTGGCGGTAGGTGCGGTTGTAGCACAGCGTGAAGAAATCCCACTGCGCCGGGGTTGCCTCGCGGCCACTCAACCAGGCGAATTCGATGCCGTTCTCGCGCACCCGCCGCCGCTCCTGGTTGATCTTCTTGCGCTTGTCATGGCTCATGCCGGCCAGGAAGTCGGCAAAATCGCGGTAGCCGGGATTGCGCCAGTGGAACTGTACGCCGCTGCGCAGCATCAGGCCTGCGGCCTCCAGCTCCCCGGCCTGTTCCGGCAGCGGGAACAGCACGTGCAGCGAGGACGAGCGCGTCTCTCTCGCCAGCTCCAGTGCCGCTCGCAACAGCTGCCCGCGTAACTCGGGAGTGGCGGCCAGAAGGCGGGAGCCGGTCGCGGGCGTGAAGGGCACTGCGCACAGCAGCTTGGGATAGTAGTCGAGCCCGTGGCGCTCGTAGGCGTCGGCCCAGGCCCAGTCGAACACGTACTCGCCATAGGAGTGAGACTTCAAATACAATGGCATCGCCGCAGCCAGCGCCCCGCCATCCCACAGCGTGATGATGCGGGGTGACCAGCCGCGCTCGGCGGATGCGCAACCGGTTTCGTGCAGCGCGTGCAGGAAGGCATGGCACAGGAACGGGCTGTCACCGGCGAGCCGGTCCCAGTCGGCCGGTAGGATCGGCTCCAGGGAGTCGAGGATGCGGGTCTGCAATCGGAAGCTCATGGCACGAGAGGCGCGGGGATTATGTCATGAGGTTTCGGTTGGGCCGTGGCGCACCGCTATGGTGCTCGATTTGCGGTCGCGCACCGCTTCGGGCGTTTATCTCCTTGGCGGGAGTGACTATACTGTCGAGGCGCCCGGGACCGGCCCGGACCTGAACGTGGGGAAGAGCCATGAAGAAGATCGAAGCCATCGTCAAACCCTTCAAGCTGGACGAGGTGCGTGAGGCCCTGTCCGAGATCGGAGTGACCGGATTGACGGTTACCGAGGTCAAAGGGTTCGGGCGCCAGAAGGGGCATACCGAGCTTTACCGGGGCGCCGAATACGTGGTCGATTTTCTGCCCAAGGTGAAGGTGGAGGTCGTGGTTGCCGACAAGCTGGTGGAGACCGCCATCGAGGCGATCGTCAAGTCGGCCCGCACAGGAAAGATCGGCGACGGCAAGATTTTCGTCACCAGCGTGGAGCAGGTCATCCGCATCCGTACCGGCGAGACCGACGAAGCCGCGGTGTAGCTCGCGTGCGCGGTCGCACCGCGCCAGCCACGGATCCTCAGGCGAGAGACGCGAGACGACTCTGGCGTCTTCAGTCGTCCTCTGTCTGATCGTCTGCGTGCGGCGGGCGTTTCGCGCTGGGGCCCTTCAACAGCACCACTACCGCTCCGCTGCCGCCGTCCGCAGGCCGCGCCTGGGAAAAAGCCAGCACCTCGCTGCGCTGCGCCAGCCAGCCCGCCACTTTACGCCTGAGCACCGGCTCCCGATTCTTCGAGCCCAAGCCCTTGCCATGTACGACGACCACGCAGCGCTGGCCGCGTTTGACTGCCGCGGTGAGGAAGTCCACCAGCCATGTACGCGCCTCGTCCGAGCGCGCTCCGTGCAGGTCCAACTGGTCCTGGGTCGCCCAGTGGCCGCTGCGCAACCGGCGCAGCACCTGCCGCGACAGCCCCGGCCGCAGGAACGCCAGAGCTTCACCGGATTCCAGCTCCATGTCCGGCACGGCCTCGTCGCTGAGGCTATCGCGCAGGACCTGGCGATCGTCTTCCCGGCGCTGGAAGGGCAGCGGAGTGAGGGGCTTGGGAGCGTGCACTACGCGCCCGGCGTCGGGGAGCGGCTGCACATCGCGCACCGCCTCGAGAAACTCCTGTCCCGGGTCATCTGCCGGGTCGTCGTTGCGCCGACGTTTGTTCACTTGAGAGATCATAGCCCGAGGGAATCGAGATACTTCTCGGCGTCGAGCGCTGCCATGCAGCCGCTGCCGGCGCTGGTGACGGCCTGGCGGTACACGTGATCCTGCACGTCGCCCGCCGCGAACACGCCGGGCACGCTGGTGGCGGTGGCGTTTCCCTCACGGCCGCCGCGCGTCACGATGTAGCCGTTCTCCATTTCGACCTCGCCCTGGAAGATCTGGGTGTTGGGCGTGTGGCCGATGGCGATGAACAGCCCCTTGACGTGGATGTCGCGCGTGCCGCCACTCGTGGCGCTCTTGACGCGGACCCCGGTCACGCCGCTCTTGTCGCCCAGAACCTCGTCCAACGTCTGCTCCCATTCGAGGCGTACGTTGCCGTGCTTGGCTTTGTCCAGCAGGCGGTTGGCCAGGATTTTCTCGGCCCGGAACTTGTCCCGTCGATGGACCACGGTCACGGTCTTGGCGATGTTGGAGAGATAGAGCGCCTCTTCCACCGCGGTGTTCCCGCCGCCGACCACGGCCACGTCCTGGCCGCGGTAGAAGAAACCGTCGCAGGTGGCGCAGGCCGAGAC
>JBGPMS010000348.1:0-5827 GCA_041487115.1 Gammaproteobacteria bacterium
GTGAAGCCTTCGATGCGGGCGAGCAGACCGCGCTCGGTGCGGTGCGCGAAGGACAGTGCGAGCCCCTTGGAGCCAGCTCGCCCGGTGCGGCCGATACGGTGCACGTAGTTCTCCGGCGCCCGCGGCAGGTCGTAATTGATCACATGGCTCACGCCGGCCACGTCGAGGCCACGCGCGGCTACATCGGTTGCCACCAGCACCCGGATGCGGCCCTGCTTCATTCCCGACAGCGTGCGCGTGCGGTTGTACTGATTCATGTCCCCGTGCAGCGCGGCGACGGCGTGCCCCTGCGCTTGCAGCGACACCGCGAGCTGATCGGCATCGCGCTTGGTGGAGGTGAACACGATCGCCTGATTCATGTCGGTGTCGCGCAGCAGATGGTCGAGCAGCCGGTCCTTGTGCGCGCGGTCGTCGACGAAGTGCAGGCGCTGCTCGATGTTGGCGTGGCGCTCTCTGGCGCCGTCTACGCTGATGAGCTTGGGCTCCCGCAGCAGGCGCTTGCCCAGCCGGGCGATGTCGCCGTCGAGCGTGGCGGAGAACATCAGCGTCTGGCGGGTGGCCGGCGTGGCCTTGGCTATGCGCTCCACGGCCTCGAGGAAGCCCATGTCCAGCATGCGGTCCGCTTCGTCCAGCACCAGCAGCTCCACGCACGACAGATCCGCGCGGCCGCGATCCAGCTGGTCGATCAGGCGGCCGGGAGTCGCAATGAGAATATCGAGCGGCTGCGACAGCGCACGGTTCTGCTGGGGATACGACACGCCGCCCACGACCACCGCAATCCGTACTTGGCGCATGAACTTGCCGTAGGTGACGGCGGCCTCAGTGACCTGCTGCGCCAGCTCGCGCGTGGGCGTGAGCACCAGGATGCGTGGTGCACGGAGGGACTTGCCCTGTCCGTCCTCCCCCAGGCGCTGCAGTGCCGGGAGCATGAATGCGGCGGTCTTGCCGGTACCCGTTTGAGCGCAGACCATCAGGTCGTGGCCGGCGAGCACCGCGGGAATGGTCTGCGCCTGCACGGGTGTGGGTGTGGTGTAGCCCGAAGCCTCGACGGCGCGCAGCAGGGGAGCGCTCAGTGCGAGCGTAGCGAATGTCTGGTTTTCCATCTGATTCCTTCCAATGGCTGATTGCAGCCCCGGGAGCGATCCCATGGGCAAAGGACAACGCAAAGACGATCAGCGAACCGAAAGGAATCGCAATGACGGCCGTTAGCGTGCTCGTGTCGCTAACCGGGGGAGTCACTGCTTCGTAAAGCGACGAAACGGGGGGTCAGGGACAACTCCGCTCGAGAAGCCTCTTGAACCAAGGCGGGTAGCTCTGAAGCGGAAGTCGCGCAGTATACGGGGCCAGAGGCGTGCTGTCACGAAGAATGTTGCGGTGCGGGACCAGGGAATAGCCGCGTGGAGGGTGAGGGGGAGGGAGAACTACACCTTCTCGAAGTCGATGCGCTCGTCCACCGGCAGGCCCTGCAGATAACGGCGCAGGCAGTCGAGCGACAATTCGGCCGCGCCCAGTCGCAGCCACTCGCGACCGCCCAGCATGCGGCTGCGACGGGAAACGGCTTCGTTTTCGGTCGCGATCGCCAGGCAGATGGTCCCGCCGAACTCGATGCGGTCCGCACCCTCGTCGAGCTCGATCAGCACAGCGAGCGCATGCGTGGCGCCGGTCCGCTGCAGGGCGGCGCGCGCCATGGCCTCGGCCGTTTCCGGTGTCACCTCGCCCGTCGCTTGCGATCCCCCGAGGCCGACAGCCGCATACACTTCGGCCAGATCGCGCGCCACGATGCCCCGGCGAAACACTCTCTCCGCACCGGCTAGGGGGGCGATGCGCGCGGCGATCGCCCCGCCGGTGAAGGTCTCTACCACGCTCAGCGAAGCCTGGCGACGGGTGAGCTCCTCGAGAATTACGCCTTCGAGCTTTTGATCGTCCTCTGCGAGAATAAAGTTGCCGAAGCGCTTGCGCACCTCGCGTTCCACCGGCTCGAGCTTGCGGCGGATGTCGTCCATGTCGGTGCCGCGGATCGCCAGCTTGGTTTCGAGCTGCGGGTAGTGGGCCCGGAAGCCGAGCTTCAAGCTCCCGTCGGGCACGAGCGACTCCAGCCCCGCGAGCAAAGTGTCGGCGTGCGATTCTCCTATCCCGTACGAGTGGAATCGCTTCAGATAGCTTGCCGTCTGGCGGCCGCTCCTCGCGAGCAGCCGCGGGATGATCTGCTCCGCGAGCATGCGGTGCACCTCCCGCGGCACGCCCGGCGTGAAGAAGAAGCGCGCCTTGCCGATGTCGAGCGCGAATCCACATGCAGTTCCGATGGGATTGTCGAGCAACTCCGCACTGGCAGGCAGCATGGCCTGCTTCCGATTGCTGGGCGGCATCACGCGGCTGCGCTTCCGGAAGAACTCCTCCATCCAGCGGTACCACTCCCGGTTGAAGACGAGCTCGACCCCGGCAGCCTGTGCCGCGACCTCCTGAGACAAATCGTCGACGGTGGGGCCGAGGCCGCCGTTGACGATCACGGCGTCGACGCGCTCTCCTGCGAGCCGGAACGCCTGCAGCAGCGTCTCCCGGTCGTCACCGACCGTCGTTCCCCACTTGACCTCGAGCCCAACGTCCCCGAGTTTTTGGCTGATGTAGCTGAAATTGGTGTTGACGGTGGCGCCAGTCAGGACCTCGTCACCCGTGCAGATGATTTCGATGCGCATAGCTCGCGAGCGTAGCATTTGCTCGCGATATGCGGCAACCGTCGGGCGGTGGGTTCGGGCCACCTTGGCCGAGGGAGCGGCGGCCCACAAGTCCTGCTCGAAGCAACGCTCCGAAGCCCGGGATCAGGCCGCGGCAGCGCCTTTCTCGGCCACCGCCGGATTGGCAGGCGGGGTCTGAGGACTTCCCGGTGAGGGTTTGAAGGACGCCGCGTTCGCGGCATCCGGGCTCAAGCCGGCCGGCCGATACCGATCCGGCGTGGTGGGCGTGTCGAGTTTCGCTTCGGTCCGCGCGAGCAGCCCTGGAATGAGCCGCTCCGAGAACCCGGCGAGGAAGCACCAGACCACGAGCAGCGCGAACGTATCCAGCTGCCAAGTGGCCGTGGCCATCGCAGCCTTCAAGTTGGGGAAGGCCGCGCCGGTCACCAGGCCGGACACGAAGAAGAAGTACAGGACGCTGGCCGCGCCGGCGCCGATCAGCACGCGCGAGCGGAGCACCCAGCGCGCCCGCAACACCTTGAGCGCGTCCAGGTCGCTCGCCTCCAGGCGATCCTTCAAGCTGCTCAGCATGCTGAAGGCTGCTCCCCAGCAGCCGGCAAGGACCGCCGGCACCAGCAGCCGCATATCGAACTGCTTCAGATCAGGGACCGCAACCGTCAAGAGCACCGAGGCCGCGAACACGAGCAGCGACACAATGAACAACTGGCCCGTCGCCACAGTGATCTCTTTCGTATATCCTCGTTTCACCTCGCCCACGGTGTAGCGCCACTGCAGGTCGTTGACGAGACGGCTCAGCACGGCGCGACGTTCGTCCGCAGAAGGCTTGTCCGCCTCCGCCGCGTAGTATTCCGCCAGTGCCGGCATGAGGGTTTCCTTTGCCTCCCGCACCCGGACCTGCAGCTCGCTGGCCAACGTGTCGTCGTCGAACAAATGGACCAGCAACTGCTCGATGGCGTACGCGTGCGTCCAGTTGCGGGGCTCCTTCTCCAGCAGATGTAGGACACGGTCGTAGGCTCCCTGGCAGCGGGCAGCTCCGGTGTTCTTCACCTTGGCGAAGTACGCCTCCAAGGTGACGTAGAACTGAGCCGTCAGCTCGCGGATCTCGTTGTTGGGCAGTTCCGCCTGCGGCGTCCGCCAGAAGCTCAGCAGGGATGTCATCTTTCCATTTTCAGGGAGAACCTCGAGCGCGGATATAGGCCTTTCGTTGTAGGTTTCGGTCACCGCTCAGCGCGCCCTCTCCCCAGCAGACATAAGGTCCCTCTCCCCAGCAGACATAAGGTCCCTCTCCCTCTGGGAGAGGGTAGGGTGAGGGACCGAGAGGGTAGGGTGAGGCACCAAGAGGGTAGGGTGAGGGACCGAGAGAGCGAGGGAATGGCAGAGGGTAAGGTGAGGCTGGGATTGATAGGCACCCCAGTGCCCAGCACCCCTTTCACGTACGATAGTCCCGTGCTGACCGAACTCGACGTCCTGAAAGATGCCTGTGCCAGGCTGGATCGGGCGGGCATCGAGTACATGCTCACCGGGTCTATGGCGATGAACTACTATGCCCAGCCTCGCATGACTCGGGACATCGACCTCGTGGTGGCAGTGGAACTGCATCAGGCCGATCAACTCGCGTCGGCGTTCGAGCCCGACTACTATGTGCCCAGGGACCAGCTGTCGCAGAACATTCTCGACCGCGGCATGTTCAACCTCTTGCATCTAGGCAGCGTGGTGAAGGTCGATATGGTTGTGCGCAAGGACGAAACCTATCGGCTTGCGGAGTTCCGTCGGCGGCGACTGGTCAGCCTTCCAGGCTTCGACGCGTGGATTGCAGCCAAGGAGGACCTGATACTCTCCAAGCTGATCTGGGCGAAGGACTCCGGATCGGAGCTCCAGCTCCGCGACGTCCGCAATCTGCTAAGCTCCGGAGCCGATCTTGCTTATGTCCGCGAGTGGGCCCCGCGCCTTGGCGTGAGCGAGCTACTGGAGAGCATGCTGAATGAACGACACAACCCCTGAGATGGAGCGGCTCGTGCGGCAGCGCTATCTTGCGATGACCCCGGTTGAACGGCTCCTCATCGGAGTCCAGATGTTCGAGACCGCCCGCACGATGGCCCTGGCGTCGTTTCCCGCGGACCTTTCTCCCGATGAAGTGCGGCGGCGCCTGTGCGAGCGGCTATACGGCAGCCTCGCTCGGGAAGCGTACAGCGCGTCGTCCTGACGCGCCCGCAGGGAGATCGGATACATCACCCGGAGAAGGGCCGAGTGTCCGCAACTGACCTCACCATTCGAAAGTTGAAAGCGAGCCCCGCGCTGCAAACGCTGCGCTTCGACAACCGCTTCGTGCGCGAGCTGCCAGCCGATCCCCGCGTTGGCCCGCAACGCCGGCAGGTGCACGGCGCGCTGTACTCGTGGGTGGAGCCCACGCCGGTGTCCGCGCCGCGGCTCATCGCGCACTCGCCCGAGGTGGCGGCGCTGCTCGGCATCCACGAGGCTGCCATCGCCTCGCCGGAATTCGCGCAGGTCTTCGGCGGCAACGCCCTGCTCGAGGGTATGCAGCCCTATGCGGCCAACTACGGCGGGCACCAGTTTGGCCACTGGGCCGGGCAGCTAGGTGACGGGCGCGCCATCACCCTGGGCGAAACCATCAACGCGGCTGGCGAACGCTGGGAGCTGCAGCTCAAGGGCGCGGGCCCCACACCCTATGCGCGCACCGCCGACGGCCGCGCCGTGCTGCGCTCATCGGTGCGCGAATTCCTCTGCAGCGAGGCGATGCATCACCTCGGCGTGCCCACCACCCGCGCGCTGAGCCTGGTGGCGACCGGCGATCAGGTCGTGCGCGACATGTTCTACGACGGCCACCCCATGGCCGAGCCGGGTGCGATCGTGTGCCGGGTGGCGCCGTCATTCATCCGCTTCGGCAACTTCGAGCTGCCCACCTCGCGCGACGACGTGGCCCTGTTGAAGCAGCTGATCGACTTCACCATCCGCCGCGACTTCCCGGAACTCGCCGGGTCAGGCGAGGCTCTGCGCGCAGAGTGGTTCGGGCAGGTGTGCGAGCGCACCGCGCGCATGATCGCGCACTGGATGCGCGTGGGCTTCGTCCATGGGGTAATGAACACCGACAACATGTCCATCCTGGGGCTCACCATCGA